>NZ_AWXE01000001.1:368077-736154 GCF_000469155.1 Candidatus Micropelagos thuwalensis | reverse complement strand
TTCTTTTCTTAACAAAAAAGTGGAGGTCATTTACTTACCACATTCACCATTATTAAAATTTAACACCCCTATTTATTATAACAGAGTTATTTGCCATAGCGTAAATGAAATAGAAGAACGCCGACAGTGGTTAGCGGGACAAGGGATAAGTGATGTTGAGTTTACATTAATGGAAAACAATATATCAATTGGCAGCGGTACAGGTATATTAATAAAACCAGAGGATAAAGTGGCGGAAATAGAAAAGTTTATTAAAGAAATACAAGGCGATCTGTATCTTCGACCACACCCTATGATGTCAAATACTATGAAATGGAAAAATTTATCAAAAAAGCTGAACATTTCATTCTCTGACCCTATGTCAGAAACTACTGAACAGTTTCTGTCGAAAATCCAAATCGTGATAGGGCGCATAAGTGGTATGCATAAAGAAATATTAGATTTAGGAGGTTCAGCCTACATAGTAAGTCCCAAGGTTTTTACAGACAATTATGATATTTCGTCTCAAAATAATGCCATTATTATTAACAGTTGGGAAGAAGCCGCAGAAAGACATAATTCTTATAGGATTTAAATCTATTAGTGGGAAATTATAGATTGTGACTAAAATTATACCTATCATTCTATCAGGCGGGGTAGGGGCTCGTCTTTGGCCAGCCTCACGAGCGTTGTATCCAAAACCCTTTATGGAATTGGCGGGTAAACCTCTTATCGGGCATGTACTGGATAGGGCGACTCTAATCTCAGATGAGGCGCTGATTATAACTAATCAAGAACACTATTTCCTTACTAGTCATTTTATTTATAATAATAACTATCAAGCCAAATTATCTTACATTTTGGAACCAGAAGGGCGCAATACAGCTCCCGCAATTGCACTTGCAGTTCGACATATCCAAGAGACACATGGGGACGATACGAAATGCCTCGTTCTTGCCGCTGATCATCTAATCACTGGCGATGATGCTTTCAAGGAGGCAGTACAGCAAGCAGAGAAATACAGTGATCAACTTGTAGTCTTTGGTATTCGCCCAACTTCGCCCGAAACAGGGTATGGTTATATCCAAGTACCTACCCAAAGTAATAAGCCTCAAGCTTTGCAAAAATTTACAGAAAAACCCGAAAAATCAGAAGCTGAGCGTTATTTAGCTGATGGCTGTCATTATTGGAACAGTGGAATGTTCTTTTTCACGGCAAGCACTATGGCTAAGGCTATTGGGGAGCATGCTCCAGATGTTTGGGGTGCTTCATATAATGCTTTTGTTAAGAGTAATTTTTCAGAAGGTGTTAGGAGATTAGCTAAGAAAAGTTTTTGCGCCCAACCTGATATATCTATTGACTACGCAGTGATGGAAAAAGCCCAAAATATCTTTATGGTTCCTGCCGGATTTGGTTGGTCTGATGTTGGATGTTGGGACTCTGTAGCTAAAACAGCTAATAAAGATATAAATGGCAATAGCTATAGTGGAAATGACGAAGTTTGTTTCGTTGATACACGTAACAGTTATGTCCATACCACAAGTCATATAGACAAGTTGACTGCAACAATAGGTGTGGAAGATTTGTTGGTAATTGATATGCCTGATACTTTACTGGTTGCTCATCGAGAAAAGAGCCAAGAGGTAAAGTCTCTTGTTGAAAAGCTTAAAGCTAGCCCATTATCTGATTTTACTATATTACCTTCAACTGTGAGGAGGCCATGGGGTACTTACGAAATTTTAAAAAAGAAAATTACTATCAGGTTAAACGGATAACTCTGGATCCCGAACAAATGCTTAGCTTACAATATCATCACCATCGTTCTGAGTATTGGTTGGTGATTAAAGGAAACGCTCTTGTTCAGATAGGAGATAAAAATTATGAGACTGGGCCAGGCCAATATCGGCATATACCGCAAGGAGAGAAACATCGCCTTACTAATATCGGTTCAGAAGAACTTGTGCTAATTGAAGTTCAAATAGGTAACTATTTTGGTGAAGATGATATTGTTCGCCTTGAAGATATATATGGTCGAAAATGAAGAGTAAATTCTAAAGATTTATTTTAAGTTTGCAGAGAAGCTAGTTATTAAATTAAAATTATTTATGGTTCTCTAAATACCATTGGTATGTTGCTTTTAACCCTTTCTGAAGTGATATATTTGGTGACCAACCCAATGCCTGGATTTTTTCTGAGTTAAGAAGTTTGCGCGGCGTGCCATCAGGTTTTGAAGTATCAAATTCTGTTTCTCCCTTAAATCCGACAGCTGACTTTATCATTTCAATTAAATCCCCGATAGAAAGCTCTTGACCAGTACCAAGATTAACGTGCTCCATGTCAGAGTAATTCTCTAATAAAAAAATAATGCCATCAGCGCAGTCATCAACATGCATGAATTCTCTTAAGGGCTCACCAGTCCCCCAAACTATAATCTCATTTTGATTATTTAGTTTGGCTTCGTGTGTTTTTCTTATCAAGGCTGGAATAACATGGCTGGTTTCCAAATCAAAATTATCGTAAGGGCCATACAAGTTTGTGGGCATAGCGGAAATAAAATTTGAACCATATTGTTTTCTATATGCTTGGCACAACTTAATACCGGCGATTTTAGCCAATGCATACCATTCATTTGTATTTTCTAAGGGACTGGTGAGTAATGCGCTTTCTTTCATTGGTTGTGGAGCATGTTTTGGGTAAATACATGAGGATCCTAAAAAGAGTAGTTTACTGATTTCATTTGTATATGCAGCGTTGATAATATTGGCCTCAATCATGAGGTTTTGATAAATAAATTCAGCAGGGTATCTGTCATTCGCCAAAATACCGCCAACTTTGGCTGCGCATAAAATTACTGCGTCAGGTTTATTGTGGGCAAGCCAATTATTTACATCTTGTTGAATTGTTAAGTCGAGAGATTGGCGATCAATGGTTAAAATTTCGCAGTTTTTTTTTTCTAGTTGACGCACAACTGCTTTACCGACCATGCCATTGTGACCAGCCACCCATATTTTTTTTCCATGAATCTTAAAAATCGACATAATTGTATTATTTCTGACAATTTTACCAGGATTTCAATTTTACACTTAGTGTAAATGATGAAATTAATCTCTAGGGAGCATAAATGAGTTTTATAAAATTTAAAGGCCTTTATCTAACCCTTATACTCGCATTGCTTATTTTGTTTTTATCACTCAAACCGCCAAGTGAAGTTGATACAAAACTCTTGGTGTCAGATAAGCTGCTTCATTTATTTGCTTATTGTTTAATGGTTTTACCCGTTTCGCTGGAAAGGATATTTCCTCATTTCTCAGTCTTTTTATTTGCTTTGGCTTATGGAGGATGTATTGAGCTTATTCAGCCATTTACGGGACGGCAGGCAGATATTATGGATTTCTTGGCGAATGCTGCGGGTATCATCTTAGGGATTTTAGTTGCCCGGAGTCTCACATTGATTTTTAAGGTTCAATCTTAAAAATGTGCTGACAGCTTAATTAATCAATCGCCTAAAGAGTGAAGAAATGCGCCATATATTCTTGATAAATTTATAATACAAACCAATCATCACAAAAAATAAGATAATTGATGCGATTTCACCGAATAGCAGATAGGTCGAGATACCAATCAGATAACTGATTATTGATAACATGCAAATTATAGCCAGAGAGTGCAGTGGAGATAACCCTAATCGCAAGCAGATATGATGGAGGTGTTTTCTATCCGGACGAAATGGTGAGCGCCTCAATAATATGCGTCTTACGGAAAGAGCTAATGTATCCGCGACAGGAATAGCGACGACCCAGAGTGCGAGAGAGGGCGGGAGACCCTGTTTATTGGGGGTTTGGGTATAAGAAATCAGCATCCAGGCAATAAAGAAACCCAGCATCATGCTCCCCGCATCACCAAGAAATACTTTTGTTTTGGGCAATAGGTTCAGATTGGCGATTAGGAAGCCAAGAAGCGCCCCTAAAAGAAAAATGATAAAAATATCATTTGAAAATGTTGTCTTCAGAATAAACATAGAGGTGAATGTGAGGACTATAGATAAGATCGCCTGCGTCGCCGCAAGTCCATCAATACCGTCCATCATATTAAATGCGTTAATTAAGCCGACAACAGCGAACAATGTTATAAAATAGCCAAGCTCGGCAATATTTATGGTATGTCCACTGGGGAGATAGGCGATTGTTTGTATGAAATCACCTGTGCTGAACACCATGAGTATGGCTGCAATAATTTGGGCGCCGAGCTTATAAAGGGGTCTTATATCCCATAAATCATCAATTAATCCTATAATAATTAGAATTGAAGCAACCCCCAAAACCCATTTCCAATCATTATTAAAGTAGCCGGTGAAAACAGCAAATGTTCCTAAAACAAGAAAGATGCTGATGCCACCAATTAACGGAATCTCGCCGAGGTGTTTCTTGCGTCCTCCAGGTTTATCGACGAGACCAATCTTCTTTGCCATAGGTATAAGGCAGAAAATAGCGAAAAGAGTTAACACGCCTGTAAGGGCTGCAAGAAGCATCCAATTATTATCGTTACTCATTATGCCCCTGCAGAAGAGAATTTAAACAACTTTGGATTATTAGGTTATATTATTCTGATAATCAATTCTTTCATCTAAAGTTTTGTTTTATAGATATAGAACCTTTTCAAAAAGAAATGACAATATGGGTCGAACTGCAATCATTACAGGCATATCCGGACAGGACGGATCTTATCTCGCAAAATTATTACTCGGTAAAAATTACCGTGTCATCGGTATCCGCCGCCCGAATGCGCCAACTGATTTATGGCGGTTTTCTGAACTTGGTATTAGCCAAGATGTTGAGATGCTGGATTTAAATTTGCAGGATAAAGAGAAAATCATCTCTGCCTTGCAAAAAGTAAAACCTGATGAGATTTATAATCTTGGGGATCAATCTTCAGTACAGGCGAGTTTTTATTCTCCGGCAGATGCTGCACAATATTCAGGGTTTAATGCACTGCTTTTGCTTGAGGCCGTTAAAGAAACAGATCGGTCGATACGTTTTTATCAAGCCTCATCCTCGGAAATGTTTGGAGCATCCAAAATATCGCCACAAAATGAGCAGACCCCTTTTCAGCCTATCAGCCCTTATGGTGCCTCAAAATTAACAGCTCATTTAGGTGTCAGCAATTTTCGTAACACCTATGGTCTTCATGCTTCAGCGGGCATTATGTTTAACCATGAAAGCCCTATGAGGAGCTTAGAATTTGTTACCCGCAAAATAACTTATACGC
This sequence comes from Candidatus Micropelagos thuwalensis, assembly GCF_000469155.1. NCBI lineage: Bacteria > Pseudomonadati > Pseudomonadota > Alphaproteobacteria > Candidatus Micropelagius > Candidatus Micropelagius thuwalensis. The sequence goes on along the minus strand of NZ_AWXE01000001.1, from coordinate 730,910 downwards.
TAGCTAATATTTCATGCGGGGCGGAGACAGTTCTTTCCTTAGGAAATATTGAGGCAAGGCGTGATTGGGGCTTTGCAGGGGATTATGTGGAGGCCATGTGGGCTATGTTGCAACAAGATGAGCCAGATGATTATGTGATTGCAACAGGGAATTCATACTCAGTAAAGTCATTTACAGAGAAGGCGGCAGACCTTTTGGGTTTCAAACTTATCTGGGAAGGATCGGCAGAAAAGATACATGGTTATGATAAATTATCTGGCAGATTACTTGTAAATATCGATACCGCCCTTTATAGACCAATAGACCCCGATGAAACGGTTGGTGATTTCAGTAAAGCCTTTAAAAAACTGAATTGGGAACCGCGTGTTGGCTTCGATGAACTCATAGGTCTCATGGTAGATGCTGATTTAAAACGGGTACAAATTTAAAAGTAAATACGTTTCCTCTAGCCGTTTGAGAAAAATGAAACAAACAGACTATAACCAGATAACATCTGATAGCGAGAAACAGAGAGGCATCAAAATTCTATTCATCAGCATTGTTGCTGTTGGTATGGGACAAACGCTTTTTTCTGCTCTGTTACCTCCGATTGCTCGTAATCTCGGTCTGAATGAGATGGAAGTCGGGTTGATGTTTACGCTTTCGGCAATTTGCTGGACGGTATTTAGTCCAATATGGGGGCGCATCAGCGACAATATCGGACGTAAGCCTGTCATAATGATTGGGATGTTGGCGTTTTCTTTCTCGACGGGGAGCTTTGGCTATTTGCTTCAATATGGGATTGAGAACGCGGTTTCAGTTATCGCACTTTATATTCTGCTTGTATTGAGCCGCGCGATTTATGGCGTCTTTGGATCGGGAACACCTGTAGCAGCGCAAGCCTATATTGCTGATAGAACCACCCGATCTGAACGATCAAAAGGGGTTGCGGCTATTGGGGCAGCTTTTGGTTTTGGCGCGATATTAGGTCCTGGATTTGCCGCCGTGCTTGCAGTTTATAGCCTTTTTCTTCCGTTTTATTTGTTAGCCATCATTGGTTTCTTAGGGATGATGTCTACCCTTGTATTCCTGACTGAGCGACGTCGGCCGGAGGTTTTTGAGAATATTCCAGAAACGCGTTTAAGATTAAACGACCAAAGGATTGGCGGTTTAATGCTTATCGGTGCAGGCACCAGCTTTGTTCAGGCTATCCTCCTGCAGATTTCTGCTTTCTTTGTATTGGACGTTTTACATCTCAACGCTCAAGAAACCACCAGTTTGGTTGGTATCGGCATGATGGGGATGGCGATTATGACGTTAATCAGTCAGCTTGTCGTGATTCCAAAACTCGATCCTTCAGTAAGAACCATGCTGATATCCGGTGCAGTACTTCTTGTTATTCCATTTTGTATGTTCTTGTTACCAATGTCGAAAATCTTACTGGTCGCGAGCATGGTGATTTCTGGTTTTGGCTTTGGTCTTATCAGGACAGGGACAGCGGCGGGAGCATCACTGGTTGTAGATCCTGAAGAGCAGGGGGCTGTTGCAGGGTTAATAGGTGCAACTGCAGCTATTGGAATTATATTTGTACCGGTAACAGCCATGGCACTTTATAGTTATGTCGATCCAACTGCTCCTTATATTTTGGGCCTTATCGTGTCTGCTTTCATGCTCTATCTGGTCACTGGTTCAGGTTTTCGCCATATGAACCGTGTTTTGTCGCAAGATACGCCGATACTTTAAGCTGTTTTAAGCATTCTGCGCGGCTTGACAGATACCTGTCTGTCGTATACTAAACGCGCTTATCAACCTTTGAAAGCCTCATAAATGGCTTGGAGCACGGGACCATGAAAGTTAAAAATTCTCTGAAATCGCTTCGCGATAGACATCAGAAAAATCAGGTCGTTCGCCGCCGTGGTCGTTTATTTGTTATCAACAAAGTTAACAAACGTTTTAAAGCACGTCAGGGCTAGACTGTATTTTAACTCATACTTTTCTCTAAGACCTTTTCTCTGAGAAAATCTGGATTAAATGGTGGTTATGTCTCGCATGTTGGCAATTTTCACATTCATAATTGTGGTTTTAGTAGGCCATGAGTTATTTATGGTTTCCCAGGTTGAACGCAAATATCCCCCAAAAGGGGAATTTGTTGATGTTGAAACGGCAAAATTCCATTTTTTAACCCGCAAAAAAGCTTCTGATATTGAAAACAAGGAAAATGCGCCAATCGTTTTGATACATGGGTCAAGCGGGTCATCAGCTGATATGGAGCTGGCTTTTTTTGAGGCTTTTCCCCCTGATATTGACTTATACGCGTTTGACCGCCCTGGTATCGGATGGAGCGAGACCAAACTTCACCCTCTTGAAATGTCAGATCCGATGAAGCAAGCGGAAGCCATTCATATGGCGGTAAATAAATTAAAGCTTAAAAAGCCGATAATTGTGGGTCACAGTTGGGGAGGTGCGGTTGCGATTGCTTATGCAAAGCAGTTCGGAGATGAAATTACTGGCGCTGTATCACTTGCCGGGGTTGCTTATCCTTGGGAAGGACCTTACGGGTGGTATGAAGTTTTGCTTACAACACCTGTGATTAATCATGTTTTCAGCCGTCTTTTTTTGAATAAAATAGGACAGCTTTATGTCCCGCTTTCAATCAAGTCTATTTTTGAACCCGAACCAGCCCGAGAAGATTACCGTGAGGGTGCTCAGGCAGAGATACTTTTGCGTCCGTCAAAGATAATTAATAACTCATATTACTCTTATAATTTACGCCGCCATCTGGAAACTATGTCCGAAGATTATGAGGACATTAAAACACCTTTCCTAATTGTTGCTGGTAACAGAGATTATATTGTGAATACTAAAAGACAGTCTGAACGTTTTCATAATGCGGTAGCTGACTCAGAATATATGCTGTTAAAGGGGGTAGGGCATATGCCGCATCATACCCAAACACAAATACTGGCTGACAAAATCGGGCGTATGTCAAAAGGTGAGGCTTTAACCCCCGGTAAGACAGAGCTTTTAGACATAAAATATGAAAAAGTACAATAATGCCAACGCCTTATACTGCACCTTATACAGTTCTAAATGAGGGGAATACGTCACGATTTCTACTTATCTGTGATCATGCAAGTAATGCTATACCGGAAGACTACGCGCAGCTTGGTTTACAGGAGCATGAATTAGAGCGTCATGTTGCATGGGATATGGGTGCGGCTGAGGTGACGCGGCATCTTGCTGACATTCTGGGGTGTCCGGCCATTTTAAGTGGTTTTTCAAGATTGTTGATTGACCCAAATCGCGGATTGGATGACCCAACACTGATTATGAAACTTTCTGACGGAAGTATTATCCCCGGCAATCTGGATGTTGATCGACATAATAATATTTCCGCTTGGCAGGAGAGAGTGGACAAGTTTTATATGCCTTATCATTTCGCGATTGCATCAACTCTTGAAAACTTAATAAATGACGGGCAGGTGCCGATTATTCTATCTGTACATTCATTTACTCCGAATTTTAGAGGGGTAAAAAGACCTTGGTCTGCAGCTGTGTTGTGGGATAAAGATGAAAGGCTGGCTAAACACTTATTTAGCTCGCTTTCAAAAAGTGAAAAATTAATCGGTAATAATCAGCCTTATTCAGGTAGACTTAAAAACGATTGCTTATTTAGGCATGGGACAGAGAAAGGTCTTCCGCATGCTTTAATAGAGTTGCGACAGGATTGTTTGCTACGTGATGTTGATTGTGAGTATTGGGTTCACTTTCTTGCAGATGCTTTGAAAACTGCTGAAAAAGACGCGGCATGTGCAGAAAGAAAATTTTTTGGGACATATACTGAAAATATTTTTAAAAATTGTAATGAAAACCAATAAGCAGGCTTTGCTTCAGAAGTCAGGCCTGATATAAAGCTAAAAATCAAGGGGAATGTAATGGAAAATACTCATGACACAGATGACTGGGGCGAGGAGATGGATAGCTCTGAACACAGTAATACCTATAATCTGTTTCTTGGACTTATTAAGTGGGGAAGCATAGCAGTCACAGCCGCTCTGCTCTTCCTTCTATTTTTTGTATATTTCTAGGCTGTTTTCCAATCAGGAGTAATTTGCAATGTCAACCAAATTGGCCGTTCTCAAGGATGGCAAAACCAATGAGACACGGGCGGCCGCGTCTCCCGAAACGGTAAAGAAACTTGTCTCACTGGGATGTAGCGTCACCATTGAGGCTGATGCTGGTAAAAAAGCCGGTTTCACCAATAAAGAGTACGAGGAAGCGGGAGCGGTGGTAGCTAAAACCGCAGCGTTCTTGAAAGAGTCTGACATTGTGCTTTCTGTCAATGCGCCTGCACCTATTAGGCTCAAAAGCTTTAAGAAGGGTGCAACTTTAATAGCCATGCTTAATCCGTATGATAATCAAAAAGCTTTGGATAGTTATGCCAAAGCAGGTATTGAAACCATGTCAATGGAACTCATGCCACGGATTACACGCGCACAATCTATGGATGTACTTTCTTCTCAATCCAATTTGGCTGGCTATAAGGCAGTACTCGATGCAACGGCTGAGTTTGGTCGTGCCTTACCGATGATGATGACTGCTGCTGGAACTATTGCTCCGGCGAAAGTTTTTGTTATGGGTGCTGGCGTTGCAGGATTGCAAGCGATTGCAACTGCGAAGCGCCTTGGTGCTGTTGTTAGTGCGACGGATGTTCGTGCCGCAGCGGGTGAGCAAGTTGAAAGTCTTGGCGCCAGTTTTGTTATGGTTGAGGCTGATGAAGGTGAGTCAGGCGAAACAGAAGGTGGTTACGCTAAGGAAATGAGTGAGGATTACCAGAAGCGTCAGGCTGAGCTCGTAGCCCAGCATATTGCTAAACAGGATATTGTTATCTGTACGGCGCTTATTCCTGGTAGGCCAGCTCCGGAACTCGTTTCCAAGGAAATGGTTACCAGAATGGCCCCAGGCTCTGTGATTGTTGATCTCGCGGTTGAACGCGGCGGGAACTGTCCTTTATCAAAGTTAGGTAAAACAGTTATTGCCAATGGTGTGAAGATTATCGGATATGACAATGTTCCCGGTCGCCTGCCTGCCAACGCAACCGAACTTTATGCGCGGAACCTTTATAACTTTGTTGAAGCGTTTTTCGATAGAGAAGCTAAAAAAGCAGTCTTTGATCGTAATGATGAAATCATTCAAGGGGTACAGTTGACCTATAAAGGGGCAATTGTTCATAGCGGGTTTGTTCAAGCAAAGACTTCATCTAAGAAGCCAGCGGCTAAAAAGCCAACAGCAAAGAAACCTGCGGCTAAAAAGCCAGCGGCGAAGAAACCTGTAGCCAAAAAACCAGCAAAGCGGAAAGCCGCAGCCAGTAAAACCGGATCGAAAGGATAGTCATTATGGATATCGAACCGATAATTTATCTTCTTAGTATTTTTGTCCTTGCCGTTTTCGTTGGATATTATGTGGTTTGGTCGGTAACTCCAGCTCTGCATACACCTCTCATGTCTGTGACGAATGCAATTTCTTCTGTGATTATTGTGGGCGCACTTATCGCACTTGGTGTTGACGATGGTGGCGCTGACGCCGTTCAAAACTCTGTGGCTCGTTGGTTGGGTTTTGGTGCGGTTGTTTTGGCCGCTATTAACATTTTCGGCGGATTTCTAGTAACCCAGCGCATGCTGGCAATGTATCGTAAAAAAGATAAGTGAGGCCGGAGATGGACGCTAATATTTCTGCAATTTTATATCTCGTCTCAGGCGTATTTTTCATAATGGCCCTGAGGGGGTTAAGTTCTCCCGAAACTTCCAGACAAGGAAATTATTTCGGTATTGTCGGCATGACCATCGCCGTCGCCACGACACTTCTTGATCCAAGTATCGATATGAGCAACCCGTCAATTGTTCAGCTGGTTGTTGCCGGTATTGTTATTGGTGGTGTAATCGGCAGCATAATTGCCAGACGCATATCCATGACAGCGATGCCTCAACTTGTAGCGGCCTTCCACTCTTTGGTTGGTCTTGCGGCTGTTCTCGTGGCTTGGGCTGCTTATCTGGCACCGGAAAGCTTTGGTATCGCGCCAGACGGGTATATTAAAACTGCCAGTCTGGTGGAGATGTCTCTTGGGGTTGCGATTGGTGCCATCACATTTTCGGGTTCCATTATCGCCTTTGCCAAGCTTCAAGGAACGATGTCCGGCGCGCCGATTATTCTGCCGCTGAGACATATGATTAATTTACTTTTATTTGTCGGCATTGTTGGCGGCATTACTATTCTCTGCTTGGACCCGTCTAATCAGACAGTTGGTTTGTTCTTACTCGTCACGCTCCTGTCTTTTATTATTGGGTTTTTGATTATTATACCTATTGGCGGGGCTGATATGCCGGTTGTTGTATCTATGCTGAACTCATATTCAGGCTGGGCGGCTGCTGGTATCGGCTTTACCTTGAACAATATGGCGCTGATTATCACGGGCTCCCTTGTCGGCTCTTCGGGTGCAATTCTCTCGTATATTATGTGTAAAGGTATGAACAGATCGTTCATTTCCGTTATTCTTGGTGGCTTTGGCGGGGACGGTGGCGCTGCTGAATCTGGTGGACAGGTAGAACAACGCCCAGTTAAGCAAGGTAGCGCGGATGATGCTGCCTTTATCATGAAAAATGCGAGTTCGGTGATTATTGTTCCCGGCTATGGTATGGCGGTTGCGCAAGCCCAACATGCGCTTCGTGAAATGGCAGATGCTTTGAAAGCTGAGGGTGTAAAGGTAACGTATGCCATTCACCCTGTTGCAGGCAGAATGCCAGGTCATATGAATGTGCTGTTGGCGGAAGCCAATGTGCCGTATGACGAAGTTTATGAGCTTGAGGATATCAATAGTGAATTTGCTCAAGCGGATGTCGCTTTTGTTATTGGTGCCAATGATGTGACTAACCCTGCGGCTAAAACTGACCCGCAAAGTCCAATTTTTGGTATGCCAATTCTGGAAGTCGAAAGAGCCGGAACTGTCTTGTTCATTAAGCGTGGTATGGGATCGGGTTATGCCGGTGTTGAGAATGAATTATTCTTCAGAGACAATACAATGATGCTATTTGCTGATGCCAAGAAAATGGTCGAGAACATCGTAAAAGCGATGTAATCAGTTAATCACCAATAAGAAAAACCCGCTCTTTGGAGCGGGTTTTTTTGTTTTGGATGATAAGGCGGTTAGCGCTTGCGTCGACCAGTAACTACACCTTCGCGCTGAGCGGCTTTACGTGCCAGTTTGCGAACACGGCGGATTGACTCAGCCTTTTCGCGTGCCTTTTTTTCCGAGGGTTTTTCATAATGATCCCGTAATTTCATTTCACGGAATACACCTTCACGCTGAAGTTTCTTCTTAAGAACCTTGTAAGCCTGATCTACGTTATTGTCTCGGACAGATACCTGCACCTATTTCACCCCATTTCAAGTGTTTGAATATGATGGGTGTGGATAGCAAATAACGCATCACCTGTCTAGTCTCAGGTGTAAAAAACAAGAAATCGTATTTTGTTTTAGCGGGCAGGGTTAATTTCATCTTGTCGGGACGCATGGTAAAGGCCATATATAGCTTATGGATCATCATAAGATATTAGAAACGGTTAAAGCAGATATTTTGCAAGCAGCATTGGCTGACATTGCTTTTGAAGGCTTTACAGATGCTGTGGTCAATAAAGCCGCGCAAACAGCACGTATTGAACCTGCTGAATTGGCACTTGCATTCCCACGTGGGGGGATAGATCTGGCAATTTATTTTGTGCGCCATGGTGTTGACCAAATGCAGACTAAACTGGCGTCACTTGATATTGAAAGTATGAAAATCCGTGAACGAATCAAAACTGCAGTTCAGATCAGATTAGAGGTTGACGCCGATCATAAAGAAATTGCCCGCCGTGCTTTTAATATGCTCGCATTACCAGGAAATACGAAAGATGCCAGTGCATGTCTCGCGCATACGGTAGATGTTATGTGGCGTTCAACCGGTGATAAAAGCACAGATTTTAATTTTTATACGAAGCGTGCAACACTTGCGGCTGTCTATAGTGCGACGCGATTGTTCTGGTTAAATGACGACAGCACTGATGCCCAAGATAGCTGGGCGTTTCTTGATCGCCGGATTGATAATGTGATGCAGATTGAAAAAGGAAAAGCTAAGTTTAGAGAACTTCAAGAAAAGCTTGGGAATCCTTTAGAGACGCTGGCTAAATTCCGTTACCGCTAGAATAATTTATACCCTTCACGATCTGGCCTATGCCCAACTTTGAATAGCCTGGAGACATGCCCCATTTTGCGGCCAGCTTTAGCTTCATGTTTCCCGTAAAAGTGAATTTTTGTCATTTCGTCTTCTGCCAGAGAGTCAATGTGGTTAATTTCTGTGCCTAGCAAGTTGGTCATAACGGCATCATATTGGCGGTTGGGTGAGCCAAGAGGCCACCCAGCTACGGCACGCATATGCTGCTCAAACTGATCGGTTGCACAGGCATCAATCGTCCAGTGACCGGAATTATGCACTCTTGGCGCAATCTCATTAATCAGTAATTTATCCTGACAAACAAAAATTTCTAATGTCAGCACGCCGACATAGTCGAGTTCCGTCAAGAGGAGACGCGCCATATCTGCAGCCTGTTGTTTCAAACTATCTGCTAGCCCAGTTGGGACAAAGCTGTGACGGAGGATATGGTTTTCATGGATATTTTCTGCCATATCAAACGTCGCTATCTGTCCTGATGTGCTGCGAGCCGCCACAACCGAAACCTCGCCATCAAATGGAATAAATGCCTCACAGATAGCTGGACGGTTGTCAATTTCGTTCAGCAAGGCCTTTAAATCTGTCTCAGGCGTCATTCGCCACTGGCCTTTGCCATCATATCCAAACCGACGGGTTTTAATAATGCCTTGACCGTCAAACCGCGCATGTACTTCTTGAAGGTCTTCATAAGTTTCGATGTTCTGAAAGCCGGCCACTGAAAGTCCGCACTCTTTAAGGAAGTTTTTTTCGGTCAGGCGATCCTGAGCGATGTCCAAGGCGCGAACCGGTGGGCGGACGGGCACAAATTGAGATAAAAAGTTTGCTGTTTCCTGGGGTACATTTTCAAACTCATAGGTCACCACTTCCACGGATTCAGCGAAATGTGTGAGAGCTGTTTCATCTCTATAATCAGCGGTTGTTGTTCGCCATGAGACTTCAGAGGCAGGGGCGTTTTCTTCTGGGCCATAAATATGTGTCTTAAACCCTAATTGCGCACCTGCGAGACTAAGCATGCGACCAAGCTGTCCAGTTCCTAAAATGCCTATAATACTGCCAGAGCGAAGGGGGGAGACTTGTTTTGTCATTTCTCGTCTGAAGGTTCTAGGGCAACCATATCTGTGCGTTCTTGGCGCCACGCATCGAGTTTGTTGGAGATTGTCTCATCTGATAACGACAAGACAGAGGCAGCTAGTAAAGCGGCGTTAATTGCCCCAGGCTTGCCGATAGCAAGTGTGCCGACGGGAATACCTGCAGGCATTTGAACAATTGAATAAAGAGAATCTTGTCCGCTAAGAGCTTTGCTTTCAACAGGAACACCAAAAACGGGGAGAGGTGTCATTGCCGCGGTCATACCTGGTAAATGTGCAGCCCCACCGGCACCCGCGATAATGACTTGGATACCCCTGTCTTTTGCCTGATGCGCGAAGTCATAAAGTCTTTGTGGTGTTCTATGCGCCGATACAATCTTGCTTTCATAGGGGATGCCGAGAGCTTCTAAAGTTTCGGCAGCATGTGACATTGTTGGCCAATCAGACTGACTGCCCATAATGATTGAAACAAGTGCTTGCGACATAATTTATCTCCGGTTCCAGAAGAAAGACGGAATTAACAGTATAATTTACTTTTTGGCAAGTTTTTCTCACCTGTCCTGCGAATGCATGGTTTATCCACAGCCCGTCTCGACAAGTGGGAGCGTCTCTGGCAGTCTGTTCACGTGAATAGGATGTTTGTAAATGACGAGTGAAGCACGTTTTTCAAAACTACATGAACGTCATGCAGAATTGGAAAGTAAAATCAAAAACGAAACAAATCGGCCAAATCCGGATCAGATGATACTAAGTGACTTGAAACTTAAGAAACTCCGCATCAAAGAAGAAATTGAACGACTAAAAGTCTAGTTTTCTTCATCCGTTGAGGTGCCGAAATTGCCGAAAACAGTTTCTGCGCTCGGAGCTTCTTCCTCTTCGGGCTGGCTGTCAGATGTCTGACTTTGACCGAAGACATCGGAAGGTTCTGCACTTGGTAGGGGCATATCCTCTTCATATGTCGGTATTTCGGGTTCCAGTATTGCATCTGCTGGCATAAGCGTGACATCCGATGCAGCTGTTTTGCTCAATTTTTTCTGTTGACGTGCGACACGCTTGGCAGCTTTTTCAACTTCTGTATCCAAGTCAATTTGTTTGCACAAGCCCAATGTAACCGGGTCTACAGGCTTAAGACTCCCCATGTTCCAGTGATCACGGTTACGGATAGACTGAATTGTCGGTTTAGTTGTGCCAATTAACCGGCTGATTTGGGCATCATTCAGTTCTGGGTGATTGCGCACGAGCCAGTAAATGGCGTCTGGGCGCTCTTGTCTTTTTGATAGAGGGGTGTATTTCGTGCCTTTTTTCTGTTTTGGTTCGGGGAGATTACTTCTACTTTCTGAGAGTTTCAGGCGCGATTCTGGGTCTTGCTGACACCTTTCCAGCTCATCGCGGGTTAGCTGACCGTTACTGATTGGGTCGAGACCTTTAATGCCTTGCGCGACATCGCCGTCTGCAATGCCTTTGACTTCCAGTGCGTGCAATCCGCAAAAATCAGCAATCTGGTCAAAACTGAGTGCTGTGTTATCTATTAGCCATACAGCCGTAGCTTTGGGCATAAGTGGAAAAGACATATTCATAATTTTGTAACCCCTTCAATTAAAACAGGTTTTTCGTTTTTGCGAAATCTTAGATACCCCTCAGATACCCCTTTTGTCGTCAAAGTGTTCCTCATGCGTAAACTGTATAGCCCATTACCATTGCGGATAAAACAACTAAAGACATAAACGCGCATAGCAATGGCATGATTATTATTTCAAAAAACCTTTTTTATTTTGCCATATTTTGCATCGTGGCTTTGATTTATAAATTCGTTTTAATGCTTTGAAAATAAAAACAAGTCAATTAAATCCCCATTTATTTTTAGATTTTTTATTAAACTCGGGAAACTTTTCCTATTCACAAGTTTATTTAAATTGTGATTAGATAATATTTTTTTCGGGGTGATATTTATGCGAATTATTGCCAGGCTAGCTGAAACTGCAAAAAACAAAGACCATCTTGGTTATTTAGATGCTGTTGCAGTTCAAAAGAAGTCCCCGGATATAGGCTTTGAACCAGCAACTCCTGAAAATATTCCCAAAGAGGGAGAAGTTTTTGTAAGGACTGGATGGTCTGATATCAAATCTCAGTTTTCTCGGCAGGAATTATTCCTAGTTGAAGTTACCGAAGTGGGATGGGAAGGAAAATGTGAGTATCAGACTATAAATAATTCATGGACGCCTTTATCCAATAGCAGCGGTATTTCTAACGTCATTAGGGTTCCAGAAATTATTGATTTCACAGATGTTGTTTCAATTGACAGCAACTTCAAGCCCTTAGGATTAGTTTTCCTGATATCCCTTGATGAAGAAAAAAATGAATTGCTCCAAGGTCCTTTCCAGTCTTTAAATTCTACTTTTGATATAAACAAACAAAAATGGAGTTCAACACTTACTCGCCCAACTGTTAGAACCCCAGAGTTTTCAAATTTGGATGATTATAGCATTTATGAAACTGAGATAGGGCTGCTGCCTAACTATTGCCTGACTGAAACAAAGTTAGGAAATCATTTTATTGGACATGAAATTTTAGAGTCTCTGAAGGCAATTGACGCTCCTCAAAAAAACATCATGTCAATAAATCAAGCAGTAAAACTGATTAATGACACTTTAAATCCGAGAGATAGGCTGGGCCGGAGAGGGAAAAAAGATTTCATTTCTCAAATTGAGTCCTCCACAAAATTACCAGATTTTACAAAAGAAAAATTAAAGGAAGTTCTTGAAGTTGCCGCCCTCTCTGAAGACAAATTAATTGAGCGTATTGGTGAGGCTCTATTAGACTCAGATATTCCTTCAATAGTTACCCGTTCTAAATTAGATGAGCAGGGAGAAATCACATTTGAGAATTCTTCAGAGCTTTTAGATGAAATTCAAACACTAAAGGCGGAAATGGATACAAAAAATCAAAAAATCAATAACTTAGAAAGAGAACTAAATCAACAAACCACAGTTGTTGAAGCTCTAACAATAGAAGTTGAAAGAAAGAATGAAGACACTAGTGCCAAAAGAATTCTGGAGTTAGAGGCGCAAATTTCTTCAATCGAAGAATTGGAAGATATCCAACAACAGGTGGTTAAACTAGAGGATCAGAAAAATAATTTTGAAGAAGAGGTTTTAACTTTAGAGCAGCAACGAGAGGGGTTAGAAGAAGCAGTTGCGTCTCTTAAATCGCGACTTACTTCGTCAGTCAGCGAGTTTAGAACAAAAGTTCTTGATGTAATTCCATTCTTCGAAATATTGAACACAGTTAATACTTCCCAGGGTCAAGTTAATTGGAAAAGACCAAAATGGGAAAATTTGGTAAGCCCCGAAGACCCCGTAAACGAAATTGCTAACAGAATAAAGAAACAAAATTTTTATGTTGAAGTTCCTGAATATGCAAAAGCAGTTTCTGCAATATTATTGTCAAATCGTTTTGTCTCTTTTTATTCTCCGCCTGGAAGTGGCAAGACCGCTTTAGCTAGAATTATTTCACGAGCGATATCTGGTAATCACAGGGTAGACCACTTTGTTCCAGTGGGACGAGGTTGGTCAAACCCCCAAGACTTTATTGGTTACAAAAATCCATTTACTAACAGTTTTGACTTTTCATCAGACTTTTGGAGATTGCTAACGCTTGAAAATGATAAAGATGAACCAGTAAAAACAGTGGTTTTTGATGAAGCTACTTTATCTCCACTAGAGCATTATCTCTCAGATTTTCTCTCATTTGAGTGTCTTCCTGCAGGTGAACATAGAAAAATTCATGTCCAAGGGGTGACCTTTAATATCCCGTCTACAACTCGCTTCATATTTACATTTAATTTTGACGTTTCAACTGAAGAAGTAACTGAACGCTTTATTGACCGAACACCTATTATCCCCCGGTCATTAATAGATACTGCTCCTCAAGGAGAAATTAAGTTTGATGATACATTTGTTGGGTTTTCTGCCGATTTCCTGAACGACTATATATTAGAAGTGAATGAAAAAACCAATAACACTAATCAAATGCGAGATGAGTTCGAAGATGAAATTGAGTTGTGGCAAACTTTACCTAGACTGAGTTTGAGTACAAGAAAACAGAAGCAAATTAATTTGTTTTTCCAGCTAATGGAGAATGAAGACGACAGTGAATATATTAAGGATTTTGCGGCATCAACATTTTTACTACCTTTAGTGAGAGGATATGGACAAGCATATGGAGAGGCCCTAAGTGAGATAATAAGTAAAACATCACTTCGCCGAACTAAAATGCGTCTCCAGGACGTAGCGGATAATGGTCAGTCATCAGCTAGCTATCGATATATTTGATGAAAATATTTTTTGAACAATATCGCGGTGACACATCAAAGATAATCCTTAATCACGACTTTTTAGACTCTGAATTAGCTGAAGTCGACCTGGATGAAACCGGTAATTATCTTATAAGCCTTGAGCTTGAGCAGGGTGAAAGAGTGCTCTCAGCTACTCTAAACCAGTTAGACCTCAATATTACTTCATGGGATAGACTTGTGGTTCTTGATTTGGAGGACTTCAACGACCCCCTATATAAATCTAAAAGCAAACCAAATGATTTTATTTTTTATACTTTCCGTAATCGAGCAGGCCGAGTTTTGCTTGAAATTGAATTAGAGGAAATTGTTTGCCGCGTTCATTGTCATGTTGAACCTAAATACAGTAACTACCTAGAGTGGTATAATACTGTTTTTTTACAGTTCCCCCTTATACAAAATCCCAGTAGTTTAGGTAGTGCGTCTTCAATTCGAAGCAGTCTTTTCTCAGATTACTTTTTCCCCAGCCGGTTCGACTTTCTCAATAAAGTTTCTAATGCAATAGAGCGTTTAAGTTCGGGAATTCATAGGCCTGGTTACCTGAAAAAAAAATATACTTTAGCTTCTATAGAAAAAGGGCTGGGGGGCAGGCCTGATAAAGCTATAAAACAGGTGCTGCAAAACAAGGTGACTTGGCAAAGAGCTCCGCTGACGTCCACTTCTTTAGCTAGAAGAGGTATTCAAAGTTTTGAGCCACAAATCTTCGCAAAGCAGACTACTTCAAATGATTTCAACAATACCGATAATCAACGATTTTTAAGGGTGGCACTTAAATGTGCTGAAAAAATTAGAAAACAAGCTGTAATCTTGAGAGAAAAAGAAGCTTACGTACATGATGTTCGTGCTGGCGGTGTTTCATCTTTTGAGACAAAAAAAATATTATAGACGAACATGCCTCCAGAATGTACGAGCTTGCAGATAGCCTCAATGTAATGGCCTCCAATCTAAAAAATCTTGGGGTTGGTATTTCCATGCGGGCGTTTTTGAGAGACTCTCGTTACGTTGAGATGCATGAAGACCTGGACGAGTTGGAGTTTTGGTTATCAGCAGTAGTCCAAAAATTTGGTAAAGGAGAGGTTTGGACGGGTCAGCCTGATTTATCACAATTGTTTGAGTTCTTTTGTTACTCTCAAATCATTCAAGCTTTTGAGGCTGAGGGTTTTGTAGTATCCGAAAGAGGAAGTGATTTACCTGTTCACTATTTTGTTCGTTTGCAGAACCCTTCTTCAAAAATACGAGCAACAATACTTTATGACCAAGAAATAGTTGGGGCTGACGAAATAAATGAAAATGATTATGCACCGATAGTCTGCAGCCTAAAAAATCGACCTGCAAATGGATGGTTTAGACCTGACTTTACAATAATTTTCGAGAAAGACGGCTACTCAGGTTTTGTATTCCTCGACTCAAAATATCAGTCCCATCAAAAAGCTCGCAAAGCAGTTTCCGCCCTAGCTACTAAGTATTTAACTAATCTTGTAGGGAATTTAAAAGATGGCAAGCCATGTATGTATATTGGTGTGATGTGTCTTCCAGACAGTAATGAAAAACCAGAGTCAAAAAGTCAAATGTCGGAGGAACTCTCGATTGGTGGTAACATGGAGCCATATTTTTCTCACGGTTACCATTTAATGTCTGCAAAAAATAATGCTCTATCGAGCTTAATCCCAAATCTAATAAATAAATTCGAAGGCCTGCTTGAGCAAAAAATTTTAGATCGGACAGAGCAGAACGGTGTCCCTGTGCGGCGTGTTCCAGAGCCGAGAAATTTGATTGTTAAGGCAAAACAAAATTTTATCAGAGAAAAGGGATATAGTAGATATACTAAGCACTTCGCGCCTACTGTAACAAATGAGATGGCAGCTAAAATCAAAGGGATGTTACTGCGAGGGGATAAACCTCAAGACATCGCATTGTATTTTGGTATAAATGGAGGCCGCGTCAGCGAGATTAAGTCGGGAGAAAAATTCTCTACCGTTCAACCTGAAACCTATAATAATTTGCCGCCTGAAGGGCCTTATCCGCCTTTATCTAATTTTATATAGAATGATGATTGTTTCGATTTGTGAATTGATTATGTCGCAACAATCGGGCTGTGTTTATTTAATAAATACTCTTCAGTAAATTGTATAATTTTCTATTTATATTTTAATTTATTATATTATTAGTCATCATCCCACGAACTAAAACTTGTTCAACTTATTAGTGTGGAAAAGACATATTTGCTCCTTTTTTAGAACCGATGGGCTCCAAAGATAAAAAATCCACAAAGTAGGGAATGCGTCTTTATAGGACAGTTTAAGATTTCAGAAAAGAGATTTATGCATTTGTCACACATGTTTGATGTATTGCCAGATTGTTCAATCAAATGATAGGCTTAGCTTATGATGGAAGAAGAAATTGCACCCAAAAGCGATACATTGTCGGCTCTAATCAATGAAGATTTGAGCCAATTAGGCCTGGAAGAGCTCGAAGAAAGAATAACGACTCTTAAGGCAGAAATTGAGCGGATTACAGCAGTTCTTGAAAGCAAAAAGGGTTCCCGCGCAGATGCAGAAGCCCTTTTTAAGGCCTAGAGGAGAATAAAAGATAATCCCTTATTCACCCAGGAAGCTGTCGAATTTCTTGTTAAAGCGGCTTACACGTCCACCACGGTCAACAATCTGAGTTGAGCCAGCTGTCCATGCAGGATGTGTAGATGGATCAATATCCAATGTCAGCGTATCTCCCTCAGAACCATAGGTTGAGCGGGTCTGAAAAGTGGAACCGTCTGTCATCACAACAGTAATCATGTGATAATCTGGATGAATATCTTTTTTCATAATCTAACCAATCAAATCGTAATTTAAGATGCCTTATACCGATTAGACACAGTCTATGCAAGCGTTGCGGGTTGAATAAAACAGTTTTTTCAAACATCAAATTGTTTAATAACAAACAAAATATTATATAACTCCTTTAAGGATTATTAATGTCAGACAGTGTTCATCCAGCCCAAACATTAGAAGAGCAGGCGCGTCGTAGGCAGAAGTCAAAAAACGTCCGGCCGCTCAAGGCTCTTATGCCCTTTATCTTGCAATATCCATGGCGGGTAATAGGTGCATTTGTTTCGCTGGTACTTGCGGCGGTATCCACCCTGACGCTACCAGTTGCGGTACGCTATGTCATAGATAATGGTTTCTCCGGAACGGATGCTACGGCGGTGGATATTTACTTCAAAGCTATGATGGGTGTCGCGGTGGTGATAGGCATTGCAAGTGCTTCACGATTTTACTTTGTTTCATGGTTGGGGGAGCGTGTGACTTCTGACCTCCGACTTGCGGTTTATTCGCATATTACAAAGCTCAGCCCATCCTTTTTTGAAGTAACAAAAACTGGAGAGGTGCTATCCCGGCTGACAGCGGATACAACATTAATTAAAACAGTCGTTGGCTCCTCTGCTTCAATCGCTTTACGGAATATTTTCATGTTTATCGGTGCAGCTATCATGCTGAGTGTGACCAGCCTGTCTCTAAGTAGTCTCGCAGTTCTAATTTTGCCGATGATTATTATACCTATGATTTTATTCGGGCGCATGGTGCGCCGTTTGTCCCGTGCCAGTCAGGATAGAATTGCCGATACAAGCGCGATGGCATCGGAAACCATTCAGTCTATTCAGGTGGTGCAAGCATTTACGCATGAGGAAGAAGATCGCCGCAAATTTTCAGATATTGTCGAAAACTCTTTTGCTACAGCAAAGATGCGTGTGATGGCACGGTCTTTCTTGACTGCATTGGCATTTACGCTGGTATTTGCTGGTGTGGTCGGGATTTTGTGGCTCGGTGCTCAAAAAGTGGTGACAGGAGAAATGTCCAGCGGCACGCTTGGGCAGTTTATTATTTATGCGATTTTATGTTCGACAGCGATTGCAGCGCTTTCTGAGGTGTGGGGGGATATTCAACTCGCGGCAGGAGCTACCGAACGCTTGGTGGAAATTCTTGAGGTTGAACCGCAAATCAAAGCGCCGCAAAATCCAGTTACTATGCCCGCACGGGTGGAAGGACATATTGAATTTAAGGATGTGACTTTTAATTATCCGACGCGACCACAAATTGCTGCGCTGGATGAGTTTTCTTTCTCTGTATCGCCTGGAGAAACTGTAGCTCTGGTCGGGCCGTCAGGTGCCGGTAAAAGTACTGTTTTTCAACTACTCATGCGTTTCTATGACCCGTCTGCCGGGACTGTCGGACTGGACGATGTAAACCTTCAGCAAGCCGACCCTTTGGATATTCGCCAGCAGATTTCTATTGTACCGCAGGAGACGGTGATTTTTGCTGATACGGTATATCAGAATATTCTTTTCGGACGTCCTTCAGCATCGGCAAATGAAGTTTATGCTGCGGCTGATAAAGCGTTGGCAGATGAATTTGTAAGACAATTGCCCGACGGCTATGACACTGTGCTCGGTGAACGCGGGGTTACATTGAGTGGTGGTCAGCGCCAGCGTATTGCTATAGCGCGTGCGATTTTAAGAAATGCACCTCTTCTCCTGTTGGACGAGGCAACTTCTGCGCTGGATGCCGAAAGTGAAAAAGTGGTTCAGATGGCATTGGAACGCTTAATGGAGGGGCGTACCACACTTGTCATTGCTCATCGGCTAGCCACAGTTCTTAAAGCTGACCGGATTATTGTCATGGACGCCGGAAAGGTCATCGCGACCGGTACTCACGCGCAACTACTCGAACAAGAAGGTCTGTACCAACGACTGGCCAATCTTCAATTCGGGGAAAGTAAGGGAAATCTTCAGGTCATCCAAAACTGAAGTGCAAATTAGCCAAGTTCGGGAAGTAGCCTGTCATGCAGGACATCATTGGCAGCTATGATGTCGCCTGTTTCGAGGAAATTCGAAGTGTTTTTGAGATCAGTTACTACACCGCCAGCCTCTCTTACGAGCACCACCCCTGCTGCCATATCCCATGAAGATAGCCCACGCTCCCAGAACCCGTCAACGCGTCCTGCAGCGACGTAAGCTAAATCTAATGCTGCTGCACCAAAGCGACGAACACCCGCTACTTTGGGAAGTAGTGTCTTAATTTCATTTGCAAAAGCGTCCTGCCCTGCGCGCTCACCGTGAGGAATACCGCAGGCTAATACGGCATCTGAAAGGCGGGATCGTCCGGCAACCCTCATGCGCTTATCATTGAAATAAGCGCCTGAACCTTTTTCTGCATAATACATTTCATCGGTAACAGGGTTATAAACAACACCGGCAACAAGCTGACCTTCACGTTCAAGCGCGATGGATATAGCAAAATGTGGAATGCCATGTAGAAAATTACTTGTGCCGTCCAACGGGTCGATAATCCAATTATGGGTTTTGTCTTTGCCTTCATGAACGCCACTTTCTTCCATGATAAAGCCATAGCCCGGTCTTGCATGTGAAAGTTCTTCAAAAATTGTTTTTTCTGCTTTCAGGTCGGCATTAGATACAAAATCACCGGGCCCTTTTTTTGAGACCTGAAGGTTTTCAACTTCTCCAAAATCACGACGTAAATCTCTGGCGGCTTTGCGGGCTGCCAGTATCATAACATTGAGAGTAGGAGAGGTTGCTGGCATCTAATCGGCACGCTTCAGGTAAGCGACTTCATTGGTTTCCACAACAATTTTGTCACCGGCTTCCACAAAGGGAGGCACCATGACCCTTATACCATTTTCTAAGATAGCAGGCTTGTTGGATGACGCCGCCGTTTGACCTTTAACGACAGGTTCAGTCTCGGAAACTTCCAGTGTTACCTGATCAGGTAGCCGGACACCAATTGGCTTGCCTTCATGGATTTCAACAACAACCATCATGCCATCTTGCAAAAAAGCAGCGCGCTCTCCGACAAAATCTGTTTGTAATTCTATTTGGTCGTAGGTTTCCGTGTCCATAAAGGTCAGCGCATTATCGGCTTCATAAAGAAACTGATAATCTCTTTGTTCTAGCCTGACGCGTTCAACCTTATCGGCGGAACGGAATCTTTCATTGAGTTTTGATCCGTTGAGAAGGTTTTTTAGTTCGACCTGGGCAAAGGCACCACCTTTACCAGGTTTAACATGTTGCAGTTTGACCGCGACCCATAATTCTCCATTATGTTGGATAACATTACCGGGGCGGATTTCATTGCCGTTGATTTTCATGCTGACTCCTCAAGATCTGAAAAATAAGATCAATCGTGTCGCACTGATAACACTTTCAGTTTCTAAAAAAAAGCCTAGCTTTCATCTGTTGAAACAAAAAGTGTGTTAAAGGCTCTTACAGCTTCCTCAGCTCCGTGAGCATAACCCCAAACACCGCCAGATACAGCTAGAAAGTCCGCCCCAGCTTTTACCAATGTTGGGGCATTTTCAGTTGTGATGCCACCGATGGCCACACAGGGCAACTCTGTGGTTTCTTGCCACCATGTCAGTAGCTCGGGGGTAGCTTGAGTAGACGAAGTTTTGGTGGATGTTGGAAAAAAAGCCCCAAAAGCTACATAGTCGGCGCCTTCTTCACCTGCAACCATAGCAAGGTGACGGCTATCATGGCAGGTTACGCCGATAATTGCATCCTGACCCAGTATTTGTCGCGCTTCAGCATAAGGCGTGTCGTCCTGACCGATATGCACACCATCTACGCCAGCCGTTAAGGCGAGGTCGGGGCGGTCATTAAGCAACAAACTCACATCATGTTTATGAGCTATTGGGAGGAGTGTTTCTGCTGCCTGTAGAATGAGAGCGTCAGCAACAGGTGTCTCATCGGCTTGTTTCAGACGTAATTGCAGACAAGCAACATCTCCGGCTGCGAGCGTTTTGTCTAATAGGTCGGGGAAGCTATCTAAATCGAGAGACGGCGGTGTAATCAAGTACAAACGACATTGCATGGAAAACTCTATCCGTTTTGTCCACGGTTTCTGAGGAAATGGTCGGCAAGAACTATAGCCATCATGGCCTCACCAACCGGCACAGCACGGATGCCTACACACGGGTCATGACGACCTTTGGTGATGATTTCGGTTTCTTCGCCAGATGTGGTGATGGTTTTACGAGGTGTCAAAATTGACGAGGTCGGCTTGACCGCAAAACGCAATGTGATGTCCTGACCGGTTGAGATACCGCCCAGAATACCTCCAGCATGATTGCTCGAAAACTCTGGTGTATTTTGACTATCTTTTTGGGACGCTGACATTTCATCGGCGTTCATTTCCCCAGACAAGGCTGCGGCAGCAAACCCTTCACCGATTTCAACACCTTTAACGGCATTAATACTCATCATAGCGCTGGCTAAATCAGCATCCAATTTGCCGTAAATAGGCGCACCAAGACCGACAGGTACATTTTTAGCGGTAACTTCAATGACCGCACCACACGATGATCCGGCTTTACGCACGCCGTCGAGGTAGTCCTCCCACATTGTGGCGGCTTCCTTATCGGGACACCAAAAAGGGTTTTTTTCTATTTCTGTATCATCCCAATTATCTCGATTGATTGAGTGCGGCCCCATTTGCACCAGTGAACCGACAATAGTGACCTCAGGCATGATTTTGCGCGCAATGGCTCCAGCAGCAACCCGCGTTGCTGTTTCGCGCGCGGATTGGCGTCCTCCACCTCTATAATCCCGAATGCCGTATTTTTCGGTATAGGTGAAATCTGCATGTCCTGGTCGATAGCTGTTCTTTATATCTGAATAATCTTTTGATCGTTGATCAGTATTTTCAATTAGAAGTGAAATTGGCGTGCCTGTTGTCACCTGCTCACCGGTTTCAGGGTCTTCAAAAATGCCTGACAAGATTTTGACTTCATCTGGTTCTTGCCTTTGCGTTGTGAAACGATTTTGCCCGGGCTTGCGTCGATCAAGAAAGTGTTGAATATCTTTTTCAAGCAAAGGAATGCGTGCGGGTGTGCCATCAACAACACAGCCTATTGCTGGTCCGTGGCTTTCACCCCAGCTTGTAAATTTAAAAAGATGACCAAACGAATTATGTGACATTTATTTCTGTTTCAAATCAAAAAGAGTTTTTAAGCGCATTGGCTCCTGAAGTTTATGCCGGTTTTTCACCCTTGAGGTTTTCAAATGCCGCCAAACCAATTGTATTATATCCGCAATCCACATAATGAATTTCACCAGTAACACCAGAACCCATATCAGATAACAGATAAAGAGCCGATTGACCGACTTGTTCTTGTGTCACATTTTGGCGTAATGGCGCATTAGCTTCATTCCATTTCAGCATTTCCTTAAAATCACCAATCCCTGCAGCGGCGAGCGTACGGATTGGGCCTGCAGAGATGCCATTCACGCGCAAGCCTTCTGGCCCTAAATCGCTTGCAAGGTAGCGAACACTTGCTTCAAGTGCCGCTTTGGCAACGCCCATCACATTGTAATGGGGAATGACTTTCTCTGCACCGTAATAGGATAGGGTGAGTAAAGACCCCCCTTCCGACATGAGTGGTTCAGCGTGGCGGCAAACTGCTGTAAAGGAATAGCAAGAGATATTAAGTGCCATATCAAATGCTTTTGAGCTGGTGTCGACATAGCGACCCATTAATTCTTCTTTACCGGCAAAAGCAATGGCGTGAACGACAAAATCCAGATGACCCCATTGGGTTTTGAGTTTTTCAAATAGTGCTGAAAGGCTGACTTCATCTGTTACATCGCAGGGTTCTATAATGTTTGCACCCACTGACTCAGCCAGTGGGAAAACACGTTTCTCAAGTGCTTCACCCTGATAGGTAAACGCGAGTTCCGCGCCAGCATCCGCACAGGCGCGAGCAATACCCCACGCAATGGAATTTTTGTTTGCCACGCCCATTATGAGGCCGCGTTTACCTTGCATCATACCTGACATTTCAGTTTTCCTTTTTTCTGCTTTAAAGCTTATCGAGACATACACCCCAAATGGCGTTGTCCTGACAATGCAACAAACGACTCAGCCATTATAGGTTGGATTACCCCCCCTCATAAACCAAGAAAAGGAAATATACAGGTTTTTTTAGTCTGTTGGCTCAGCTTAATGACCAAGATCCGTCTTTTTCACGGCAAGCTTGGCCTGTTTCTTGTTTGGTTTCGCCGCTAATGATAACTGTTTGCTTTATTTCGCGGCAATAATTTCCGTTTTCATCAGTGTAATCGCGGGTTGGCGTAACAGCCCCGGCAATATGAGGCCGATCACTTTGCCAGCGACTGGGTGTGCCTATTTTATTGTTATTCAATGCATCTGATGTTGCCCTGCCCATTTTCATTCTATCGGCTTCATCAAGGCGACGGCCAAGTTCGCTACCAGCAAGAGTGCCTAACAAAGCGCCAGTAACAATCGCGGCATTTCTGCCTTTACCATCGCCTATTTGTGAGCCGACAAGACCGCCGAGTAAAAGACCGGTCACAGCCCCAATCTCCTGTTGTCTGTTCGGATTTTCCGCACAGCCGACTTGAACCAATGAAATCACAACAATAGTTGCCCAAATAAGTGGGGTCTTTATAAAAAACAAAGTCATAACTCCTTTATATTTTTAATATGAGTAGTTTGTTTCGTTCCAGTTTTGAATATAAGAAAAATCGGTCTATTTTAAAAATGAAAAATTCGAAAGGTTTACATGAACTTTCAATCTCCGCCGGACAATCCCATTACAGCATTTGCTGAGTGGTTATCTGAAGCTGAAAAAACAGAACTTAATGATCCTAATGCCATGTCCGTTGCGACAGTGGACAGTTTCGGTATGCCAAATGTGCGGGTCGTGCTTCTTAAGGGAGTCAGCGATGAAGGGTTTGTGTTTTACACCAATCTGGAAAGCGCTAAGAGCCAGGAGCTTTCCTCGTCTGGCAAGGCGGCTTTATGTTTTCACTGGAAATCACTCAACCGTCAGGTGCGTGTGCGGGGTGATGTTGAACAAGTCAGTGATGATGAAGCGGATCAGTATTATGCGTCACGCGCTAGGGGCAGTCAGATTGGTGCTTGGGCGTCACAACAATCCACCCCTCTATCGGATAGAGAAACGCTGGAGGCGCGCGTCAAGAAATTCGAAGAAAAGTTTGCTGACCAAGATGTGCCTCGTCCAGCGCATTGGTCTGGCTGGTTGATAAAACCGCAACAAATAGAATTTTGGCAGGATGGTGAGTTCAGACTGCATGATAGAATTGTCTATCGCCGTGACGGTGAAATGTTGGACTGGGCGATTACAAGATTATTTCCCTGATTATACGATAGTTATTCCTCTTGCATGGTCGTTATTGAATTACACGACCAGTAGGTCTATTTTAAATTTCTTTGTGACTGTATAGAGTCATCAAAGATAGTTAAGCGTCAAGTTAAGTTAGTGGGGGAAACATGCTTGGAAGAATGCAGACATCGGCATTGCTGGTTAATGATATTCTTGATCATGCGAATATTTATCATTCAGATGTTGAAATCGTTTCTCGATTGGTTGGAGGCAAAATCCATAGGGAAACCTATTCTGAAGCACATTTAAGAGCCAGAAAAATGTCACAGGCCCTCCAGTCGCTTGGACTGGATAAGGGAGATGTTGTTGCTACCTTGGCTTGGAATAATCATAGACATTTCGAGAGTTGGTACGCAATTACCGGGATAGGTGGCGTTTATCATACTCTCAATCCAAGATTATTTGCTGATCAACTTATTTATATTATCAACCATGCGGAAGATAAGTATATTTTTGTCGATCTGACATTCGTACCTATTCTTGAGGGGCTTCAAGACAAGCTCAATACCGTCAAAGGGTTCATCATTTATTGCGATGAAGATGAAATGCCTCAAACAACATTTGATAATGTCCATTGTTATGAGACACTTATAAATGCACATGATGGTGATTTCAGTTGGGTACAGCTTGATGAAAATGACGCCTGTGGCATTTGTTACACCTCGGGTACAACGGGAAACCCAAAAGGTGTCATTTATTCTCATCGCTCTAATGTTTTACATTCTTTGGTTGCTGTCAGCCAAGATGTTATGGGGCTGAGCAGTAAATCTGTTGTGATGCCTGTTGTTCCAATGTTCCATGCCAATGCATGGGGGCTGGTTTTTACGTGTCCGATGGTTGGCGCCGCCATGGTTAACCCAGGCCCTCAAATGGATGGGGCGAGTATATTTGAGCTTCTTGATGCAGAGCAGGTGAGTTTTACTGCTGCCGTACCTACGGTCTGGCTTATGTTGCTGCAACATCTTGAAGAACAAAATCTCAAACTGCCTTATCTAGATACAGTCGTGATTGGCGGGTCGGCGGCACCGCGCATGATGATTGAGAAATTTGAAAAAGATTATGAAGTAGATGTGAACCATGCATGGGGCATGACCGAATTGTCACCTTTGGGGACGATGGGTGTTTTAAAAGGAAAAATGCATGATCTTTCCTTTGATGAACGTGTCGATATAAAAGTGAAGCAGGGGCGTCCGCCTTATCTTGTTCAGATGAAAATTACCGATGATGATGGAAACGAATTACCACGTGACGGCAAAACTTTCGGGAATTTAAAGGTCAAGGGGCCTTTTATAATAGAAACTTATATGAAGGATGATGGCGGCGAAATACTCGATGCAGAGGGGTATTTCGATACAGGTGATGTGGCCACCCTGGATGCTGACGGGTTTATGCAAATTACGGATCGTTCAAAAGATGTTGTGAAGTCAGGGGGGGAGTGGATTTCTTCCATTGAGCTTGAGAATATTGCCGTCGGGCATCCTGATATTGTTGAGGCTGCAGTCATTGGGGTGGCACATCCGAAATGGGATGAACGTCCAATTCTTATTGTGATTAAAAAAGAAGATGCGGATTTGTCTCGTGAGGATGTATTGGGCTTTATGGAAGGTAAGATTGCCAAATGGTGGATGCCGGACGATGTGGTTTTTGTTGAAGAAATTCCTCATACAGCGACTGGAAAAATTCAGAAGTTGGCACTGCGCGAGCAATTCAAAGATTATGTGCTGCCAACGGCAAATGACGCCTAATTTATTTTAATCGAAAATCTGAAGACAATTTTATCTCATCTTTGCAGATAACTTTGCCGGTTTGCACAAGCCCTTCGAGATGCGCCAGAACAGACATAGCGGCAGCAGGATAAAGCCGTTTGTCGGTGTCGGCATATAGCACTGGAATCATATCTTGAATTTTTGTTGTTCCTTTGGCGAGTTGGCCAAGAATCTGTTCTTCACGCTTTTGTCGATGGGTTATGTAGGCTTGGATGAAAGCTTTGGGGTTTTCAATCGCTGGGCCATGAGTAGGACGTAAGATTTCGATGTCGTAACTCAATAAACGCTCCAGAGAGTCCATATAATCTGCCATGTTGCCATCTGGTGGAACGATTACGCTGGTCGCCCAGCCCATAATATGGTCTCCGGTGAACACTGTCTTTTCTTCATGCAGTAAAAAACATAAATGGTTATTTATGTGTCCGGGCGTATATAACGCCTCAAGTGTCCAGTCTGGCCCGTTCAGAATATCTTGATGTTGAAGTGGGATGTCTGGGTTGAAATCTCGCTGGATTGCCTCTTCCATTTCAACGAAATTCGCATCTTCTATAGCGACTTTTGTATCAATCCTGCTTTTGTTAATTAGTCGGTTTTTATTTATTTCTGCAAAACCACATATCTTGGCGCCTGTTCTCTCTTTAAGGGCATTTGCTAAAGGCGAGTGATCACTGTGTGTATGCGTGACCAAAATATGACTTACGACTTCACTTGGGCCTAAAGCTGAAAAAATTGCATCTAAATGTGTATAATTTTTCGGGCCGGGGTCAATTATGGCGACAACCCCATTTCCAACAATGAAGGTGGTGGTTCCGGTATAGGTGAAAGGGCCGGGATTGTTACAAATGACACGTCTGATGAGTGGGGTTAGGCGTTTGCATACCCCATGTTCAATTTCATCTTCAAATACATAAGGTATCGCCAAGCTAAACCCCTTTCGCTTTTTCGCGGTTCTGAAGAAACCAGTTGCGTTACTATATTGAGAACTCGCCTTTAACCACGCCACCCCCAAGTTGGTAATGGGTAAGATTATGGTTATCCTGCAGGAAGACCTGTTCATAAACGCGTGTATATACTGATTGCTTGATTTGCCAGACTCCGTCAGTATTTTTCACATAGTCATCGACATATTCAGCGCCACCGACAGTAACTTTATTGTCTTCAGCCAGATTCATTGCATAATCTAGCAAGCGCCATTGGCCTTTGGCGGTGGTTTCGCCTGTTATTTCAATGACGGGCATATGAACGGTATGGCAAGATACAAGCTTGTCATGAAACGCAAATTTCATAGCTGTGAGGATATTCTCTTTACCCTCGGCTTCAAAAGTATAGCTTCCACCCTGATAATTAATGCGGGCATCTTCTGTAAAGACGCGCCCAAGCTCTTCAATATTACAGCTATCAATACCTCTGCAATATCTGTATTTAAGTTGTTTAATTTGTTCGATATTTTCGTAATCGTAAGACATGTTATCCCTCATAAATTCATGCTGTCTTTATGGATATTTTTATTTCGTTCTAAAATTTATACCTGTTGACAGAAATATTGCCAATAGAGGGAATTTATCGGGGTTACACAAAGACGGCCAAAATGTATGGTAATTTTAATCAAGGGGAGAGGTTATTGACATTTAAAGCAAAAAATATTTTTGGGGCGATATTGATATTGGTGTCTTTGCCAATTGGTTATTTATTTTTCTGGCCAGTAGGGATTTCGCCTGAAGTCTGGACGCCAGAGAAAAATCCAGCTGGTATGTTCCCCTTTGAAAGAAATAACCGCCTTGCAGATGCGCGATTAATCGAGCTTGATGGATACGGACCTGAGGGGAGTGCGATTGCAGATAATGGGTTTATTTTTTCAGGTCTTTCAGACGGGCGGATAATTGCGATTGACCCCAAAACCAACGATTTTACAGATATCCTCAATACGGGTGGACGTCCGCTGGCAATGCAATTTGCGCGTGAAACTATCACAGGTGTGCAAAGTGATTTAATTATTTGTGACGCCCCTTTGGGTTTGTTGGCATTTACCCAAACAGGGGAATTAAAAACACTTACCAATGAGGTGTATGGGACACCTATTCGTTTTGCTGATGATCTTGATATTTCAAGCGATGGTGTTGTCTGGTTTTCCGATGCCTCTACACGTCATGGAATTCACGATATGGTTTATGAAGGGATGGAAACACCAGCCGCCGGTCGATTGCTTACTTATGATATTAAAACAGGTAAAACCGAGATTGTGTTGGATGGTTTGCATTTTGCTAATGGTGTGGCCCTTGCTGAAGATGAGAGCTTTGTTCTTATTGCCGAGACATATCGATACAGGGTTCAAAAATACTGGATAAGTGGCCCGAAAGCAGGGCAGGCAGAGATATTTGCGGAGAATCTACCCGGGTATCCCGACAATATTACAAGGGCGCCTGATGGAGGCTTCTGGATTGCGCTGGTGAATGGTCGCGATAAAACCTTGGATAAATTGATGCCATCATCTTTTATGCGGAAACTCGTTTTCAGGATTATGAAGCTCATTGAATTTGAACCCTTATGGGAAGAAACATGGGCTTTATATCTGGATCAAAACGGGAAGGTGGTGCATGCGCTGGATGCTCGTCACTCAGATATTTATGCAGTTACCAATGTTAAAGAAAAAAATGGGTTGTTATTTTTGTCGAGTTTGCAAAATAACGCGTTAGGTATTATACCCTCTCCAACAAGCCCATAATTGCACTAGACCAAGTTAACGGCTCAGGTTATAAAACGCAGGAATATTGGGGTGTGGCCAAGTGGTAAGGCAGCGGTTTTTGGTATCGCCATGCGCAGGTTCGAATCCTGCCACCCCAGCCACCTCTACACATGCTCTTTGTAAACGCATAACTTTTTATCTAAATGCTGATACTATTCCCCGTGCATTTCATAGATTGGTTCAGTTACTGTAGGGTAAAGCGTTCAGATTTATAAAAAATACTGGTTGGAAGAAAAGTCTAACCTAGCAATCTTTCTTTGTTATGCAACTCAGCAACGGCTTCTTTGTATTCAGCCTCAAGGCTATCAACAACATCACCAATTGTTTCTACGCTTTCAATGTTGCCAATGCCCTGGCCGCAACCCCATATGTCTTTCCAAGCTTTTGCATCAGTATTTCCGCCAGAACCGAAGTTCATGGCGGTTTTATCGGCTTCTGGTAAATTATCAGGATCAAAACCGGCTTTGCTAACTGATGGCTTTAGGTAATTTCCATGTACGCCGGTAAACAAGGATGAGTAGACAATGTCATCTGCAGCTGAATCCACCAACATTTGTTTATATTCTTCTTCTGCATTCGCCTCTTTGGTGGCGATAAAGCGGGAGCCGATATAGGCCAAATCTGCACCCATAGCTAGCGCTGAAGCTACACAAAATCCGTCGCCAATTGCACCGGACAGTAGAATCGTTCCGTCGAACCATTTTTTAACTTCGCGAACAATTGCGAATGGGCTCAACGTGCCTGCATGACCACCTGCGCCTGCCGCGACAAGAATTAGGCCATCTACACCTTCCTCTGCTGCTTTACGGGCATGGCGCATGTTAATGACATCATGATAGACCAGCCCACCATAGCTATGCGCTGCGTCGACAATTTCTTGAGGTGGACGAAGGCTGGTGATGATAATAGGCACCTTTTCTTCTACACATGTTTCCATATCGGGAATGAGGCGGTCATTAGTAATGTGACAAATCTGATTGACCGCAAAGGGGGCAACTTTTGCTTTAGGATTTTCTTCCTTATATGCAGCTAGATCATCTTTAATTTGTCTAATCCAATCTTTCAGCAGTGGTTGTGGTCGGGCATTAAGTGCTGGGAAAGAGCCTACAATACCCGCCTTGCACTGAGCCGTTACTAGCGTTGGATTTGAAACTATGAACATTGGCGATCCAATGACTGGAATGCGTAAATTATCTTTTAAAATATCTGGTAACATTTTTAATTCCCATACAATATAAAAAGTAACATAATCAGTGAAACCTAGCTGGCAACAAAAAATTAACAGTTAGATATCGTTAATTTAGTGCGCGATTTTACTTTAGGGATTTATAGATGATTTCTTTTAATTCCGTGCGGATGGGATAGATACCATAAGGAACAATCTGAGCCATCAAAATTACGCTGATTTTTTCGATAGGGTCTATGAAAAAATAGGTGTTGCCCAAACCGCCCCAAGAATAAGTACCTCTGGAAGTATAATTCCCTTCCGTTGTTGGGTCTGTAGTGATTGACCAACTGATACCGAAGCCAGTGCCTTCCATATTACTTTCACTGAAATTGCAGGCGGCCTTTTCTTTCATGGTTGCTCCGCCGGGCAATTGATTGGAGCGCATGATATCCAATGTTTTTTTGGATAAAAGAGTGGTGCCATTAACTGTGCCGTTACTTTCAAGCATATGACAAAATTTATAATAATCTGTCAGGGTAGATAGCAGGCCGCCACCACCGCCTAACATTTCTGCGGGTTTTAAAAAAGTTGTTTCCCTTCCGCGATCAATGCAACGAATAAGGCCTTTTCGATGATCCTTAAAATAAAGATGTGTCATACGGTCGGCTTTATCAGCAGGAAGGGTGAAACCGGTGTCTTTCATATTGAGAGGTTCAAAAACCTCTTCGTGTAAAATTTTATCGAGCGTTTTTCCGCCTACTACTTCCATGATGCGTCCAACGACATCCAGAGAGAAAGAATAATTCCATTTTTCTCCAGGGGTAAATAAAAGAGGCATTGCCGCAATTTCATTTACAAATTCTTCAACTGAAGGTCTGCAAGCCCTGCCTCCGGTAAGTTGTTTGCGCCGATAAAGTGCATCTATTGGATGCTCTCCTAAAAAATCATAAGTCAGGCCTGATTGATGGGTTAAAAGGTCAAAGACGCTAATATCTTTTTCTGATTGCCGTGTGGTGAAGTCTCTTGTGTCGCCCGATACCCAAATTTGAGGGTTACTAAATGCTGGAATGTAATTCTTTATTTTATCATCAAGTTTAATCTGCCCGCGTTCGACATAGCGCATCATAGCAAAAGCCGTTATCGGTTTGGACATAGAGTAGATACGATAAATGCTGTCTTCTTTAAGGGGGAAGGCGGCTTCTTTTTCATCGCCCATAGCACTGAAGCCAGTGTGATAAATACCTGCAATATTGCTGTTTCTAGCTATTAAGACTGAAAATCCAGAAAGTTTGCCGCTATCAACATATTTTGTTGAAAGATTATCAAGAGCGCGGATAAGAAATTCAGGGTCAAATCCATAATGGGAGATATTTTCAAGCATGGAGGTTTATTAGTTGCTTATTTGATGGATTGAAAGCACAAATCCATAAACCATTGCAAGCTCTTCGAGTTGGTTAAACCTTCCGGCCTTCCCGCCATGCCCAGCAGACATTTCGGTCCGCAATAGAGTTAAACCATCATCTGAGCGGTTGTCGCGTAATCTGGCAACCCATTTTGCTGGTTCCCAATAAGTAACACGCGGATCGGTCAGACCTGCCGTCGCAAGTATATGTGGATATGCTTTTTTCGAGATGTTTTCATAGGGCGCATATTCTGCAATCATTTGATAATCAGTGGCGTTTAAAATCGGGTTTCCCCATTCGGGCCATTCAGGGGGTGTAAGGGGTAAGGTATCATCAAGCATTGTGTTCAGAACATCCACAAAAGGTACTTCAGCGACCGCGCCGCGGAATAAATCTGGTTTTAAGTTTAACGTTGCACCAACCAGAAGCCCCCCAGCGCTCCCGCCATGAATGGTGATATTGCCTTTTTGCGTGAGGTTATTATCGATGAGATACTCTGCGGCGGCGGCAAAATCTTTGAAGCTATTAATTTTGTTTTCTTTGCGTCCCTGCAGAAACCAATCAAACCCCATTTCCTTACCGCCCCGAATATGGGCAATGGCATAAATAAATCCACGATCTACTAGAGATAGGCGATTGCCCGAAAAACTTGCTGGAATAGAAATTCCATAAGCACCATATCCGTAAAGCAAAACAGGTGCGGAGCCATCTAATGGAGTGTCCTTATGATACAGTATGGTGATTGGGATTTCTTGATCTACACCCTCAATAGGTGCCCATAGGCGTTTTGTAATATAATCCTGCGCGTTATGACCGGATGGCACAGATTGCTCATAAACCATATTCCTTTTGCCGGTTGACATCTCATGATCGAATATCTGTCTGGGTGTTGTCATGGAGGTATAGATGAACCTCACCATATTCGTATTATACTCAAGCCCCATGTCCAGTGATAAATCATAGGCTTCTTCTTTAAATGCGATTTCAGTCACCAAATTTGTCTCAGTAGATAAAATATTAATCTTTGGAAGAGCTTTTTCTCGATATAGCCAGACAATAAAATTTTCATAAGTCGCAACTTTTAGGATAAGCGTGCCTTTTTTATGAGGAACCAGTTCGTGCCACTTATCAGGTGTCTCAATATTTGCCCACATAAGGCGAAAATCAACCGCATCCTTATTCGTCAGAATGATAAGTCGGTTGCGTTGAGCGTCATGGCTGACTTCATATTCTATATGGGGCTCTCTGGGAGCAATGGTAACAGGTTTCTGTTCCGGATCCGCCGCATTAATCATATGAACCTCTGAGGTTTCATGGTCGTGAGCCGAAATGAATATTAAACTCTCGCTTCTAGATTGGGAAAGCGAAACGAAAAACCCGGCATCTTCCTCTTCATAAACCAAGACATCATCTGCTTGACTGGTGCCGATTTTATGACGCATGACTTTGCTGGGTCTGTGATTTTCATTCAGTAAAATATAAAAAATAAACCGCGCATTAAGCGACCAAGCTATTACACTGGATGTGTTAGTAAGGATATCCGATAAATCTTTACCTGTAGCAATTTCTCTGATTTTAATAGTAAAATATTCCGATCCTTTGGCATCATGAGACCAAGCCAAATATTCTTGACTTGGGCTAATGGCAGTTTCGCCTAATTTAAAATAATCCAGTCCTGAAGCTTCTTTGTTTGCATCCAGAATAATCTCAGGGTTTTTTTTCGTTTGAGTTGATGTCCTTTTTTGGCGGCAAATTTGCTGATGCTCTTGGCCTGTCTCATATTTCGAAAACCATGCCCAGTCGCCTTTGGGTAAAGGAGGTGAGGTGTCATTTTCATTAACTCGTCCGCGCATTTCATTGTAGATTTTGTCGCGGAGTGATGCGCTGGTTTTTAGAACCTCATCTGTGTAGCTGTTTTCAGCTTTTAAATGGTCATGAATATCTGGACGAAGTTTGTCCGGATTGCGAAGTACATCTTGCCAGTTATCATCCCGCATCCATGCATATTCATCATGTCTAGTAATCTTGTGCCGCGTATTGGTGGTATTGATTTTTTTTGCAACCGGCGGGCGGGGTTGCGGTTTATTCATCGTTTTGACTACTCGTTTTTTTATCAAGTGCTGTGCCATTAATGCAGTATCGGAGACCTGTTGGTTTGGGTCCATCGGGAAAGACATGCCCAAGATGTGCGCCACATTGGCTGCATAATACCTCAGTTCGTGTCATGCCATGCGATGTATCAGTATTTTCAGCAATATTTTGCGAATTAACGGGCTGAAAGAAACTCGGCCAGCCAGTGCCACTATCAAATTTGGATTGTGATGAAAAAAGCGGTGTACCGCAGCAAACACAATGAAAAGTACATTCTGATTTATCATCAAGGTACGGCCCTTTAAAGGGCATTTCAGTGCCAGCTTCTCGCGTTACATAATACTGCTCTGGAGAGAGTTTCTCCAACCATTCTTCGCGGGTTTTATGTATAGGCCATTTTTTATGGGTGTCTGATGTCATGATTTTATAATGTCATACATTGAAGCTGAGAGGGATAATTTTTGGTATTTTACGGATCATAAATTAATTTAAGTTTCTGCTTGTTTTATAAGCTGTATTGTTTAGGAAAGTTTGAACTTAATTTGAGGCGTTTTCAAAAGTATTATGGATTTCTGCATTCGTCAAAGGCTTCAGCATCAGCTCGAATCTTTGAAACCATTGCATAGAATCCGTTTGATCTTTGCGGGGTTAAATGATCTTTAAGGCCGAGTTTCTCAAAAATGGCCTGTGCATTGATTTCCATTATTTCATGAGCAGATTTTCCGGAAAAAATAGAAAGCAAAATCGCAACAAGCCCTTTTACAATATGTGCGTCGCTATCTCCTCTGAATTGGATATTATCTGATGAACCCTCAGATACAAGCCAAACTTGACTGACACATCCTGGGACTTTGTTAATCTCATTGTGTTCTTCATCTGATAGAGGCTCAAGACCGGCGCCAAGCTCAATTATAAACTTGTACCTATCTTCCCAATTATCAAAAAGCGCAAAATCTTCAAGTAAGTTTTCCAATGACATGATTTACCTTTTTCTGTATTCGAAACATGAATTAATTCCGAAATGCCCTTCGGGCAAGTTTTGACGCATATTTCGTCATTATGTTATGCGTCAGAAGATATATAATGCAGCAAGGTTTTACATGCGATTAAAAACCGAAATTTGGGTGCAGGCACTTATTATGCGGGCATCTGTTGGTGGTGCGATGGCAACTGTTTTTAACCGTGGGGATAAGGATGCTGGGGATTGTCTTGTTCGGGTGAATAATCTGGATGGGTCATCAAGCCTTTTTTCACCCATTCTTGGGCCTGAAGGTCAACGTATTTGGCAAGAACGGGTGGAAAGTGGAACAGATAATCAAACGATAGATACCTTGATTGAACAGGATTTGTGCATTGATCCGGATTTATGGGTTGTTGAAATAGAAGATCGCCTCGGCCGACATTTTTTGGAGGAAACGGTTAAAAAATTCCGTTAAATGAATTTATGGAAACCTTATTAAGCTTTATTGAACTGATTGTAGATGTTTGGAAAACCAGTAGCTTTGGTATTGGTATGGAAAAAATGTTGGTCGCATTTTTGATATTCTTATCATTTGCTTTTTTGCGTGGCCTCTTTTCAAGATTTGTTTTACAGCGGATTAATCGACTGGCTGCTAAGACGGAAACGCAAATTGACGATTTGCTGATTGTTGCACTTGAACGCCCATTAAAATTCTTTTTTCTGGTTATTGGATTATTTTTCGCTGTTCAGTATCTCCAATTAGGGGGACTACCTGCTGTAATAGCAGAAATGCTCCTTAAAAGTTTTGTAGCCATTGGGCTGTTTTGGTTTTTCTATGCAGCTATTACCCCGCTTTCTTATACACTCCATAATCTCGAAAATATTTTATCAAAAGAAATTGTGAATTGGTTGGTTACTGTATCGCATTGGGGGGTTATTCTCACAGGTCTTGCGACAGTATTGCAAATTTGGGGTATTCAAATTGGGCCAATCATTGCTGGTTTTGGTTTGTTCGGCGTTGCCGTAGCACTTGGTGCACAAGATTTATTTAAAAACCTACTGGGCGGGATTTCTATTTTGGTAGAAAGGCGCTTTGCCATTGGGGACTGGATTGAAGTTGATGGTGTTGTTTCCGGCACGATTGAGCAGATTGGCTTTCGGTCAACGCGGGTAAGGCGATTTGATCTCGTTCCGGTGATTGTGCCAAATAATATGTTTTCCGATCATGCTTTGGTTAATTATTCACAAATGACGCACCGCCGTATTTATTGGAAAGTCGGGTTGGAATATCGCACAACTTCTATGCAACTCCGAAAGGTGAGAGATCAAATTCTAAAATGGTTGAAAGATGACGATGCGTTTCTTTCAGGGCCTCAGCCGCCATGTTTTGTATATATTGATAGTTTTAATGATTGCTCCATAGATTTGATAATTTATTGCTTTACTGTTGAGACAGATTGGGAGACATGGCTGGCGCATAAGGATAGGCTGACGATTGCTATCAAAGAAATTGTTGAAAATGCTGGAACCGCGTTTGCGTTTCCGAGTGTTTCAATTTACCAAGAGGTGCAAGCTCAGGGAATGGTTGCTAACCCGCCCGTAGACATGACCGTAAATAAAGAAGAAACCTAACCATATGTGCATCTCATGAGCAGAGTTATAGTAATTGGCGGCGGTATTGTCGGCGTTACCTCTGCCTGGGCATTAGTAAATGATGGTCATGAGGTCACTCTTCTAGAGGCGGGGCAGGATATAGCTGGTCAGACAAGCTATGCTAATGGTGGACAAATTGCAGTGTCTGATAGTGCGCCATGGGCCACGCCTTCTGTTCCATTTAAGGTGATGCGTTGGTTAGGACGTAATGATGCGCCGTTTCGACTCCGCCCCAGATTAGACATTACGCAGTGGCATTGGCTTTATTTGTTTCTTCTCAATTGTAGAGGGCGGGCTTTATCTGCCGGTACAGAGAGAAATCTGCGTCTTGCAACTTACAGTTTATCGCGATTGCAGCAGACCAGATCTACCCTCGGTAATGAATTCTCATATGATGATAGTCAAAAAGGAATAATAAGATTAATCGACAGTCAAAAAGAGGCTGATGCGGCACGTCATTATTTTGCAAAAAATCATAAAAACGAAAATTAATTTGGATGGAGCCTTCTGAATTAGCGGCAAAAGACCCGGCATTTATGTCTGCCGTAGAGAGAAATTTGATCGCGGGCGCTGTTATGTGCGCCTCGGATGAAAGTGGGGACGCGCGTATTTTTGCAAAGAAACTTGCTGCAGAATTGGAAAATCGCGGTGTTGAAATACACACTGATTGTAAGGTTACGGATTTTGTGTCTCAGCGTGGATGTGTGAAGGGGGTATCGACGGAAAAGGGAGGCTTTTCTGCTGATCGGGTGGTTTTGTCATCCGGGGTAGCAAGCAGGGCGCTTGCCAGAAAAATTGGGATGACTATTCCGGTTTTGCCAGTCAAAGGTTATTCGGTCACGGTTCCGATTATTGACGAGAACCGAGTGCCAATAGCGTCATGTACCGACTTGAAGCACCGGCTTGTGATTAGTCGTCTTGGGATGCGTTTGCGGGTCGCAGGTTTCGCAGAAATAGGGAGTGATGAAGTCTGTGATACCAGTCGAGCCGCTGCGGCACGCGACCGTCTTGAAGAGTTGTTCCCCAATGCAGCTGATTATCAATCATTTGAGAATTGGACAGGCTTTAGACCTATGACGCCTGATGGCGCGCCAATTATCGGGGAAGCTGAGACCCTAAAAAATGTCTGGTTCAACACAGGCCACGGCACATTAGGGTGGACTTTATCTCATGGTACGGCACAGCTGTTAACCGATATGATAGCAGGCCGGGAGACAGCGTTGGATGTAAAGCCCTATAAAATTAAGAGATCATATGTGAGTGATCGCCTCGGCTAAAATCTACAAGCCGTGACGGCGCCACAAGACACCACGCTGATTGTCGACGGCGGGCTGATAAGCTTCAGAGAGTTCGTTTAAGGCCTTATTAAAAGTGTCAATTGGAATACTGGCGTCAACTTCAAATGTGTTAAAGCCGCATCGTGCCATAAATGACCACTGGTCATAAAGTACCTCTCCAATCGCGCGTAACTCTCCATCAAACCCCATTTCTTCTCGTAATTTGCGGGCATCGGAATAGCCTCGTCCATTTCGGTAGACGGGAAAATCAATAACAATGGTGCTGAGCATGTCCAAATATGGTGAAAGTTCACGCACATCCTCGCCGAGTTTGGTTTTACCTTGTGTATCGGTGCGTATCACAACGCCCAGCTCTGCATTGCGTGATCGTAAGGTGTCAGCTTCTGCCTTCAATCTTTCTAGTGAGATGATTGATGGCGTATCCTCTAGAGGTGTTTCATCATCAATGAACACCCATATGTCTTGGATAATAGCACCATTGGAAATGAGGTGAGTCTCAGTCGGCATATAATTGCTCCTTGAAGGGAGCCATTCCGACTCGTTTGTAAGTGTCCAGAAAACGTTCTTCCGGTTCTCTTAGACTCAGATAGGTTTCAACAATTGTGTCGATGGCACCAACCACCTTATCTTCAGTAAAGGCTTGACCGGTTATATCACCGAGGCTGGCCTGTTCGTCTGCCGATCCGCCAAGTGAAATTTGATAAAACTCTGTACCCTTTTTATCCACACCAAGAATACCAATATGACCGACATGGTGATGACCGCAGGCATTGATGCATCCGGAGATTTTAATTTTAAGTTCGCCAATATCATATTGTTTATCAAGGTCGGCAAAATGGGTGGAAATTTCCTGTGCTAACGGAATTGAGCGCGCATTGGCAAGGTTACAATAATCTAGACCCGGGCAAGCGATGCTGTCAGAAATGAGACCGATATTCGGTGTGGCGAGGTTATGCGCGCAAAGAATGTCATAAACGTCTTTGAGGTCATCGAGTTTCACATGCGGTAAGACAAGATTTTGTTCGTGCGTCACACGAACCTCATCAGCTGCGTAACGCTCGGCTAAATCAGCAATAACATCCATTTGGGCATCTGTGGCATCTCCAGGAATACCGCCAATAGGTTTCAATGAGATATTCACAATTCCATAGCCGGGGGTTTTATGGGGTACAAGATTGGTTTTTACCCAGTGATTAAAATCTGTGTCGTTTTCTTTTGCTGCTTCAAAACTATCGCTTTGCGCCGGTAAGTTTTCATAATTTGGGGGAGCGAAATATGCGGAGATGCGTTCCAGTTCTGCTTCCGGCAAGCTAAGCATTTTGCTTGCGTCTATTTTTTTAAACTCTTCCTCTATCAGTCGTCGCATTTCAGCTTCGCCGGTTTCATGAACGAGTATTTTAATACGGGCTTTATAGGAATTGTCTCGCCGTCCCAGCATATTGTAAACCCGCATTACCGCTTCAAGATATGCGAGCAATTTTTCAGCCGGAACAAAATCTGTCATCTTCTTGGCAATGAAAGGTGATCGCCCCTGACCGCCGCCGACATGAACTTCATAACCGATTTCTCCTTTATCGTTCTTGACGATAACAATACCGATATCATGAAGCTTAATTGCGGCACGGTCATTTTTGTGACCCGTCACGGCAATTTTAAACTTGCGCGGGAGATAAGAAAACTCAGGATGAAAAGTCGACCACTGGCGAATAATTTCGGAAATTATTCTTGGGTCTTCAATCTCATCAGCGATCGCACCTGCATATTGGTCAGAGGTAACATTTCGAATGCAATTGCCGGAAGTTTGAATGGCATGCATTTCTACACTGGCAAGTTCCTCCAGAAGGTCAGGAATACAGTCTAAAGAAGGCCAGTTATACTGAATATTTTGTCGGGTCGTGAAGTGACCATAACCGCGGTCATATTTACGTGCGATATGTGCCAACATCCTCATCTGTTTTGAGGATAGAGTGCCATAGGGAATAGCCACCCGAAGCATATAGGCATGCAATTGAAGATAGACGCCATTCATGAGTCTAAGAGGTTTAAAGGCATCTTCGGATAGCTCACCACTTACGCGGCGATTAACCTGTCCGCGAAACTGGTTTACTCTGTCAGTGACAATTTTGTGATCAAATTCATCGTAACGATACATCAGCTATCCTTGATTTTTTTCATGTTTCATTCGGGTGCAAAGCAATCTCATTGCGCTTCTGCCTGTTTCCCCAAATCTGTGCGCACTGTTGGCCCATTGGCACGAATATTTTCGCGAACACTTACCGGCTTGAAACCATTATCACACTCAGCAACCTCAAATAGATAGGGATCGAGAATAAATGCTTCCATATTGTCAGGGCAGGCTCGCGACAAAAGTGCCTCGGCAGCTTCTTGACCATCAGCAATTTCGGCTTCGGCAAAATTTTCAATCCAGTCATTATCTTTAAAATATACGACTTCACCATCATTCAGCCTGTTTGCCGTGACAGCCTGAAAACGTGCGCCTTTTGAACTATGTTGAGCCATTGGGGTTTCCGCTTATGATTTGTTGCCGCATATTGCCTTTTTTTATATAAAACTTCAAGAAGATGTAAAATAATTTATTATACATAAATAATTTGTACATTAATTAAAACTCTCATGCCACCTTCTTAGCAATATCCACTCTACAAGACTATGAGCATAATAAATAACGATGCCAAGAATGGATAGAAGTGTCAGGGCAGCAAACATAGTTGCGATTTCCAACCGATTGCCTGCTTCGATAATACGCCATGCAAGCCCAGTAGATGTACCGGAACCTGCCACAAATTCAGCCACGACCGCACCGATGAGGGCAAGGCCGCCGGAAATCTTGGCACCTGTGAGAATAGAGGGTAGGGCTGCGGGTAGTTCGAGGTAAATAAGTGTCTGCCACCATTTCGCACCACTGAGTTGCATAATCTGATGTAAGCCATTATCGACACTTCTTATGCCTTGTAGGGTATTGGTTAAAATAGGAAAGAAAGCAACAATCCAGGCAATGATAATCATGGCGCGATTGGTGTTCTCAAAACCGACCCAAATCAGAATTAACGGGGCAATGGCGACCACCGGAGTAACCTGAAGTGTGACCACATAAGGGGCAAGCGACATTTCAATAAATCGCGATCGCGTGAACAAAATTGCCAGCGCAACGCCACCAAGTAGTGCCCAGAAATAGGCAAACCCAGTAATGCTTAAAGTGACAATCAGAGACCCCATTAGAGAAGTAAAATTCTCTATAAGCGCATAGACGATTTGTGAGGGTGGAGGGAGAACAAAAATCGGTAGAGCCAGAAAGCCAATAATCCATTCCCAAAACCCTAGAAGAGCAAAGCCGACAAATAAAGGAAGCAAAAATTTCATGATATCGCCTCATCATTTTGTTCTAATGATTTGGTGATTTTCAGACGAGCTTCATGGAATTCTGGTGAGGCTCTGAAGGCGTCATTCCGTGTTTTGCTCTCGATTTGGATATCATCTTTAAGTCGTCCGTTAGGCGACATGACGAGCACGCGCTCTGCCAGATAGGTCGCTTCAGAAACCGTATGGGTAACAAATAAAATTGTACATTTTTGGCGGCGCCAGATATCCAACAACTCATCGTCAAGTTTTAAGCGCGTGAGTTCATCAAGAGCACTAAAGGGTTCATCCATGAACAACACATCAGGGTTTTGTGCCAAGGCTCTTGCGAGAGAAACGCGCATCTTCATGCCACCAGACAATTCACGCGGAAGTGCGTGTTGGCGATCGGCGAGTCCAACAAGTGCTAACGCATCAGCTATCCGGTTATTAATCTGTTGCTTATTGAAGCCTTTAATTTTTAGCGGCAGTGCCACATTTTCATAAACAGTACGCCACGCCAGTAGTGTTGGTTCTTGAAAAACATAACCGATAGATGTGTCTGGATTAGCTTCAATCTCCCCGCTGGATGGGGATTGAAGACCTGCAAGAATTCTTAACAGCGAACTCTTTCCACATCCTGAAGGGCCGACAATAGCCGTAAAGCTGCCAGCGTCAAAAGAATGGGAGAAACCTCTGAGCACCTCAATGCCATCAGCATAGGCCATATTTAAATCTGTTACTTTTATTGCCAGAGACATTATTCGGAGTCAGCCTTGGTGACGAATTTTGTCGTGAAGGCACTTTCCCAATTCATCTCCATGTTATACAGACCATTTTGAGCCATTAAGGTGAAAAAGGTTTCCCACCTGTTTCGTGTCATTGTACCTATGCCTTTATCAAGAGCGTCTCCTGAAATGACGAGGCCGCGGTCACGCATTTGGATGATTGCCTGATCAAGAATATCTTGCGTCATGTCTTGGTTTGCAGCGAGAATAAGTTGATTTCCGGGCGTCGGGTCATCCATCAAATAGCTCCGCCATCCCTCTATGGAGGCGTTAACAAATGCCTGAACAATATCTGGTTTTTCTTCAATCAATTTATTTTGCGCGATGACCATTGCGGCATATGAAGGGTAACCCTCATCGGAGAGAAGAAATACTTTAGGTGTGATGCCGTTTTTGGAAATAGTGTAGGGCTCTGAGGTTGCATAGCCTTGCTGGATTGCATTTTTGTCGACGATGAAAGGCGCTAGGTTAAAAGTATATTTTCTGATTTGTTTATTTGAAAAACCGTACCGTGCACGCATCCAAACCCAGAAAGCATTAATAGATGCGTCGGCTATCATAATGGGTTTGTCTTTCATATCGGAAATCGACTGAATATCATCACGTTCATGGGTGATTAAAACCTGCGGATCTTTTTGAAAAGCGGCCATGACGGCTTTGGCAGGGACTCCAGCTTGCACCATATTTAGCAAAATAAAACTGTTCGACCCCATAGCAAAATCAATTGCATTCGCGCCTAAAAGCTGGGGTATGTTAATACCTGGCCCACCGCCACGAATGACCACATTCAATCCAGCTTTTTCATATAATCCCAAAGCTTTAGCTTGATAAAATCCCCCTTGCTCGGCCTGTGCTTTCCAATCTGTTGCAAAAGTTACCGGCTCAAGTGCGAAAGAGCTCTCAATCTGATAGCTAAAAGAAAAAAAGAAAACTGAAAGCAATCTCAGAAATTGAAGTTTTTTTGATATTATGTTGAGTTTTTTCATAACAAAAAACAAGGTGGCAGAGCCGGCTTTACTGGTCAATAATCAGTTATATTTAAAATAGCTTCCTTATTCTAACAATTTTCTAATATAGAGATTGGGCTTAAATTATATGCGATGAAATTTGCCCTTCCAGAAGTAGACCCCGACTGATATGAAGCATCATGTTTGACATATTTTTTCACGATGTGGTGCTTTGGTGTTTGCTCGCTCTCATGAGTGCGGCAGCAAGTTATTACATTTTGCGCCCATTGATGAAAAAAAAGTTGTTGTATAAGCCCTTTGGTTTGCTAGCGTTTATCGCTGTAGTGAGTTTTCTTCCTGGTCTGGCGCTGATACTTTATTTGATGCTGGGCTCGCCCGGATATTCTGATTTGCCTTTGGCGAAAAGGCTGGATGTTCCCCCCGAAACACTTCCTCTGGAAGGTTTGGTTGTTCATCTGGAACAACGCCTCAAAGATAAACCCAAGGACTCAGAGGGGTGGCTCATGCTGGCAAGAACACGTATGGCACTCGGGGAAGCCGACAGAGCTGAAGATGCATTGTTAAATGTCATTTCCTTGCGGCAAGGCGATAAAAATCCCGACATTTTGGTTATGCTTGCCGAGAGTCGTCTTCAACAACAAGACGGATTGATGGATGATGGCATTGAGCGTCTTGTTAATCGGGCACTTGAAATTAATCCCGACCACCCGCGTGGTCTATATTTACGCGGACTTTCTCTTCTTCAACAGGGCAACAAATCAGAAGCCCTTGCCATCTGGAGTGTTTTACTCTCCGCCGCTAACCCGGACAGTCCGTGGCAGATATTTCTCCGGGCGCAAATTTCCCGCCATCAATAAAATATTGTTCCTGTCATTATTCAGCATGCGTCGGTTTTTCACCTTTAATCTTCGTGTTTAGTCGATATATTCCCCGACAGGAGATATTATGACTAAACGCCAAACACGATTGCTGTTTTTTGCTCTTGGCTTTGTGATGCTGGGCGTAACCGCTTTTATTGCCTTAACGGCTTTAGAGGATAATCTCGTTTATTTTAAAACACCCACGGATATCGCCGAAAGCCCCACCCTACCCGCCGGAAAAATAAGAATTGGCGGTTTGGTGGCTGAAGATAGCTTAACCAAAGCAGGGCTGGAAAGCAGATTTGTTGTTACCGATTTGCAAAGCCGGATAGATGTTTCTTTTGAAGGTGTGTTGCCGGATTTGTTCCGAGAAGGGCAGGGCGTTGTTGCGGAAGGTCAGTTTGTCTCGGCAGGTATTTTTGTTGCTGACACCGTTCTTGCAAAACATGATGAGAATTATATGCCCCGAGAAGTTGCTGATGCACTCAGGGAAACGGGCGTCTGGCAGGGAAAAAATACTGCAGGGGATCAAGAGTGATTGCGGAGACAGGCCATTTTGCGATGATACTGGCATTTTGTGTTGCTCTGGTTCAGTCAATACTTCCGCTTTATGGCGCTCATCGTGACCGTCAAGCTTTTGTCATCATAGCTGCCCCTGCCGCCAAGTTACAATTTATCCTTCTCCTCTGGGCATTTGCTGTGCTGACCATTAAATTTGTTCAATCTGATTTCTCACTTTGGCTGGTCACCGCAAATAGTCACGCAGACAAACCCTTTATTTACCGTCTTACCGGCGTCTGGGGAAATCATGAAGGATCCATGCTTTTATGGATTTTGATGCTCGCGGCTTATGGTGCTGGTATTGCCCAATTTGGTAAATCAATACCGGATGCGCTTAAGGCACGGGTGCTTGGCGTGCAGGGCTTGATAGGCGTTGCTTTTCTGGCATTTTCACTTTTTACCTCTAATCCTTTTGCGCGTCTGACCTCTCCCCCATTTGAGGGAAACGGTCTCAACCCGATTTTACAGGATCCGGCACTGGCAGTTCATCCGCCTTTGCTTTACGCAGGATATGTTGGTTTTTCACTGGCTTTCTCGTTTTCAGTTGCGGCTCTATTGTCCGGTAAAATTTCCCCCGATTGGGCTAAATGGGTTCGCCCTTGGACACTCTTGGCTTGGCTTAGCTTGACGCTTGGCATCGCAGTAGGATCTTTCTGGGCTTATTATGAACTTGGTTGGGGCGGTTTCTGGTTCTGGGACCCAGTTGAAAATGCCAGCTTTATGCCATGGCTCGCTGGCACAGCATTGCTTCATTCTGCACTTGTCACAGCAAGGCGGAATACACTGCATAGCTGGACAATGCTACTTGCCATTTTGACATTTGGTTTATGTATTGCCGGTACGTTTTTGGTGCGCTCTGGCGTTTTAACGTCTGTTCATGCGTTTGCAACCGACCCGACACGCGGTGTGTTTATTCTCATGATACTAGGTGTGCTTGTGGGCGGGGCTTTGCTTTTATTTGCCATGCGATCTGTCGGACTTTCATCAGCGGATAAAAATGTGCCGTTTCAACCTGTCAGTCGAGAAGGCGCATTAATACTAAATAATGTGTTTCTTGCCAGCGCGACAGCTACTGTTTTTTTGGGAACAATATATCCGCTTGTTATTGATGCGTTTGGCCTTGGCAAAATTTCTGTTGGGGCACCTTATTATAACGCAGTATTTGTACCTCTTATCACGCCTCTTTTAATGTTAATGCCTTTAGGGCCACTTGCGGGTTGGGGGCAGTTTGAAATCCCGACGGTGTTAAAAAAGCTTACTATGGCATTTGTGCTGGCTGTTTTGGGCGGGCTGACGGTTTTGATTATGAGTGCCGGTCATCAAGGTGGTGCGGCTTTAGGGGTTGGGCTGGCTCTGTGGCTCATGCTCGGTGCGCTGGCTGATCTGGCGAAAAAAATTAGAGTCGACACTATGCCTTTGGGGCGGCTACCAAAGAATATTCTCAAACTTCCCTTTCAACAATGGGGCAGTGTTTTGGCACAT
Source organism: Candidatus Micropelagos thuwalensis (assembly GCF_000469155.1). Taxonomy (NCBI): domain Bacteria; kingdom Pseudomonadati; phylum Pseudomonadota; class Alphaproteobacteria; genus Candidatus Micropelagius; species Candidatus Micropelagius thuwalensis. The sequence continues at coordinate 685,915 of NZ_AWXE01000001.1, read as the reverse complement.
GGTGGCCTGGGGATTATGATACTCGGTATCGTTGGAACAACTGCATGGCGGAGTGAGGTCGTGCAAGCGGTGACACCCGGTGCGGTGATGGAAATTTCAGGATATGAGGTGACGTTTGAAGGGGAAACTTCCGTCAGTGGAGAGAACTATATTGCCGAGCAGGGTGAGTTCTCTGTCAGGCGAGGCGGCGCTGATATTACAATACTGAAACCCGAAAAACGTTTTTATACGGTAGAGCGTCAATCGACGACTGAAGCCGCGATTTTGAAAAACCTTTCAGGCCATCTTTATATTGTCATAGCTGATGAAACCATACGAGACGGCATGGCTTCCCGTGTTGTTAGAATATGGTATCACCCGCTGGTTGCTTTCATATGGATTGGTGGGTTGATTATGGCGTTGGGCGGCGTTGCGGCATTGACGCGCCGTGAGGTAAAATCTTTAGCTGAAAGACATGACGAGTTTTCAAATGATCCTCCGCCTGGCATTTAAAAAAATGAATTTCATTATTTTTTCTCTATGTATTAGTGCCTATCCAGCTTTTGCAATTAGTCCTGGAGAGGCCTTTGCGGATGATGCATTGGAGGAGCGAGCACGAAGCTTATCCATGGAACTCAGATGTATGGTCTGTCAAAATCAATCAATTGACGACAGCGATGCGCCATTAGCAGCAGACCTACGCATGCTTATTCGCGAGCAAATTCAGGCCGGAAAGACCGATGATGAGATTCTTGATTTCATTGAGGATAGATATGGCGAATTTGCTTTATTAAAACCACGCCTTGATATTAAAAATGCTCCCCTATGGGGGCTGCCTTTCCTGTTGGTTATAGCAGGTTTTTTCCTGATGCGGTCTTTCTTCCGCAATGCCCCCAAAGACTAATAACATTAACATTAATTAATCTCCCGGTAACATAGTGTTTAAGAGGCATTATGTAATTTGAGCTTGCGCAATCGGTTCTCCCCAAGTCCACTTGCGTTTCGGCGGCGATAGAAAGTTTACTCCCCCCTCCTTTCTCATCGCCGCCAATTTGTTTAGGATATGTTTATGCATATTTTATTGATTGAAGATGATAAAGAAGCTTCGAAGTATGTCATTAAAGGCCTACAAGAAAGCGGTCATGTTGTTGACCATGCCGCCGACGGTGAAGAGGGATATGAAATTGCCCTTGTTGGCAAGTTTGATGTCTTAATTGTCGATCGCATGCTTCCCGGTCTCGATGGACTTACTTTGGTTGAGAAACTGCGCCAAAATCATATCGCGACACCTGTTTTGTTTTTATCTGCATTGGGAGATGTTGACGACAAGGTTAAGGGTCTCAACTCGGGCGGGGATGATTATCTCAGCAAGCCTTTTGCTTTTTCTGAATTATTAGCAAGAATTGAAGTGTTGGTGAAACGTGGTTCAGGTCTGTTAGCTGAGACAACCCTAAAATTTGAAGATTTAGAAATGAATCTCTTGTCACGTCGAGTGACGCGCAATGATAAAGCCATAGACCTCCAACCGCGTGAATTTAAGTTGCTGGAATATTTATTACGAAATGCAGGGCGGGTAGTAACGAGAACTATGTTGCTGGAAAATGTATGGGAATATCATTTTGACCCTCAGACAAATGTTATTGATGTTCACATTTCTCGGTTGCGGTCAAAAATTGATAAGGATTTTGACCCGCCACTTGTGCACACCATAAGAGGGGCGGGGTACTCCTTACGTGTTCCAGACTAATCTTCTTAAAACAACAACTTTTCGCGCAGCCTTACTGTATTTGTCGATATTTTTATTTTCGTCATCCACGCTGTACGCTTATCTCTTCTGGAACACGTTCAGTCTCATCTCTAGTCAAACGGATGCGGCGATAGAGGCCGATATCGCGGATTTGTCACAAAGATACAAAGAAGGTGGCATACCCAGCCTGGCGCGACGCGTTGCAGTGCTGAGCCGAGACCCGCGTCTGTCGATATATCTTTTAATCGACCCTGAAGGCCGACCCATGGCAGGCAATCTTAATAAAATTCCTGATATGAAAGATGCTGGAGAAGATTGGCAGGAATTTGAGTTTGTTCGTATTACCAATAATTTTGAAGAAAAGCATGCAGCGCGGGCAAAGACCTTCACTTTGCCACAAGGGTTTTATCTACTCGTCGGGCGAGACGTAGAGGAGTTTAACAAATTCAGTGCGGTTATATTAAACGCGATGATTTACGGCTTAGCCATGACAGTTTTATTCGGTTTGATTGGAGGTGTACTTACCAGCCGTAATTTTACCCGACGAATAGACAGCATTAACCGCACAAGTTCAGACATTATGGCGGGGGATTTATCTCGTCGTATTCCGGTTAGGGGGAGTGGGGACGAAATTGACCAGTTGGGCGTGAATCTCAATATGATGTTAAGCAGGATTGAAAGCTTGATGAATGGCATGCGCGATGTGACAGATAACATTGCTCATGATTTGCGTAGCCCCATAAATAGGGTTCGAAATAAGCTGGAAGTTACCCTAATGAAACCTGCGAGCCCAGAAGATTATAAAAAAATTATGCAGGAAACGATCGCGGAGGCTGATGAACTTCTAGCAGTTTTTAATGCGTTGTTATCCGTGGCGCAACTTGAATCCGGGGCTCGAGACATTCAGAAAGAAATGTTGGATGTGGTGGATCTTATTAAGCAAGCAGTAGAATTTATGGAGCCTGCAGGTGAGGAGATTGGCGTCCATTTTGACTTAGATTTGCCTGAAGATCCGTTATTTATCAAAGCCGCGCGGCCTCTCATGTCGCAAGCGATTATTAATTTGATTGATAATTCTCTAAAATATGGTCGTTCGAATGATCCGGTTATTTCGGTTGGTATTACAACATCGAAAGACACATTAACTATTTATGTGTCTGATAACGGCCCAGGCATTCCTCCGACAGATATGTCACGTGTGACTGAACGCTTTGTCCGGTTGGATGCTAGTCGAAACAGGCCTGGGAGTGGGCTTGGTCTTTCATTGGTATCCGCAATTGCACAACGTCATGGCGGTGAGCTTTGTCTTCAACAAAATCTTCCTCAAGGGCTGAGAGCTGAAATTGTGTTAACATTAGACACATGAATAAAGGTTTTTCAGATCGAAAGAAAAATTATGTGAACTTTGGAGACAGCGAAACTCGTCGTGTCGCGCACAGTCATCTTGCGGACTGTCAATCACTTTGGATAGCTGAATTATCTACCGAAGCACAATCAGCCATCATTACATTTGTGAGTGACCATGAAGATTTGTTTCTTCGGATTTTTGCTGGTTCCTCATTTTTAACGCGCATTATTCGTACCCGTCCGGATCTTCTTGGAGAACTGGCAGTAGAAGGGCCGGATGTTTTTTGTGAAAAAATTTTAACCCGTCTTTATGGGCTGGACCTGTCCTGCGACCGAGACATATTAATGCGGGACTTGCGCTTGTACCGTCAGAGCATTTCCTTGGTGACCGCTATGGCAGATATTGCGGGAATCTGGTCGTTGGAAAAAGTAACGGGAGCTCTAACGGATTTTGCTGACGCATCCGTTAGAGTCAGTTTGGATTGGTTGCTCAAAAACAAGTCTGCCCAATATGGTCTGGATACACCTCTTACTGCAGACCAGTGCCAATGCGTTATTCTTGGGATGGGCAAATATGGTGCGCGCGAACTGAATTATTCATCCGATATCGATATTGTCGTTTTTTACGAACCCGATGGGATTGCCTCACTAGGCGAACACAAGATAGCTGAGTTTTGGATTGAGCTGACGAAAGATTTATCCACCATTTTGCAATCTACTACGGATGCAGGTTTTGTGTTTCGTGTGGATTTGCGGTTGCGCCCTGATCCTGGTTCCACACCCGTAGCGGTATCCCTTCCTGCGGCCGAAATTTATTACGAATCTTTCGGTCAAAACTGGGAGCGTGCCGCTTTCATCAAAGCGCGCCAGATTGCTGGTGATACGAGGACGGGCAATAAATTGTTGTCTATTTTATCTCCTTTTATCTGGCGTAAGAACCTGGATTTTGCTGCCATAGAAGATGTGCATGCAATGAAGCGACAAATTCATGCGGTTCGAGGGCATGGTCAAATTGCCATAGCAGGTCATAACATTAAGCTCGGACGGGGCGGCATCAGAGAGATTGAGTTTTTTGTGCAGACACAGCAACTTATTGCCGGCGGACGGGATAAAAATCTGCGTGGGGCACAAACATGCCCAATGCTAAACCAGCTTGCAGAACGCGGGTGGATTAAAAACGAAACTGTAGAGGAATTGACAGGAGCTTATCATTTTCTGCGCGGTATAGAACACCGGTTGCAAATGCAGCAGGATGAACAAACGCACACGCTCCCTAAAACTGAAGAGAAATTGCAGGCCTTTTCAGATTTTTGCGGCTATGAAACGCTTGATGATTTTAAAAGCAGACTGACAGACGTGCTGGAAACCGTTCAGACACATTATGCTGAGTTATTTGAGCAAGGTGAGGTGTTGGCAAATGAGATGGGCAATCTCGTTTTTGCGGGTTGTGAAAATGATCCGGAAACATTGGAGACTCTCTCCCAGATGGGGTTTGAAAGAGCAGCGCAAATGTCTGATGAAATCAGAGGTTGGCATAGCGGCAGGTTTGCGGCTGTTCGTACACCGCGTGCCAGAGAGTTGCTGACAAGATTAAAGCCCCACCTCCTTAAAAGCTTGTCGCAAACACCTGACCCGGATTTTGCTTTTGCACGTTTTAACGATTTTCTAACTGGCTTGCCATCCGGCATACAAATTTTCTCACTCTTTCAATCTAATCCCGACCTGCTTAATCTAATCACAGATATTGTTGGCACCGCACCGCGCCTATCTGCGCAATTAAGCCGCCGCCCAGTCACATTGGACAGCCTGCTGGATCCAAATTTCAATCAACCTCTGTCGGATGCTGATGAGATTTTGTTGGAACTCAAAACCCACACGTCCGGTATCACACATTTTGAAGATATGCTGGATGCCGTAAGACGTTGGCACAGGGAAAAAATCTTCCGGATTGGCACCCAAATTTTGTCGGGTAAGTTGACCGGTCTTTCTGCCGGTGAGGACATTACTAAAATTGCTGATGCGGGCACACGCGTTCTTTATGATTTTGTGTTGAAAGATATGCTGGGTGAGGCCACGCTTCCATATGGCGCTGAAATGGCAGTTTTGGGGCTAGGTAAGCTCGGTAGTCGAGAAATGACTGTTTCCTCAGATCTTGACCTTATTATTGTGTGCACGGCAGAGGATTATGCGCAAAAAGTTACCTATACGGCGACCTCTTCTATGGAAATTTTGTTTAGCCGCACAGCGCGGCGTTTCATTTCTGCTATGACAGCGCCAACATTCGAAGGTCATCTCTTTGAAATAGATATGCGATTGCGCCCATCGGGGAATGCGGGCCCACTCGTTACGAAAATCCAAAGTTTTGAGGATTATCAATTTTCAAACGCATGGTTATGGGAACATATGGCATTGACCCGAGGGCGCGTGCTGGCAGGTGGAGAAGGTCTGACAAACAAAATTAATGCTTTGCTGAAAAGGATTTTTCAGATGCCGCGTGACCAAGACGAGGCACGGCAGAATATTGTGGATATGAAAAAACGGCTTGAGGCGCATCATGTCAAAAAAGGCGATACCAAATGGGATATCAAACATGCGCCAGGGGGGCTGGTGGACGTTGAATTTATCGCACAGGGTTTATGCCTTCTACATGGCGCGGCACTCTTTAATCGCATAGATACCTCCACCAAATCTAATTTAGAATTGCTTGGTACGGCACGTATCATATCTACTGACGATGAGGCTCGGCTCGTTGAGGCCTTGTCGTTTTATTCTAGCCTCTTACAGATTTTCCGCTTGTGCCTCGACACACCCGCAGAGCCGCCATTTTCTCAGTCGTTAAATTTGTTGTTATGTCAAAGCACGGCCTTGCCGAATATGGGGCATTTGGAACAAACGCTGAGTGAGCATCAAAAATCTGTGCGCGAGATTTTTGTACGCATGTTGGGTCAGTTATCTGACTAATTTTTTCAAGACATCCCCATCTATTTGCGGCATATCTATCTCATGACAACGCATCGATTTTGTATAGCGCCAATGATGGACTGGACAGATAGACATGACCGCTATTTTTTGCGGCTATTATCCAGAAAGTCTCGGCTTTATTCTGAAATGGTCACGGCAGATGCAGTGCGCCACGGAGACCGCGCACATCTTTTGTCCTTCAACTCTGCTGAACACCCTGTCGCTCTCCAGTTAGGTGGTAGCGACGCCACGGCGCTGGCAGAGGCGGCAAAGATTGGTGAAGATTTTGGCTATGATGAAATAAATCTCAATGTCGGTTGCCCGTCCGATAGGGTGCAAGCTGGCCGTTTTGGGGCTTGCTTGATGCAAGAGCCGGAGCTTGTTGCTGACTGTGTGGCAGCTATGCGCGCCAATGTTAAAATCCCAGTTACCATTAAATCCCGAATAGGTGTTGACGATCAAGATCCAGAGGAAGCGCTTTTTCAGCTAGTGGAATTATCCGCGCAAGCAGGGTGCGAAGTGTTCATCGTGCATGCAAGAAAAGCTTGGCTTGATGGTTTAAGCCCCAAACAAAATCGCGATATTCCGCCACTTAATTATGATCTTGTTTATGAGTTGAAAAAGTCACGACAGGATTTGACGATTATTTTGAATGGTGGAATTGATACATTGTCTGAGGCACAGACGCATTTGCACCATGTTGACGGTGTCATGCTTGGACGCGCTGCTTATAAAACACCTTATATTCTGGCCGACGTAGATTGCACGATTTTCAACGATGAAGCGCCCCCGCCAAGCCGTGAAGCCGTGGTAGAAGCATTGATACCCTATGCTGAAAAACTGGTTGAAGATGGGGTTCCTCTCCATGCTCTGACTCGACATCTTATGGGGTTGTTCCAATCTCAACCCGGCGGAAGATTATGGCGCCGTTACTTGAGTGAGAATGCACCTAAAAATGAAGCCGATGCGTCTGTTTTATCTGAGGCGCTTCAATATATGCGCCAGGCAGTTCAGCGAATTCATGACACCGATAATGATATAAATCAGCTGGCTGACTGAAATGAAAGTTGCAGATAAAAGGTTATAGATATGTCTGAATTGGAAATGCCAGTCCTCATTGCCCTTTTTATTCTTGCAGGTTCTGTAGCTGGGTATATGGCAGGTCTTTTGGGTATTGGCGGTGGGGCTATTCTAGTGCCGGTACTCTTTCAAACCTTTATTTTTCTTGGCCTTCATGAAGCACATCAAATGCATGCTGCCGTCGCGACCTCATTGACGATCATCGTACTTACATCCATCCAGTCGGGGCGTGTTCATTATAAGAACGACGCCGTTGATATGACAATTGTGCGCCAATGGGCGCCATTTTCTGTGATAGGTGTCGTATCCGGCGCGCTGTTAGCGGGCTATTTCAACGCTGAAGTTTTAAAAATAATCTTTGCAATTCTGACATCCCTTATCGCCTTGAATATGATGTTTAACGATGTTGATGAAACGCTGGATGGAAAAATGCCTATTATCTGGTTGCAACGCGGTGTTGCGTCAATGATTGGATTCTTCTCTGCGCTGATGGGGATTGGTGGTGGTGCATTTTCTGTCACCGTCATGCGTTTGTTTGGTCGCCCGATACACAAAGCGGTGGGTACTGCAGCCGTGCTTGGAATTTTTATTGCGTTACCCGGCAGTCTCGGCTTTGTCGTTTCCGGCTGGGGTAAAGAGGGCCTCGCCCCGTATTTTCTGGGTTATGTGAATTGGCTTGCCGTTTTGCTGCTCATTCCGGTCACAACGCTAACAGCGCCAATGGGCGCGCGAATGGCGCATAGGATTGACCGGAAAAAACTTGAAAAGATTTTTATCTTTTTTCTGTTTCTGGCATCGGCACGAATTTTGTGGTCAGTATTTTAAGCTTAAAGCTTCTGGTCATACTCACCAACCTCAGACCAGGATGAAAGCAAATTATCAATTTCTGCAAACATATCCCGCATGCGGTCTTCTGAAACCGGGCTTTCGACGACAACCACAAGGCCGGGCTTGTTGGAGGAAGCGCGAACAAGTCCCCATGTCCCATCCTCGACTGTTATCCTGATGCCATTGACTGTTACTAAATCGCGAATAGATTGTCTGGCAACCTTTTTGCCGTCATCGGCACATTTTTGGAAATGAGCAATGGCGCGATCCACGACTTCGTATTTTTCCGTATCGGCACAATAGGGTGACATGGTGGGAGAGCCCCAGCTTTGTGGCAGGCTGTCATTTAAGTCGGCCATGCTTTTGCCGGGATTTTGTTCTAACATCTCGCAAACTGTAATCGCTGTCACCAACCCGTCATCATAGCCCCGCCCAATAGGTGCGTTAAAAAAGAAGTGACCGCTTTTTTCAAAACCAGCCATCGCGCCTGTCTCCACCGTATGACGTTTCATGTAACTATGCCCTGTTTTCCAGTAAACTGTTTCAGCGCCAAGTTCGTTCAGCACTGGATCTGTCATGAAGAGACCTGTTGATTTTACATCAGCAACAAATTTTGCATTTGGATGTTTAGCGGCGAGATCTCTGGCAACAAGCACCCCCATTTTGTCGGCAAAAATTTCACGCCCTAAATTGTCCACGACACCGCAACGATCACCGTCACCATCAAAGGCAAAGCCAATATCTGCGCCCGTTTCTTTTACTTTCGCACTCAAAGAATGAAGCATTTCCATATCTTCGGGGTTTGGATTGTGGTTCGGGAATGTAAAATCCGGATCGCAATGTAAATCAACCGTTTCAATATCAAGCGCCGACAGAGTTTTGGGCGCAAATACTCCGGCAGTGCCATTACCGCATGCCAGCACGGCTTTAATTTTTCTTTTGAAAGCCGGTCTTTTGGTCAAATCAGCTATATAGCGTTCTGCCATATCCGGCACAAATTCATAGCCGCCACCTTCACGCGAAACACCTGTACCATTGAGGACTATATCGCGTAACATCGTCATTTCATCCGGGCCGAATGTTAAAGGGCGGTTGGCGCCCATTTTAACACCTGTCCAGCCATTTTCATTATGACTTGCCGTGACCATAGCTACGCCGGGAACATCCAATTCATATTGTGCAAAATATGCCGTTGGTGAAAGTGCCAGACCAATATCATAAACCTTTGCGCCCGCCGCCATTAGGCCGGTAATCAGAGCTAGCTTGATAGATTGTGAGTAGGAACGGTAATCATGTCCGACAACAAGAGATGGATTGTCAGATAGCTCGTGCAGCACATTGCCAAGGCCAAAGCCTAGGGCTTGAATGCCCGATAAATTGATTTCAGTGGGAAAAAGCCAGCGGGCATCATATTCTCTAAAGCCGGTTGGTGTGATTTGTGGAGTGTTCTCAAATGCTGGTGTGTTTGGCACTAAATCTGAGACTGGAATTGGGAATAGGGAATTGAGTTGTTTTTGTGACATCGAAATCCTCTTCTGACATTAATTTTTTAGCGCATTGTAGGCTTAAAGAACAGAAGTAATCGAGAGTTGAATTTATGTCTGATTGGCTCATATAAAGCTTATATGGATAAAATGAAGCAAGAGATTATTCGGCTTAAATTAAGCGACATGCCTTTGCCTGATGTGCAAATTAGCGGTCTGCCGATTTTTCTGCCCGGCTGGGTATGGCTCGCGGGCGCTGGGCCGGGTGATCCAGGTCTGCTGACATTGCATGCAGTCAATGCCATGCAACAAGCAGACGTCATTATCCATGATGCGTTGGTAAGTGAAGACATATTATCTATAGCCGGGGTAGATACGGAAATTTTCTATGCTGGTAAAAGAGGTGGAAAGCCCTCTATGAAGCAAGCCGATATTACGGATAGTCTCGTTCATCATGCGAAAAACGGAAAAAAAGTTCTTCGTCTCAAGGGGGGGGACCCGTTTGTTTTTGGTCGAGGTGGGGAAGAAGTCGAGAGACTGGTTGAGGAAAAGATATCATTTCGTCTTATTCCCGGTGTGACGTCTGGTATCGCCGGGCCGGAATATGCCGGGATTCCTGTGACGCACAGAGATGTAAATCACGCTGTAAGTTTTGTTACCGGACATCTCGCCGGTTCAGGTAAAACAGAATTGCTCGATTGGGAATCAATTTCGAAGGCTACACCTGTTATTGTGGTTTATATGGCGATGAAAAAAATCGATATTATTGCCGAAAAATTGATGCAAGCCGGACGGTCACCCGAAGAACCAGTGGCGATTATCACCCAAGCAACGACTCCTCAGCAACAGGTGCTCACGACCACTTTGCGAATGGCTGCATCGGAGGCTAAAAATGCCGGTTTGGAGCCGCCAAGCATTATTGTTTTTGGTGCGGTAGCATCCTACGCTGAACGACTTACGTGGTTTGGTAGTGCGTAAATAGTAAAAAGTGACGCAGGCGTCATTTTTTGCTTTTCTTTCTAAAAAGAAGTTTTATAACAACATCAATTGTTACGGGAGATTAAAATGAATTTCGATTTCAGCCCTGAAGAAAATGCATTTAGAGAAGAAGTCAGACAGTTTATTGCTGACAATTATCCTCAACATCTGACGAAAAGCCGTCGAGGAGAGTTTACCAAGGAGGATTTTTTATCATGGCATCGTGTTCTTGCCGAAAAAGGCTGGGTTGCCCCCCATTGGCCTGAGGAATATGGCGGGCCGGGCTGGTCTGTAACGCAAAGATATATTTTTGATGATGAATGTGCCAAAGCAAATACTTTGATTGTTTTGCCTTTTGGAATCACCATGCTGGGTCCGGTTTTGATGCATTATGCAAATGATTCTCAAAAGGCACATTACTTGCCACGTATTTTGTCTGGTGAGGACTGGTGGTGTCAGGGTTATTCCGAGCCGGGGTCTGGGTCTGATCTTGCCTCTCTTAAGACCAAAGCAGAGCGTGATGGCGATGACTATATCGTTAATGGTCACAAAATCTGGACAACGCTGGCGCAGCATGCTGACTGGATGTTCTGCCTTGTGCGTACCTCGCAAGAGGATAAGCCACAAAAGGGAATTTCATTTTTGCTGATTGATATGAACTCACCGGGTATTGAGGTTCGTCCAATTATTACGATAGACGGTAGTCATGAAGTCAATGAAGTGTTTTTGACAGATGTCCGTGTACCGGCTGAAAATCTGGTCGGTGAAGAAGGCAATGGCTGGGGTATAGCTAAATTTTTGCTTGGGAATGAACGCACAGGAATTGCCGGTGTTGCCAGATCCAAAAATGCTGTGAAACGCCTTAAGGAAATTTCTTGTGCCGAATTGGTGGATGGTGAACCGCTTATCGACGACTCTGATTTCAAGAAAAAAATTAGTGAGTTGGAAATTGATTTGCTTGCACTGGAATATACCGAATTGAGAACACTGGCTGCCGAAAGCGCTGGACGTGGTCCGGGTGCGGAAAGTTCAATTTTAAAAATTAAAGGGACTGAAATTCAGCAGAAAGTGACTGAGTTAATTATGGAAGCCGTTGGCACTTATAGTCTGCCGAAAATTCCGATGCTTGATACGGGCGCAAATTATAATCTCGTTGGACCTGATTACAGTCACGGTGCTTCTCAGAATTATTTCAACATGCGGAAAACTGCCATTTATGGCGGTACAAATGAAGTTCAGCGCAATATCATTGCTAAATTTGTTCTAGGTTTATAAACCGCGAACCTGATGCATATAATTTAAGGCAGACAATTATGGATTTTGATTTTACTGAAGAACAAACACTGCTCCGCAATATGGTTCAGAGTTTCGTTCATGATAATTATGATTTCGACAGCCGCATGAAAATTGTTCGATCCGAAACAGGTATGAGTCGTGAAAATTGGTCTCAATTTGCTGAGCTTGGATTACTTGCCGCCCCCTTTAGTGAGGCAATGGGTGGTCTTGGTGGTGGGGCGGTTGATACCATGATTATTACAGAGGAGTTTGGTAAAGGTCTTGTTACCGAACCTTTTATTCCGACAGTGGTTCTCTGTGGGGGTCTCCTTGAGCGTCATGGGAGTGAAGCTCAAAAAGACACGCATCTGCCTCCGCTTATCGGTGGTGAGAAAATTTGGGCGCTAGCTTATTCAGAACCTAAAAGCCGGTTTAACCCCGCAAATGTTCAAACCACTGCTAAACATGATGGTGATGGTTTTGTTCTCAGCGGTCTTAAATCTGTAGTTAATGGTGGGCCTTGGGCTGATTATCTGATTGTGTCTGCCAGAACTTCAGGTGAGGGGTGGCAACAAGACGGGATCAGTCTCTTTATCGTTGATAAATCTGCTGATGGCGTTGCCTCAGAAGATTATGAAACAATTGATGGCGGTCGCGCTGCTGATATTAGTTTTGAAAATGTGAGGCTTGGCGCAGAAGCGCTCTTGGGCCCCTTAGATGCCGGACTTCCGCTTTTAGAAGAAGCATTGGATTATGGTATTGCCGCTATTTGTGGTGAAGCAATTGGTGGAATGCATCAAGCACATCAGGCCACTGTTGAATATTGTAAAACCCGCAACCAATTTGGCGTAGCGATTGGAAGCTTCCAGGCTTTGCAACACCGTATGGTCGATATGTTTATGGAATATGAACAATCCGTCTCTTTGACATATATGGTCAACATGCATGTCGGGGGGGATGCTGCTACGAGATCACGCGCTGCTTCCGGTGCGAAAGTGCAGATTGGTAAAGCCGGAAGATATATCGGTCAAAGCGCTGTGCATTTGCATGGGGGCATGGGCATGTCCGAAGAGCTAAATGTCGGTCATTATTTTAAACGCCTTACAGCCATTGACGCACAGTTGGGAAGTATAGATTATCATCTCAAACGATTTGCTTCATCCGAAGCAGCCTAGTGAGAAGATAATATGAGCAACGCTTTATTGACCTCTCGGCAAGGGGCGGTCATGACCGTCACAATTAACCGTCCTGACCAATTAAATATTTTGGGCGAACCGGGGGATGGTGATGCCTTCCGCAAAGTGTTTGACGCTATTAATGAAGACCGCTCCATTAAGTGCGTGATTTTTACTGGTGCAGGTCGCGCATTTTCTGCCGGTGGTAATGTCAAAGACATGCGTGACAGAGAAAACCTGTTCGCTGGGTCGCAAGCCGACATCGCGGATAATTATCGCAACAATGTGCATGAAATTGTCAGGTCTATTTGGCATTGTGCTGTGCCAGTTATTGCGGCAGTGAATGGCCCTGCAGTTGGTTTGGGGCATGACGTTTCAGGCCTTTGTGATATTCGTCTTGCAGCACAATCTGCAAGATTTGGGTCAACTTTTTTGAAAATTGGTCTTATTCCAGGTGATGGTGGTTCATGGATATTGCCGCAAAATATAGGTGCGTCACGCGCGGCTGAAATGCTTTACACCTCGCGTATTATTGATGCAGAAACAGCATTAAGTTGGGGGCTCGTATCTGAAGTATATCCAGGTGAAGAGTTGATGGCAGCAGCCGAAAAGTTGGCGGCAAAAATTATTTCCCAGCCGACAGCTGCTTTACGGGCAACAAAAAGATTACTAAGAAGTGCAAAAACGCCTGAGCTTGATGCTGCACTTGAAATGGCGGCGGTTGAGCAGGCGAAGCTTCATGCGACGGATGACCATCTGGAAGCTGTGACGGCATTTATTGAAAAAAGGCCGCCACAATTTACAGATAGCTAATTATCGCTTGAGATTATGAAGGGCGAAGAATTTCGCTGATTGCTCAAAACCCATGCCCAATGGTTTGGCCTCGGTTAGATCAGATATTTCTTCCCAGTTTGCCGCGACATCTTCTGCTGCAGCATCCAACCCAAGCAGTTTCCCGGGTGTCTCCACAACTTGTGCCGCTGCAAAAACGCCCGCACCTGCGCAAATAATTTGTCCGCTTGGTGCTTGGTCGGAACTCATGAAAACTACGGCAGGAGTTACGCTTTCAGGCGTGAGGAGGGCCTCTGCTTCGGGCGGCATTAAATCTTCAGTCATGCGTGTCCAGGCAACTGGCGCCAGTGCATTTACATGAATATTATATTTAGCACCCTCAAGTTCGAGCGTGTTCATCATGCCAACGACTCCCATTTTGCCGGCACCATAATTTGACTGACCAAAATTACCGTATAGGCCGGAAGATGAGGTGGTCACGACGATACGTCCGTAATTTTGTTCTTTCATGATTGGAAACACGGCATGGGTTGTTTTAACTGTTCCCATCAAGTGAACATCAACGACAAATTCGAAATCGGACATGGACATGTTGGAAAATGATTTATCGCGGAGCACACCGGCATTGTTAACGAGAACGTCAATTCTGCCGAATTCTGAAAGTGTCTGCTCAACCATATTGGCGACACCTTTGTCGTCGGTCACTGATGCGCCGTTGGAAATGGCCTTGCCACCGTTATCAATGATGGTTTTCACCACTGCATCGGCTGCTTCGGACGATCCGCCTGATCCGTCTACTGAGCCTCCAAGATCGTTAACAACGACGTTTGCGCCTCTGCGCGCAAATTCTAAAGCGTGACTGCGGCCAAGGCCGCCTCCAGATCCGGTGACAATCACAGTTTTTCCAGTGAAATCAAGACTCATAATTCTCCCCTAAAATTATCCCAAATGCATGTTCCAAAAGACTTATCACCTATTTGCATGTAATGGGTCAAGCATATCAATTTAAATATAGAATTTTTTTTCTATCCAATCTAACCTTCGATAAATTATAACCTTTTGAAGTTGTTTAAGTTGTGGACGTGAGGGCAAATGACAGACAAAAATATGTATGAAATTCTTAATCAGGTCACAGCAGAGTTGACGGGGGAAGCGAGTTTATTCGCTATTACGACGACTGAGGTTAACGGCGTAGAAGTTAGATCTTTCGCGCTTGCTCCGCCGACTTTGAGAGATATATGGGGGATGACCGAAGCGCATGCTGAGAAAGATTACATCATCTATGGAGATGAAAGATGGCTCTATAAAGATGCTCACGCAGAGGTGGCATCGATAGGTAATTGGTTGCTGGCGAATGGTGTTCAACCTGGTGATCGCGTTGCCATAGCCATGAGAAACTTTCCAGAATGGACTCTCGCTTATTGGGGGGCTGTTAATGTTGGCGTTGCCGTTGTTGGTGTCAATGCTTGGTGGATAGAAGAAGAGCTTGCTTTCGCGCTGGAAGACTCCCAGCCTAAAATTTTGATATGCGATCAGCAGCGCCATGACCGCTTTATGAATATTCGGGAGAGGTTTCCTGATATGCGTGTTGTTGGGGTTCGCTTGGAAAACCCCGGTGAGGATGTGATAGATTATTCAACGCTGAAATCTTTTGGCGGCGATCAACCAACTCCGGAATTTGATACCGATAGCGATGCGTGCATTTTTTATACATCGGGGACGACTGGACGACCGAAAGGTGCACAACTGACCCACCGAAGTTGTATTAACCAGCTCATGGGCTATGTGCTTAGTTCTTATGTTTATAATATTTCTTCAGCACGTTTGAATGGTGATATGGAAAACGACGGTTCCCAACCACCAACAATCACGATTATCACAACACCTCTTTTTCATGTAACGGCGAATAATTGCATTATGCAGCCTGTTACGATTGGTGGTGGTAAGATGATACATATGTATAAATGGGATGCAAAAGAGGCGCTTGAGATTGTTCAAAGAGAAAAGGTCAACGGGCTTACCGGTGTGCCGGTCATGTCACGTGAAATTCTAACGCATCCTGATTTTGCCAAATTCGACACCTCTTCTATTACCATGATGGGTGGCGGCGGAGCGCAGGTGCCGCCGGATTTGGTTTTAAAAATCGATGAGAAACTTGTTAACGGGAAGCCGGGTACGGGCTATGGCATGACCGAAGGCAGCGGCATGATGTGTTCCATTAATAAAGATTATTATGTCGCTAATCCTGAGAGTGTTGGGCCGACTATAGCTGTTTATGAGTCCAAAATTGTTGATGAAAACGATAATGAAGTTGCTGATGGCGAATTAGGTGAAATCTGTTTTAAAAGTGCAGCTATTTTTAAGGGCTATCTCAATAACCCCGAAGCTACTGCTGAGACCATTAAAGACGGGTGGCTTTATACGGGTGATATTGCTCGCAAAGATGAAAATGGCTTTGTCTATATTATGGACCGTGCCAAAGACATGCTTATTAGAGGTGGAGAGAATGTATATTGCGCCGAAGTCGAGTCCGCTATTTATAAATTTGATGGAATTGCTGAGTGTTCAGTTTTTGGCGTTCCGGATGATAGGCTTGGCGAAGAGGTCGGCGTTGCTATTTATCTGACGCCTGGTGTGACAATGACAGCGGATGAACTGCGTGCCCATTGCAAAGCGAATATGGCTGCTTACAAATCACCAAAATATATTTGGTTCCTTGATAATCCTTTGCCACGAAATGCCAGTGGTAAATTTCTTAAGCGCGAATTAAGGGATGCCTTGGATACTGCGCAAGCTGTCTAATTTGCTTTCAATGAGAGATTTTTGATAGTCGGTGCCCCATTATTGGGCGTAAGGCTGTCACAATGTCATAGAAAGTTTCATAATCATCAATGATGGCTTCCGCCCCTAACGATTGAACAGGTTCTAGGGAATATCCAAAGGTAACACAAATACACGGGATACCCGCATTTTGGGCTGCCTGTGTGTCGGCTGCGCTATCTCCTACCATAATGGTTTGAGAGGGGTCGCCATCCAGTCTTTTCATAGCTTCATAAATCATGCCGGGGTCAGGTTTTCTGGTAGGCAATGTGTCACCGGCAACCAATGTGCAAAAATATTTCAATAGTCCAAGTCGGGTCAAAAGTTTTTCCGACAAATCAAATCTTTTGTTGGTTACAACTGCCAGACCGATATCGGCTTTTTGTGCGGTCTGCAGAATATCTTCAACATGTGGAAATATTTCTGTGTGTGTGTCGATATTATCCATATACCAGGCAACGAAGTCGTCAACATCCTTATCTAGCTCTGCCTCTGAGAGACTGACGTTTCTATACGCCAGACCCCGTTTAAGGATCATGCGTGCGCCACCCCCAATCATGCCTCTAACAATTTCGGTAGGAACCGGCTCAAGTCCTTTTGTGCTTAAAACATAATTCATCGCTGCACATAAATCTGGAGCCGTGTCAGCTAGTGTGCCGTCTAGATCGAATAAAAGTGTTGCAGAGGATTTGTGGGTCATGCACTTAAACCATG
Organism: Candidatus Micropelagos thuwalensis; assembly: GCF_000469155.1. Lineage (NCBI taxonomy): Bacteria > Pseudomonadati > Pseudomonadota > Alphaproteobacteria > Candidatus Micropelagius > Candidatus Micropelagius thuwalensis. The sequence continues at coordinate 668,735 of NZ_AWXE01000001.1, read as the reverse complement.
TAAAATAAAGAGCTATAGTGGGTTACAGTGTCTGCATACCACGAATGGTAACTTAATATGCAAATGATTGAATGTTTGTCACCAAATTACAATGCCCGCCCCGATGGAGATGAGGTGAGTATGTTGATTATGCATACAACGTGCATGGTCGATACGCGATTAGCTCTGGACAGGTTATGTGACCCGGACAGTAAAGTGTCCGCCCATTATGTCATTGATGAAGAGGGGCAGGTTTATCGCCTTGTTGATGAGGGAAAACGGGCCTGGCATGCCGGGGTTGCTTTTTGGGATGGTGAAACGGATGTGAATGGATATTCTATCGGGATTGAAGTCGCGCATCCCGGCCCTGATGAAAATGGCGAGGAGCCGGAATTTCCATCAAATCAGTGGCAATCGCTAATTAAGTTATCGCAAGATATAATAAGCCGCCATCCAATATCTGCCCACCGCGTTTTGGCACATAGTGATGTTGCACCCACACGCAAAACCGACCCCGGCTCTTTATTTGATTGGCAGGGGCTTGCCGCTGAAGGTGTCGGCCTCTGGTCAGATTGTGGTGCGGAGGATTTGGCAACTTTGTCTCGTCCTCAATTATTTGAACTTGAGCCAATTCAAATATCCGGTGATGCGCTGGAGCAAAGACAAGCGGTCCTCAAGCTCCAGCAGGCTCTCAAGGCTCTCGGATACCAGATAACACCGGATGGCGTTTACGGTGCAGTGACGCAAACAGTGATGCGCGCCTTTCAACTTCATTTTCGTTCTGAGCGAGTTGACGGCATTGCTGATGCTGAATGTTGTGCAAGATTGCTTGACCTTATCAGCCGGAAGCAATAGACAGAAATCGGATAGACGGTCGGGCAGTCGCCTCTGTGAAGGGGAGGAAAGTCCGGGCTCCATGGGAACACGATGCCGGATAATTCCCGGCCAGGGTGACCTGAGGGAAAGTGCCACAGAAAACAAACCGCCCGTCAGGGTAAGGGTGAAATGGTGCGGTAAGAGCGCACCGCATGTCCGGTAACGGGCATGGCAGGGTAAACCCCATCGGGAGCAAAACCAAATAGAAGCGGCGCATAACCAGTTCCTAGGTTGTCGCTTGGGTAGGTTGCAAGAGGTGTCCGGTAACGGTCATCCCAGATGAATGACTGCACATTATGTGTTTTCACATAAGGACAGAACCCGGCTTATAGACTGTCTATCCTTCTTTCATAATTAGATACATTTTGCCCAGATTTTAATTTTTTGGGTGGCTGTATCATTTACTCAAGAGAGTGTTAAGTCCCTATAAAATCCCAATAAAACGAATTGACATCCCATAAAATCCCATGGTATCCCTATATATCCCATTAAGGACCATGCCTGAATTGTGTCCAATAAAGTCATTCAGGCGCACATGAAGGTCATTAAATAAGGGAGAAATTGAGGAGGCATCGAGTTTGACAGCTTTTATGTCAACAGTGACGGGTAAAATTGATGCAAAGGGGCGGGTTTCCGTACCTTCCGTCTTCCGTGCGGCTGCCGTGGCTCAGGGTTTTAACGGTGTTTACCTCTATCCTTCTTTTACCGAGCGCGCGATAGAGGGGGGTGGTCAGCTTTTGATGGATAATGTCAATCAGATGGTCGGGCAACTTGACCCCTATTCCGAGGAGAGAGATGCTCTGGCGACAGCCCTTTTTGCCGACAGTCACCAGTTAAATTTCGATGGTGACGGGCGCGTAACTTTACCAACGGCTCTTCTTGACCATGCAGGTATTGATAAAAGCCTCACATTTGTAGGCTTAGGCGCCAAGTTTCAAATTTGGGAGCCAGAAGTTTTTGCTGATCACAGGTCTAAAGCGCGTGAGCTTGCCAAACAACATCGAGGGATGTTGAGGTCCCTTGCTGCTGGACCTCTGCCTGATAAAGCCGGAGGCGGATGATGGCCCGGGTATGTTCTGACAAAACCACTGATGACAGAAGTTACCCGGAAACGCGTCCTCACATTCCCGTTCTTCTCAACGAGGTTATCGAAGCCCTGTCTCCGCAAGATGGAGAAATTTTTATTGATGGTACATTTGGTGCTGGTGGATATACACGCGCTTTGCTTGAGGCTGCTGATTGCGCTGTCATTGCCATTGACCGCGACCCGGATGCAATAGAGGCGGGTAGAAATCTACAGGCACAATTTGGTGATCGCCTGAAATTAAGTCATGGTTGTTATGGCGATATGCAGGAACTCGCCCAAGCGCACGGGTTTCAGAAAGTGGATGGCGTAACGCTGGATTTGGGTGTCTCTTCAATGCAGCTTGACCAATCAGAGCGTGGGTTTTCATTTAATAATGATGGCCCATTGGACATGCGCATGGGGCAAGTGGGGCCTAGCGCTGCCGATATTGTTAATACAATAGATGAAAAATTACTCGCCCGTATCATTGCCCTTTATGGCGAGGAGCGAAAAGCAAGAGCGATTGCGCGCGCTATCGGGCGTGTGCGTCGTGATATGGAAATTTCCCGTACATTGGAACTGGCAGATATTGTGTCACAGACAATAGGTCAGCCAGCTGGCTTACAAAAAATTCATCCTGCCACACGAACATTTCAAGCCTTGAGAATTTACGTGAATGACGAGCTTGGTGAGTTGGTGCGTGGTTTGGCGGCGGCTGAAAATATACTCGGCGATGGGGGGCGGCTGGCTGTGGTCACTTTCCATTCGCTGGAAGATAGAATTGCAAAAAAATTCCTCGCACATCGGACCGGACGAGCCGGGCGTCCTTCCAGGCATATGCCTGAGATGCACCTCCCTGCGCCTAGTTTTACCGAACTAACGCGAAAAGGAACCAAGGCGACTGAAGATGAAATTTCGCATAATCCGCGTTCTCGGTCTGCTCGCTTGCGTGCTGCAAGGCGAACGGGTGCTCCGGCTTTTGCATTGGATGATGTGCTGTTCAAAGCTCCGGCGGATGACTCTAGTGGGGTGCGCGCATGATACGTCTTGTAAATATCTTTATGTTCATAGCTGTTATCCTGCTTTTTGCGGCGGTCTATCACATCCGTTATGGCGCAGATGCTGAATATAAAGCTATCAGAAATGCCGAGCGCGCGATTGAGAAAGAGAAAATCACACGCCGCATTTTGGAGGCCGAATGGGTGAGCCTGAATAATCCTGCCCGGCTTGAAAGATTATCGGAAATACATTTGCGTCTTGAGCCTCTCGCGGCCACTCAGATACGGACACCAGAAAGCTTTATTACTTCTGAAGAAGATAAAATCGTGAAGGCAAATATTAAGTCTGATAATCAAGGCAATTGGCAAAAGGGCTGGATGATGTCGGGTGAAAGAGGGGGGCTTGATGCGAGGTGAGGTCATGCCATCTCTGATACGTCCGGGCGGCGATTTGGTTGAGACAACAAATGCTCAGCTTGGTATTCGTCTCGGCGATTTAGAAGGACACGCGGTTGATATTACGCGTCGGCGCATTTGGTTGGCGGTATGGGTTTTTGCACTCATCTTTATGTTGCTTGGTGTGCGCCTGGCCAATTTAACCGTCGGGGGTGATGGGCCAATGTTGGCCAAAAAAGGTGTTCCGCCGCAGATGGCTCAAGAGCGTCCATACATTGTTGATCGCAATGGTGTCCTGCTGGCGACGCAAATCAGCGCTTATAATCTCGGTGCTGATGCACGTAAAATCTCCAATATTGATGAAACGGTTTCCGCATTATCTGAGATGCTTCCCGGTTTCAATCGCGAAAAAGCAAAACGGTTTTTGACGTCTAATCGTAGCTATGTCGAGCTGATGAAGGGTCTCACGCCGCAACAATATAAGGCGGTTCTAACGCTGGGTGATCCGGCATTAAAAATGCAAAAGGCGAATAGACGTTTTTACCCGCATGGGCCTTTGGCTTCCCATATGCTCGGTTTTGTCGGCAGCGATATGCAAGGACTTGCGGGACTGGAATTTTTTCTGGACCGTAATGTTGAGCCTTCGGGGTATGACGGGTTTTTGCCTGTCACGCTGGATATTCGGGTACAGCACAGTGTCCGAACTGAACTGGCGAAAAGCATTGAGAAATTTTCTGCTACCGGTGGAAGTGCCATTGTTATGGATGTTATGAATGGCAATATTTTGTCCATGGTGTCATTGCCGGATTTCAATCCTAATCTGACTCCTTGGAATGCCGGTCATCAGCGTTTATTTAATATGGCGACTTTGGGTAGTTACGAACTTGGTTCGGTTTTCAAAGTGTTCACGGCATCTATGGTGCTGGAGACCGGTGCGGCTTCGCCTGAAGACACATTCCAGACATCTCTACCAATTTCGATTGGAAGACATGAAATCACAGACCCGCATGGCGAGAAGCGCCCATTGACGGTTGGCGAGATTGTTGTTCATTCATCAAATATAGGGTCGGCGCAATTAGCGCTCTCTGTTGCGCCTGAAGTACATTGGGGGTTTCTTGAGCGCCTCGGCTTGATTGACAAACCAGAATTGGAAATTCCTGAATTGACAAAACCGCAATTACCTCGCCAATGGGGTGAGGTGGAGCGTGCGACAAGTTCTTACGGCTATGGCATAAGCATTTCTCCGCTTCAGGCATTGGTGGCAGGTGCTGCGATGGTGAATGGCGGGGTGATGTATCGTCCACGCTTAATCAATGATGATTTGCCTCTTGGTGTGCGTGTTATATCTGAAGAAACAAGCAAACATATGCGCCAGATTATGCGGGCTGTTGTCACGCATGGTACGGCCAAAAATGCCAAAAAATCAAAGTTTAAGATTTTGGGTAAGACTGGTACGGCGCGCATGGCAGGGCAGGGTGGTTATGATAACAATCGTCTGATGACGAGCTTCCTTGGTGCATTTCCGGCGCATGCTCCGCGCTATGCTTTCATTGTAATTCTTCAAGAGCCGCAACAGGTTGATGGTGTTTATGGCACTGGTGCTGGCTGGAATGTTGTCCCGCTATCAACAGATATTGTTGAACGTATAGCCCCGTTGCTCGGTGTGATGCCACAGCCAGAAAATATGCCTGGAGATAAGGGTTTCATCGTTCACAAAGCAAAGGAGGTGTTGTGATGCGCCTTAATGAATTGCTTGGTCAAGATTTTAAGGATGATGTTCTGGATAAAAGCTTGGACAAGAATGTTGAAATCCTTGGTATGACAGCAGACAGCCGGAATGTTCTTCCCGGTTATATGTTTGCTGCGCTTCCTGGTTCGGTTGTGGATGGTGCAAAATTTATTGGGGATGCTGTCAAGAATGGTGCGAGATTAATTCTGGCAGCTCCCGAGGTTGACTTCCCTGATGGTGTTGAGACTGTTCTAAGAGATGCCAATCCGCGTCGTCAGCTTGCTTTATTGGCGCAACGATTTTTCAAATTTGCGCCACCGCAGATTTTTGCTGTAACTGGCACGAATGGTAAAACCTCAGTGACGACTTTTATTGATCAAATTTTGACTCATGCTGGTCAGTCATCTGCTTCAATGGGGACGCTCGGTGTTAAGGCTGGTGATTATCAATTCCCGCTTGAGCATACAACGCCTGAACCTGTTATGTTGCATGCTATTTTACGCGACTTATATGCACTCGGTGTTGAAAGCCTGGCAATGGAAGTTTCCAGCCATGCGTTGGCCCAATTCAGGGTTGATGGTGTGAAGGTAAATGTTGCGGGTTTCACAAATTTGTCGCGCGATCATTTAGATTATCATGAAAATGAGCATACCTATCTTGATGCAAAGGCACGTCTTTTTTCTGAGGTTCTCGTGCAAGACGGTGTCGCGGTTATTAATCGCATGGGCGCGAAATCCAATTTTGTTGAACAGGCTACGTCTAAAGCTGGGCGCCGTATATTTACGGTGGATACAGTAAATGCTGATCTCACTTTGACTGATGTGACGCCTCGTACTGACGGACTCGATTTTACTCTAACCTATCAGGGTGAAACTCTTGCGGTGACAACACCTATTGCCGGTGTATTTCAAGCGGAGAATATTGCTCTTGCGGTAGCGATGTGCCTCGCGGGTGGACTACCATTTAAGCATTTACGTGTAGGCCTTGAAGCGCTTGCTGCGCCTGTAGGTCGTATGGAGCAAGTGGTGTCATCCCCAAAAGGTGTTGCGTGTTATGTCGATTACGCGCACACACCCGATGCTTTAATGACTGCTTTGATGGCTCTACGTCCGCATTGCAAAGGCAGATTGATTTGTGTTTTTGGCTGTGGTGGAGACCGTGACGCAGGCAAACGGGCTGAAATGGGGCGGGTTGCTGCGCACCATTCGGACGACATAATCATCACAGATGATAATCCACGTAATGAAGATGCGGCACTTATCAGGCAAGAAATTATGCAAGCTTGTCCGGCGGCAACTGAGGTTGCTGATCGCCGAGAGGCGATTAAAGCTGCTCTTAGGGATGCCGATGCGGGAGATATCATTTTGGTGGCGGGCAAAGGCCACGAGACGGGTCAGATTGTTGGTGACAAAATTTTTCCATTCAGTGATCACGAGACGCTGCGTGATTTGGTTAAAGAGTTGACTGTTGGGAAGGGTGAAGATGACTGAAACCGGACGTGATATGTCTCAAGAAGCTCGTCCTCTCTGGACATCTAAGGAAGTTTCAGAAGCCCTTGGTGTGCCATCACAAGCTGAATGGCAAGCTCAAGGTGTATCTATTGATACTCGGACATTATCTCATGGCGACATATTTGTTGCCATTCGCGGTGACCGTCTGGATGGGCATGATTATGTTTCCAACGCATTTGAAAACGGCGCTGCTGTTGCGATTGTTGCCGCCGATGCCAAGCTTAATGACATTAACGGTGTAGATGAGACGCACCTTTTGCGCGTTACGGATACTCAAGACGCGTTGGAGAGGCTCGGTCAGGCTGCGCGCAACCGCATGTCCGGAAAGGTGATAGCGGTAACGGGCAGTGTTGGCAAAACGACTGTTAAAGAATGTTTGGGGCTGGTCTTTAGCCAGATTGGCAAAACACATATTTCTCAGGCTTCATACAATAATCTCTGGGGCGTGCCGTTAAGCCTTGCACGCATGCCGGCAGATACTGAATTCGGGGTGTTTGAAATTGGTATGAACCATGCGGGCGAGATTTCACCTCTGACCCGTCAAGTTCGTCCTGACATTGCTGTGATTACCAAAATCGCAAATGCTCATATTGAACATTTCGATTCACTCGAAGGTATTGCCCGAGCAAAGGCTGAAATTTTTGAGGGGCTGGGCGGGCTAAAAACTGCTCTTGTGCCAGCGGATAGTGAATGGGCAGCTTTGTTAACACAATCTGCAAAAGATGTGGGTGCACGCAGAGTTGTATCCTTTGGCGAAAGCGATACATGCGATGCGCGGGTGATTTCCTTCAAACTTCATGACCATTGCAGTTGTGTGAGTGCTGAAATTCTTGGCCAATCTGTGACCTTCCGTATAGGTGCGCCGGGTCATCATCAAATTGTGAATGCCATGTCTATTCTTGCCACTGTACAAGTCCTCGAAGAGGATTTGACCAGTGCGGTTTTATCACTCGGAGAAATGAAGGCAATGGATGGGCGTGGCCGTCGGCATAACATCTCCCTATCAGATGGTGAACTGATTGTGATTGATGAAAGTTATAATGCCAACCCCGAGTCTATGGTTGCGGCTTTAAAAACACTCGGACAATTTCCACGCCTTGGTCAAGGCAGACGCATAGCTGTTCTGGGCGATATGAAAGAGCTGGGGGGGCAAGGCGATGCGCTCCATAAAAGCCTCGTAGAGCATATTGTAAACACTGATGTGGATATTGTTTTTACAGTTGGCGCTCAGATGAAGCTTCTGCAGGACGCGCTTCCCGGTGGTCGCCGCGGCGCGCACGCAACAAGTGTTGATGGTTTAAAAAGTTTCCTAACGAGGGAAGTGCATGCCGGAGACGCTGTCATGGTAAAAGGTTCGAATAGTATGCGTCTATCCGAGCTCGTTAAATGCCTAGTTGATTTGGACGTTGAGGAAGGCTTCGGCGCGCCGATAGTTCAAAATGAAGGAGGGATGAGCTGATGTTGTATCATCTTATGCAGTATTTTGGAGATGCTGTTCCGGGTAGTAATGTGTTCAACTATATCACCTTCCGAGCCGGTGGTGCTGTCATGACCGCAATGATTATCAGTTTTTTAATCGGCCCATGGATGATTGATCGGTTAAAGATGCGTCAGGGCAAAGGGCAACCTATCCGCGAGGATGGCCCGCAATCGCATCTTATTACTAAAGTCGGTACGCCTACGATGGGCGGTTTGCTTATTCTCGTTGCTGTTAGCTTGTCGACCTTGTTATGGGGCAATCTTTCCAACCCCTATGTTTGGATTGTGTTACTCGGGACACTCAGTTTTGGTCTCATTGGTTTTGCCGATGATTACAGCAAAATTAAAGGTGGACACAGCGCAGGTGTCTCTGGTCGGGTGAAGCTTTTGATAGAAAGCATTGTCGCTTTGGCGATTGTGTTGTGTCTCTCCAGCAGCATGCCGGCGTCTTTGTCGACAAGTTTTGCTGTGCCGTTTTTCAAAGATTTTTTGATTGATTTTGGCATCTGGTTTTTTGCTTTTGGTGGGGTTTTTGTGATTGTCGGTTCGTCTAATGCAGTCAATTTGACGGATGGGTTGGACGGCTTGGCGATTGTCCCAAGCATGATAGCTGCGGCGAGCTTCGGTTTAATTGCCTATCTGGTCGGCAATGCGATTTTCGCAGATTATCTGCAAATTCATTATGTCCCAGGCACTGGAGAGTTAGCTATTTTCATAGCCGCACTGATAGGTGCCGGTCTCGGATTTTTATGGTTCAACGCGCCGCCCGCCATGGTGTTTATGGGTGATACGGGGTCGCTTGCCATTGGTGGGGCGCTCGGCTCCATAGCCGTTGCCACAAAGCATGAAATCGTCCTCGCAATTATAGGCGGGCTGTTTGTTCTTGAGGCTTTATCCGTCATTGTGCAGGTCGCCTCATTTAAAATGACTGGCAAGCGTGTTTTTGCAATGGCACCACTCCATCATCATTTTGAACAACGTGGCTGGGCTGAACCAACCATTGTTATCAGGTTTTGGATTATCGCCGTGATACTTGCCTTGATCGGGCTTTCAACATTGAAACTGAGGTAAGATGATAAAAATAAACACCTTCCACAATCACGTTGCCGTATTTGGCCTTGGTATCACCGGGGTTGAAGCCGTGCGCGCTTTAAGGGCGGGGGGTGTCAAAGTCACTGCATGGGATGATGACGAAAGCAAACGTAAAGTAGCCGCTGATTTGGGTGCTGATATTCAAGAACTCATTCCAATGCCGGATGGTGTGGAGGCGCTGGTTTTGAGTCCGGGCATTCCGCTCACACATCCCGAGCCTCATAAGGTTGTGACTGTCGCGCAGGAAGCTTCAATTCCTGTCATCGGAGATATTGATCTTTTCGAGGAAGCACGCGCGTCCTTTCCCGCGCCGTCGCAGGTGATTGCAATTACCGGTACTAATGGAAAATCAACCACTGCAGCTTTAACGGCTCATTTGTTGGATGAGAGTGGGTTTAATGTTCAGCTTGGCGGTAATATTGGTCAGTCAGTTCTTGCTCTGAGTCCGGCGGAAGAAAACACCATTTATGTGTTGGAACTGTCTTCTTATCAGATTGATTTGTCGCCTCGATTTAGCCCGGATATTGCTGTGTTGCTGAATTTAAGTCCTGACCACCTTGATCGTCACGGGTCAATGCAAGGATATATTCAAGCCAAATGGCAAATGTTTGAAAACCTCCAGCCTGGCAGCACTGCGATTATTGGTGTGGATGGCTCGGATGAAGCCGCTCTTGCTGAAATTGCAGAAACATATGACGCCATTGTGAGTGTTAGAATTTCTGGTAAGGCAGAAAAAACAGCGAAGGTGTTTTACCTAGAAGGGTGGCTTTATGATCAGGATGGGCCCATTGTTGATCTGTCGGCTATTGCAACGCTTCAAGGCGCGCATAATGGTCAGAATGCTGCCGCGGCTTTTGTTGCCGCGCTCTCTGCAGGAGCCGATAGAGAAGATGTTATAAAAGCCTTTGCAAGCTTTCAGGGGCTCGCGCATCGCATGCAACCTGTTGGGGAAATTGCTGGCGACAACGGCCACGTTCGTTTTGTTAATGACAGTAAGGCCACGAATGCAGAGGCCTCTGCACATGCATTGGCAACTTACGAGAAAATTTACTGGATTGCCGGTGGTCTTCCTAAAGATGGCGGTATTGATCGGTTGCGTCCCTATTTTGAACGTATCGCCTGCGCTTATTTAATAGGCACGGCTTCAGAAGTTTTTTCTCAAACACTTTCAGATACACCACATGTAATATCTGAAACTTTGGACAAAGCTGTGCCCCAGGCAGTGTCCGATGCGCTTGAGGCAGGAGGCGGGGTCGTCTTATTTTCACCGGCCTGTGCGTCCTTTGATCAGTTTGAGAATTTTGAAAAACGCGGCGCAGCTTTTTGTGAATTGGTGAATGACCAAATCTCACTTTTGGGGGCCGTCGCATGATTGGCTTTGGGCGCACAGATAGACATTTTCTAGCCAATTGGTGGTGGACGATTGACCGTTGGTTATTGCTCGGCATTGTCTCCTTAATGATAGTTGGCTTTGTGATGACATTTGCTGCCAGTCCCGTCATCGCGCATAGGCTTGAGATTGACACTTATCATTTTGCCTATCGTCAGATTATTTTTCTCGCCATGGCTTTTGTAGGGATGATAATTGTTTCCCTGTTAGAGCCCGTGCAAATTCGTCGGCTTGCTATGGGGCTTGGTGTGCTTGCGCTTGGTGGCGTATTGCTGACGCTGACAATAGGTTCGGAAATTAAAGGTTCAACGCGATGGTTGCGTATTATGGGCTTTTCGCTTCAACCTTCCGAATTTTTAAAACCATGCTTTGTTGTAGCTGTTGCTTGGTGTTTTGCCATGCAGAATACAAGGCTTGATGTTTCCGGGCGTTTAATTGGATTTGTTTTGCTGATTGTGACGTGCTTCTTACTTTCCCTCCAGCCGGATATCGGTCAGATGATTTTGCTTACCATTGTCTGGACAGCAATGTTTTTTCTTGCTGGTGGTTCTTATTTGTTTTTATCCGCCATGTCTATGACAGGTCTGGGTCTGTTGTTATTTCTGTATCAATCATTCCCACACTTTAAATTCCGGGTAGACAGATTTCTCGACCCATCCCTGGGAGGCACATATCAAACAGATAAGGCGCTTGAAGCATTTAGAAATGGCGGTCTTTTCGGTACTGGGCCAGGTGATGGTAAAATCAAACATGTCTTACCGGACGGTCATACGGATTATGTTTTCGCCGTTGCCGCCGAGGAATTTGGTTTGGTGGTCGGCTTATTAATAATCTGTATTTTTGCAGCGATAATTTTGCGGTGCCTCATGAGTCTGCGTGATAGCCGTGACCATTGGGTGCAGCTTGCAGGCACAGGGCTGGTTATTTTGTTTGGCATGCAAACAATTATTAACATGGCCGTTAATCTTAATCTCATGCCGCCAAAAGGTATGACATTGCCATTCATTTCATATGGCGGATCTTCTCTGCTTGCACTGGCTTTGACCATGGGCATGGTTCTGGCGCTCACGCGTCATTCATCTGGCAAGAAGCGTATTCTTGGCGACGGTTTTGCAGATGAAATACCTCTACATAAAACATTCAATCTGAAGGGCGGTGCCGTATGACAAAGCCAACAATATATTTGGCTGCTGGTGGTACGGGCGGACATTTATTTCCTGCCATTTCGCTGGCGCGTGCATTACAGAAGAAGAATTTCAAAACTATTATTCTGACCGACGCTCGTGCCATGCAATATGCTAGCCAAACCGAAGGTGTTGACCTGCAACTTCTTACCTCTGGATCGATATATAGTGGCGGCAAAGTAAAAAAACTTTTGGCACCTCTCAAGATTCTTTTGGGTGTGCTTCAGGCCATGATAATTATGATTTCAAACCGGCCAGTGGCAGTCATTGGTTTTGGTGGCTATCCTAGTTTCCCGCCATTATTGGCGGCACGACTTTTATTTTGCAAAATTGCCATTCATGAGCAAAATGCGGTTCTCGGACGTGCAAATAGAATGCTTAGTCTTTTAGGTGCACGTATCGCTGCCTCCTATGCAGGAACACGGCATGTCCCGTCAAGTAGTCGCGGCTCAATGGTGGTGACGGGTAACCCTGTAAGACCGGAAGTTTTGAGATATAAGGACTCTGCTTATTCAAGGCCGAATGAGAATGGGGCTTTTAATTTGCTTGTCTTCGGTGGCAGTCAGGGGGCGAGTGTATTTTCAACGCTTCTTCCTGACGCGTTATCTCTGCTTCCACGCGAAAAATTAAATCGCATGCGACTTGTTCAGCAATGCCGCAAAGACGAACTTGCCTCGACCCTGCAAGCTTATGGTGCTTTGGGTATTGATGCAGAGTTGCGAGATTTCTTTGATGATATGCCGCGCCGGATAATGAAGTCGCATCTCGTCATTTCTCGGTCTGGTGCGACAACCATTAGTGAGATGGCGGTTATTGGAAGCCCGTCATTACTCGTGCCATTGCCGCAATCAATTGATCAAGACCAAAAGACAAATGCATTGCAACTTAGCAACCATGAAGCGGCTTGGGTTGTTGATCAAAAAAACCTCACCCCGATAAAGCTCGCTGAGATGATTGGCGAGTTTATGGAGAATCCTCTCAAGCTTGAAACTGCGGCGCGGGCTGCCAAAACGCGCGCTATACCTCAGGCGACTGAAAACCTTGTTGCTTTCGTTGAGACTTATGCAGGTTACACGAATGGTATAAAAATATCTGGAGATGCCGCATGACGCAGCTTTATGAAATGCCATCTCACCCTAACGCCATTGGTTGTGTCCATTTTGTGGGTATTGGCGGTATTGGAATGTCCGGTATTGCAGAAATTATGCATAATCTTGGGTATCACGTTCAGGGGTCGGATGTCAGTGAGAATGCCAATGTCCAGCGGCTCCAAAATATGGGCATTAACATTTTCAAAGGCCATGATGCATCCAATATGGCGGATGTCGCCTTACTGGTAATTTCCTCTGCCATCAAAACGGATGAAAACCCTGAAGTTCTTGCCGCACGAAAAATAAGTATTCCTGTCATCAGGCGTTCGGAAATGCTGGCAGAACTCATGAGGTTGAAATATTGCCTAACTGTTGCCGGTACGCATGGTAAGACAACGACCACATCTATGGTTGCTGCTGTTCTTGATGGGGCGTCGCTCGACCCGACTGTTATTAATGGTGGCGTCATAAATGCCTATGGCACGAATGCGCGTCTTGGTTCAGGTGATTGGATTGTTGTCGAAGCGGATGAAAGCGACGGTACATTTGTCCGTCTGCCATCGACGATTGGAATTGTGACAAATATCGACCCTGAGCATCTGGATTATTATGGGAGTTTTGACGGCCTGAGAGATGCATTTGCGCGTTATGTAGAAAATATTCCTTTTTACGGGGCTGCTTTGATGTGTATTGACAGTCAGGAAGTTCAGAACCTAATGGGACGCATTTCTGATCGGCGTATTACAACTTATGGCCTGTCACCTCAGGCAGATATTCGCGCTGATAATATCTCGGTAGAGGGTCAGAAGACGTTATTTGATGTTGTGATATCTGAACGACGTCTTAATCAAGTTCGGGAAATTCAAGGTTTCTCTCTTCCGATGCTGGGACAGCATAACCTTCAAAACGCACTGGCTGCCATTGCTGCTGGATTGCAACTTGGGGTCACAGATGAGGCAATCAAGCAGGCACTCAGCGAGTTTGGAGGCGTTAAGAGACGCTTCACCCTTACGGGAGAATGGCAAGGCGTTGAAGTGTATGATGACTACGCCCATCATCCAGTCGAAATTAACGCTGTACTTGAAAGTGCCCGCGCTGCGGCGACGGGGAAGGGCGGGAGAGTCACAGCTGTTGTTCAGCCGCATCGTTACACCCGTTTGCGTGATTTGTTTGAGGATTTCTGCACAGCGTTTAATGATGCTGATAGCGTCATTGTTGCGCCGGTCTTTCCGGCTGGAGAAGCACCGATTGAGGGTGTTAATTCCGAAGCTATGGTCACTAATATGATTGCTAAAGGCCATCGCGATGTGAGGCTTTTAGATAGCCCTGAAAATCTATCAAGCTTTATTGCTGATATGACCAGTGACGGTGATGTGGTGATTTGCATGGGTGCTGGCAGTATTACCCAATGGGCAAATGATCTACCTGCTCAACTGGCTGAATTAAAAGAGGCGAGCAAATGAATCTTGCCTTAAAAAATACCGATATGTTGGCGCGCCTTCCACAAGTCCGTGGTGGTTACAGGGAGCAAGCTGACCTGGCGGATGTAAGTTGGTTCCGGGTTGGGGGGTGTGCTGACATTTTGTTTTCTCCTGCCGATGAAGCTGACTTACAAATATTTCTGGCAAACTGCCCCGAAGAAATTCCTGTGACAGTGCTGGGTGCATGCTCGAATACACTTGTGCGCGATGGCGGTGTACCGGGTGTGGTGATTAAGCTCGGCAGACCTTTTGGCGATATTATTATTGGCTCAGATGGTCAGGTGGATGCAGGAGCTGCTGTTCCAGACTTGATGCTGTCCAAGCAGGTTGCTAATGCTGAATTATCCGGTCTGGAATTTTTTCGTGGGATTCCGGGAACTGTCGGTGGTGCACTGCGTATGAATGCCGGTGCGTATGGAAATGACACGGCGACGGTTCTTTCACATGCTTATGCCTATGATAGAAATGGTAAGCGCCATGAAATCCAAGCGCATGAAATGGGTTTCGATTACAGACATTGTGCTCTGCCTCAGGATTTGATTTTCACCGCCGCCCGTTTTCAGACAGTGCCGGGTGATAAGCAGAAGATACTTGCTCAAATGGAAGAGATAAGCGCCTCTCGTGAAGACACCCAGCCGATTAAAACTCGTACAGGCGGGAGCACCTTTAAAAATCCGGGTGGGGCTGATCCTGAAGGTCTCAAGGCGTGGAAGTTGATTGATGCAGCTGGATGTCGCGGTTTGACCCAAGGTGATGCACAGATTTCAGAACTGCACTGCAATTTTTTAATTAATCACGGTAATGCCTCTGCGGCTGATTTGGAAACACTTGGTGAAGTTGTGCGCCAAAGAGTTAAAGATCATTCAGGTGTCACTCTGCAATGGGAAATCAAACGCATTGGCAGGGAGGCGATGTAATGACGAAGAAGCATGTCGCCGTTATTATGGGTGGATGGTCGCCGGAACGCGATATCAGCCTTATTTCAGGTGAAGGGTGCGCCAAAGCTCTTGAAGCATCGAATTATCAGGTCAGTAAAATTGATGCGGGGCGTAATCTCGCTGAGCAATTACAGGCTGTAAAGCCAGATGTTATATTCAATGCTTTACATGGTGTTGGCGGTGAAGATGGGGTTGTTCAGGGTCTCTTTGAATTGCTGGAAATCCCTTACACACATTCAGGCGTGATGGCCTCGGCTTTGGCGATGGATAAAATCCAGGCCAAAAAGATTTTCACTGAAGCGGGATTGTCAGTTGCTCCAGACATGAAAGTTTTTGCAGGAGATATTTCTAATCACCCGATGACACCCCCCTATGTTGTTAAGCCGATTAACCAAGGGTCAAGTGTTGGTATTGAATTGGTGAAGGATTCAACACAGGACATTCCTGAAATCTTAAGAAATTCTGAATGGCCATTAATGGTTGAAGCCTTTGTGCCGGGCAGAGAATTATCTTGTGCAATTTGGCAGGGCAAGCCCTCCGAGGTTATGGAAATTAGAGCCAGTAATGAGTTTTATGACTTTGATGCCAAATATACGGAGGGGGGATCAACTCATATTGTGCCAGCCGATATTTCTGCGGATATTCGCGCGGCTGTACAGGCTCAAACTCTGACAGCGCATGATGCGCTTGGTTGTAAAGGTGTGACCCGCACTGATTTCCGTCTTGATGAAACAGACGGAGGCTATGGATTGATAATCTTGGAGCTGAACACTCAGCCGGGCATGACCACGTTATCTCTGGTGCCAGAAATGGTCGCTTGTGAAGGGGTGAGCTACGAGGAACTGGTTAGCTGGATGGTAGAGGATGCATCATGTCAAAGATAAAACAAAAACTGTCAAACCTCATAAGTGATATGAAAATGTGGTCTCATAATAAGGTTATTGCGCCGATATTGTCGCCGTTAAAAGGTTCAGTAAGCTATTTGAAAAATGCACCAATCCTTCCGGTTATTGCTGGTGCATTGATTGTTGCTTTTATCGTCACCGGTTTAATATTGAACGGATCAGTTCAAAGATTTGGAACTAAATTCGCTGAGAATGTTTCCGCTATGACCCATAAGTCATTAGAAAAAAGCGGTTTTGGTCTCAGGGATGTGACGGTCGAAGGACGCTATAACACCAAACGCGCCGAGCTTCGTCGTGTTGTGCAAGCACGAATTGGTGAAAGCATTTTTAAAATTGATTTGGATGCGACGCGGGTGCGTATCGAAAATTTACCATGGGTGAAATCGGCCACTGTGACACGCGTTTTACCCGATCTTCTGCATATCCAAATCGAAGAACGTAAAGCCTTTGCATTGTGGAAGCATAAAAAAGGCACAGCTTTGATTGACCGTACAGGGGCTATCATCAAAACGCGTAGTCTCGATAAATATGAAACGCTTCCCTATATTAGAGGTAAAAAGTCCGCAACCACCGCCGCGCAACTTTTTGATTTATTGTCAGATTACCCGGTTGTCAGAAATCGCATGATTGGCGCAGAACGTATTAGTGACCGCCGTTGGACGATTTATCTGGATCATGGTGGAGCTATCCATCTACCAGCAGAAAATGTACAAAATGCGCTTAACCTCTTAATGGATATGGAACGTGATAAAAAGGTTCTCGCCATGAAGGGGCGCGTAATAGATTTACGTTTGCCGGATCGTGTTGTTTTGCGCGCGCGCCCACTGCCCATCACATCGTTGTACAGAAAAAGGGATAATACATGAATATTCCTGTTTCGCCATTTACAGCTCAAAAAGATGCCAGTGTCTACAGGGACACGGATTACCGGAGTGGTGTAATCGCTGCTTTGGATATTGGCACGAGTAAAGTGAGTTGTTTTATCGCTCAGAAAATTATTGATGATGATAGCGGTAAATCTGGCATGCGGATTATTGGTGTAGGGCATCAGGTGTCTAAGGGTCTGCGTGGTGGTGTTGTTGTAGATATGGTCGCCGCCGAAAAAAGTATTCGTAAAGCGATAGATGCAGCAGAGCGCATGGCGAATATGATTGTCAAAAAAGTTGTGGTCGGTGTTACGTCACCCAAATTGGCAAGTTCATCTTATAAAATCAGTCTCAATCTGAATGGTTTTGCAGTGAATGATGAGCATATGGGGCAGGCCTTGCTTTTTGCCCGCGATAAATGTCAATCCCCCCAGGTTGAAGTGCTTCATGCCATTCCAGTTAGCTACACAGTTGATG
Organism: Candidatus Micropelagos thuwalensis; assembly: GCF_000469155.1. Classification (NCBI taxonomy): domain Bacteria; kingdom Pseudomonadati; phylum Pseudomonadota; class Alphaproteobacteria; genus Candidatus Micropelagius; species Candidatus Micropelagius thuwalensis. Next base: position 651,277 of record NZ_AWXE01000001.1, on the reverse strand, counting down.
ACAGTTTTAATGTTGACGATCCGCGAGGGCTTTTTGGCGAAAAACTAATTGTTAATGCCCATGCAATTACGTCACCTGTCAGGCCGGTCAGAAACTTGCTGGCGTGTATTGAGAAATGTCATCTCAAGGTTGATACGCTTGTTGCTACGCCTTATGCGAGTGCTCTTGCCTGTTTGGTTGAAGATGAAATGGAACTTGGTTCTTTGTCAATTGATATGGGCGGCGGTACGACAGGCTTTACAGTATTCCACAGCGGAGCGCCTGTGTTTACAGGTTCTATTGCTGTTGGTGGTAACCATATTACTGCTGATATCGCGCAGGGACTCGGTGTCTCATTGGCGACAGCCGAACGAATCAAAACGCTTTATGGCTCGGCTTTGAGTGAAACGATAGAAAATGACGAACAATTTGATGTGCCTCTGATTGGTGAAAGTGGTGAGGAAGGGCTGCATAAAATTCAACGTTCCGATATTAGTCGTATCATCCGTCCTCGTATTGAGGAAACATTTGAATTGCTACTTGCTAATCTCAACCGAAGCGGGATTAACAAAACTCATTGCCCCAGAGCTGTTCTAACAGGGGGCGGCGCGATGCTCACAGGGGCGCGGGAACTTGCACAACATATGATTGAACGACAAGTTCGCATGGGCCGTCCTATCAGGCTCTCTGGGCTTCCCGAAGCATCTGCCGGACCTGCTTTCTCAAGTTGTGCCGGTCTTATTGCTTATAAAAAGCGGCGGTCAAACGACATGCTTCCAGCCACACCAAACTTACCGTCTTTTTTTGGAAAGGCCGGAAAATGGCTAAAAAGGAATTTTTAATATGGAAAGAATGCGGATGAATATTGTCTTTCCATTCACGCAAACCGGTCTCGGTTTGTCCCGTTCGGTAGATTTTAGCCGAACACAAATGCTTCAGGTCATGGATCTCACAGTGTATATTACTGAAGGGCCTGATTGCGCTATTTCGGCCCCTAACGGGTGTTCGAAAGAAAGGAGAAAATCATGAGTATCCAACTGACTGTTCCTCCAAAAAGGGAACTTAAACCTCGCATTACCGTCATTGGTGTCGGTGGAGCAGGTGGTAACGCTGTAAATAATATGATTACAGCAGGTCTTGAGGGTGTTGATTTTGTTGTTGCTAATACCGACGCTCAGGCTCTCGCAAACAGTAAAGCAGACCGTCGCATTCAAATTGGCGCGCAACTTACTGAAGGTCTTGGCGCAGGATCTGACCCGGAAGTGGGGCGTGCTGCTGCTGAAGAAGCGATGGCAGAGATTGTCGACCAGATACAAGGTGCGCATATGGCGTTTGTGACTGCAGGCATGGGCGGTGGTACCGGAACAGGCGCTGCGGCTGTTATTGCCCGTGCATGTCGTGAGCAGGGTATCTTAACCATTGGTGTTGTTACCAAGCCATTTGAATTTGAAGGGCCGCGCCGAATGCGGTCTGCAGATACAGGTATTAACGCACTTTCAAAAGAAGTGGATACACTGATTATCATTCCAAACCAGAATCTTTTCCGGGTTGCCAATGAGCAAACGGGTTTTGTTGAAGCCTTTGCTATTGCTGATGAAGTGCTTCATTCAGGCGTTGCGAGTGTAACGGATTTGATGACCAAACCGGGTTTAATTAATCTTGATTTTGCTGATGTCCGCATGGTCATGAATGAAATGGGTAAAGCTATGATGGGAACGGGTGAGGCAGATGGCCCTAATCGGGCTCTTGAAGCTGCTGAAGCTGCAATTGCTAATCCACTTCTGGAAGACGACTCTATGCAGGGCGCGAGTGGGGTGCTTATCAATATTACAGGCGGACAAGATATGACGCTATATGAAGTTGATGAAGCCGCTAACCGCATCAAGCGCGAGGTTGCCACAGATGCAAATATTATTATCGGCGCAATTTATGATGATGCCCTTGCCGGGGTTATCCGCGTATCTGTTGTTGCGACAGGGATTGATGCTGATGAAACTGTGCAACGCGGTCCGCGTGTTGTGCCTATGGAACGCCCAGAAGCAACGGTTGCACCAACTCCACAGGAAACTGCCATTACTGAAGATGATGTTTTGGTTGAAGACAATGATGTCGAAATTCTAGAAATTGATGAAGCGTCAGAATCTATGGTCGAGCAAATGGCCGAGGAAGAGCAGGAGACTGCATCCGTACCTACTTTCCTGGTTCCGAAGCCTGAAGAACCAAGAGTTACAAGACATCGTAAACGCTCCAGAGGTTTCCTTGAGCGTGTTTTAGGGGGGCGCAAGAATGATGAGGAAACATCCGTTCTACTAAACCCTAATGAAGAACCTGTGCCAAGTGAGTCTCAGCAGACCACAGCATCTGTTCAAGAAGCGGAACCTGCTGATGCCGGTATAGTGAATAATGCAGATGTGAGTGAGCCGACTGATGCCACGGATATCAACAATCTGTTCGACTCCGTTGTGACCCATGAGGGGCCCAATGAGCGTATGCAGGAACCTCTTGATAATCCTGTGGAAATTGAAGTTGATGATCCGGTTGTGCCGCCTGAGGAAGCAATTCCAACCCCACGCGAAACAGACCAAAGCGGGTTTCAGGTAACAGCTGAACCCACTTATGCTCCTGAGCCGCCAATGGTTCAAACGAGTATGCAACCTAACATGATATCCGGTTACGAAGATGCACAACTGGATATCCCTGCCTTTCTCCGTCGGCAGGATTAATTCTAACCGCCCTATGAGGTTTGCTTTGAGGATCCATCCAAATCCTCATAGGGTGGTAACTTTCTGAAACTAAGTAACAAATCGAAACAATATGTTATTTGTAATGACGATAGTCCTTTAGTACCTAATACTACGTGATGTATGCACAAACCGTCAGTTTGATACATCAGAATAAAAAAACTTATCCGGTTACGCCGGAAATTTTAAAGGGTTACTTATAAATGGCACCTCCACCCGTATCAGTCGCACAGATACATGAACAGTTTGATGCTGTACCGTTTGCGCGTCTTGCGGCAGCCGAGGGACGCTATCAGACAACTCTTCTTACCTCTGTTTCCTGCGAAGGAACTGGTCTACATTCTGGCGCTGATGTCAAAATCAACATGCGTCCTGCACCTGCGAATACCGGTATTATTTTTGTTAGAACTGATGTTGAAAACCCCGAAGAAGCTGTAATTCCAGCACTTTTTGGTCAGGTCTGTCAGGTCACTTTCTGCACAACTATCGGTAATCAATTCGGTCATTCTGTTGGTACAATCGAGCATTTAATGGCTGCTCTTGCAGGTTTAGGCGTTGATAATGCCATTATTGAAATAGATGGTGCCGAAGTTCCTGTTCTTGATGGTAGTTCTTGCGAATTTGTTAGGCTTATCGAAAGTGTCGGTCTTCAGGATTTACCTGAGTTAAGACGTATGCTTCGCATTACAAAGCCTGTGCGTGTCGAAGATGGTGATAAGTTCTGTGAGCTCATGCCTGATGATGAAAGTGTCTATGAAGCTCAAATTGATTTCGACAATCCTGTTATCGGCACTCAAAGGGGTGAGTTTGTTCTTTCTGGAGATAATTTCCGCGACCAAATTTGTAACGCGCGTACTTTCGGTATGCTCCAGGATGTTCAAGCCATGCACGCCGCAGGTCTAGCTCTTGGCGGCTCTCTGGACAATGCTGTTGTGATTGATGGTGACCGCGTTCTTAATGATGAGGGTCTTAGATTTTCTGATGAGTTTATCCGTCATAAAATTCTTGATGCTGTTGGCGATTTATATCTTGCCGGTGTTCGTATTCTTGGTCGCTATAATGCCCATAAGTCAGGTCACGCCTTACATTATAAGCTTCTCTCAGCTCTTTTTAGTAATGATGATGCTTTTGAAATTATTACCCCTGAAGATTGTGATGCAGTAAAGGTTGTTGCCGCTGAATAATCGTCTGTAATTATTCATTTTTTAATTTTTTCGAGCTTAGACCTTCAATAATTTATACCTATTTCTTATTATGAGAATTATTTTTCTATAAAGCTCTCAAAGGCTTGCTTTCCCTATGAAATGACGTCAAAGTCAGGCTTGCGATTCAAAAATGCGATAATTGATAAATATGACTTCAAAAATGCTTTCACGTCTCTTTTTGCTTCTTATTATGTTCACACTGGTTGCTTGTTCATCTACCAATGATGAACCGGAATATGTTGAGCGGTCTGTTGAAGAGATTTACAATCAAGCATTCGACTCTCTCAAAGAGAGAAACTTCCGTCGGGCGGCACTGGAGTTTGACGAAGTAGAGCGTCAGCACCCATATTCCATATGGGCACGCAGGGCAATGCTGATGTCAGCCTATTCCTATTACCAGCAGAATAAATATTCTGACGCCGTGTTAACAGCACGTCGCTTCTTGGCACTTCATCCGGGTAATAAAAACGCTCCCTATGCCTATTATCTGATAGCCCAAAGCTATTATGAACAAATTTCAGACGTTTCGAGAGATCAGAAAAATACTGAACTTGCGGTTCAAGCGCTTAGAGATGTCATAAGGCGATATCCTGAAACTGATTATGCGCGTGATGCGACTTTGAAACTGGATTTAACCTATGACCATCTCGCAGGTAAGGAGATGGAGGTAGGGCGTTTCTATATGAAGAACCAGTTTTATATTGCCGCCTCTAAGCGATTTAGAAATGTCCTATTGAAATACCAGACCACTTCCCACGTAGAAGAGGCCTTACATCGTTTGACCGAGATATATCTGACACTGGGTATAGAGTCTGAAGCACGCTCTACAGCTGCCGTGCTTGGCTATAATTATCCTGATAGCGAGTGGTATAAAGACAGTTACCGCATGCTTGTAGACCGGGATTTTAGCCCCGAAGTAGAAGAAACCTCTTGGTTTAGAAAATTCTGGCAATCAATTTTCTAGCGTAGGCGCGCAGAGTTGATGCTGGTAAATCTTTCCATAAGAAATATCGTTTTAATAGAAAAGCTAGACCTGACCTGGCGGGCGGGCCTGTGCACGTTAACAGGTGAGACAGGTGCGGGAAAATCCATTTTGCTTGATGCATTGGCTCTGGCAACTGGTGCACGCGGTGATGCCGGGTTGGTTAGAAGTGGGGCAGAGCAAGGAACAGTCACAGCCGCCTTTGATATTCCCGAGGATAAGCTTGTTAAACGCATTATGGAGGAACACGATTTACCCTGTGAAGGACAGATCATCTTGCGTCGTGTTCAGAGTAAAGATGGTCGTTCACGTGCTTTCATCAATGATGCACCCGTAAGTGTTAATTTGCTCAAAACTATCGGTTCCGAATTGGTTGAAATCCATGGTCAGAATGAAAGCCAATCTCTTACGGACGGGCCAGTTCAATTATCACTGCTCGATTCCTATGCTGGGCACGGAGACAAGGTTGATGCGCTGAAACAAAAATATAGTCATTTGATGGAATGTGAGGAGCAATTAGAGCTTTATAAAAATGCCAGTGATCGCGCCGCTGCTGAAGAAGATTTTTTACGTCATGCCCTTAAAGAGCTTGAGAAAATTGACCCAAAAGAGGGCGAGGAAGAGAGTCTGTCGGAAGAGCGCACACTCTTGATGAATTCTGAAAAAATAGCCGGATATATCGCAGAAGCATTGGTTCTTATGGAGGGTGACAAAGCGCTACAATCGTCACTTAACGGTGCGCTTCGCCAATTGGAGAAAGTCTCGGATCAGGCCGCTGGTCGTCTCGATACCACAATTACTGCGTTAGAACGGGCAGTTATAGAGGCGGATGAAGCCCAGACACAATTACTCGAAGCTTCACGGGACTTGGTATACGACCCGCAAAGATTGGAGCAAGTTGAAGAAAGGCTATTTGGTTTAAAAGCTTTGGCGCGCAAGCATGCTGTTCAAGTTGATCAATTACCTGCCACTAAAACCATGCTTCAACAACAACTTGACGATATTGAAAGCGGTGCAGACAGGTTAAATGAGCTACAGCAAAATGTCGAAAAAGCTTTTAAAGATTATGAAGTTTTAGCGCTGAGTATTTCTAAAACCCGTCAGCAAGCGGCACTAAAGCTCGACAAAACTGTTATGAAGGAGCTTGAGCCCCTCAAGCTAAATGGTGGTGGTTTTCAAACTGTGTTGTCTCATGTTACCCCTTCAATGGGTACAGCGACTGGAATTGACAGTGTACAGTTTATGGCGAGTACAAATCCGGGTATGCCTGCCGGGCCAATATCTAAAATAGCGTCAGGTGGGGAACTGGCACGTTTCATGTTAGCTCTCAAAGTTGCGTTGGCGGAAGCCAGTGAACCTCTGACCATGATATTTGATGAAGTTGATGCGGGCGTGGGTGGTGCTGTTGCTGAAGCTGTAGGTAGTCGTCTGAAGTTACTTGCAGAAAATGGCCAGGTTCTTGTTGTGACCCATTCTCCTCAAGTGGCAGCGTGTGGTAATCATCACTGGTTAATCAGTAAATCTGTCGATGATGACAGCACAATGACTCGTGTTGAAGAACTTTCCACTCAAAACAGAGAAGAAGAAATTGCCCGGATGCTCGCGGGTGCTTCTGTGACAGAAGAAGCGCGTGCCGCAGCAGTTAGATTGCTGGGTGGGCAATTATGAAATGGCGGTCTATCTCGGTCGAAGTACTTACCAGCGCACAAGCGGCTGAAGAATTAAAGGCGCTTGCCAGTGAAATAGCTGGACATGATGTAGCCTATTATCAAAATGATGACCCAAATATTTCAGATGCTAATTATGATGCGTTGCGGCTGAGAAATCAGGCTATTGAAGAACGCTTTCCAGATTTGAAACGTGCAGATAGTCCGAGTGACAAAGTCGGCGTTACGCCCGAAAGTGGGTTTGGGAAAATCCAGCACGCAGTCCCCATGCTCTCTTTGGGTAATGCATTTAATGTTCAGGATTTGGAAGACTTTGACACCCGTATAAGACGTTTTTTAAGTTTGGATGAAGCAGAAACTATCTCCTATACATCCGAGCCAAAAATTGACGGCCTTTCTGCAAGCCTTCGTTATGAAAAAGGCATTTTTGTAAAAGGGGCGACACGGGGTGATGGTCAAGTAGGTGAGGACATTACCGAGAATCTCAAGACACTTAAAGATGTCCCCTTAACCCTCCCAGCGGGTGTGCCAGATATTGTCGAAATTCGCGGTGAGGTCTATATGGCGCATGAGGATTTTGAAATTCTTAATCGTCAGCAAACTGAAAAGGGGCGTAAACCCTTTGCTAATCCTCGCAATGCTGCAGCAGGTAGTCTGCGGCAATTAGATGCTAGAATTACTGCTGACCGCCCATTGAAGTTTTTCGCTTATACGTGGGGGGAGATGTCCGACATGCCTTCTGATACGCAATCGGGCATGATCACTTGTTTTGACAAGTGGGGATTTACGGTGAATCAAGATTTCAAAGTTTTGAAAGATGTTGCCGCCCTGAATGATCACTGGCGGGATATTGAAGAACGCCGTTCTTTACTTGGTTATGATATTGACGGCATGGTTTATAAAATTGATCGTCTTGATTGGCAAAGCCGCTTAGGGTTTGTGTCACGCGCGCCCCGTTGGGCGATTGCCCATAAATTTCCGGCAGAAAAAGCTATTACGAAACTTTTGGATATTGATATTCAAGTCGGACGTACGGGTGCGCTTACGCCTGTAGCAAAGCTAAAAAAAGTGACGGTAGGTGGCGTGGAAGTGTCTAATGCAACACTGCACAATGCTCATGAAATTAAACGTCTTGATGTTCGACTTAATGATTTTGTGGTTGTGCAGCGTGCTGGCGATGTTATCCCCCAAATTGTTGAGGTACTGATAGAAAAAAGGGAAGGGGAGCCGCAAGAATATCAATTCCCTGATAATTGCCCTGCCTGCGGCGCGCAAGCCTTTCATGAAATACGTGCGGATGGTGAGCAAGATGCCGTAAAGCGATGTTCAGGCGGGCTAAGTTGCCCTGCGCAAGCCAAAGAAAGATTGAAACATTTTGTTTCCCGCTCGGCTTTAGATATTGATGGTCTTGGGGATAAGCAAATTGATGAATTTTGGGCTTATGATTTGCTCAGAACTCCAGTTGATATCTTCAATTTACACCAAAAAGCTGACGAAGCGCCTGAGATTTGGCTCTATACATCGGGAAAAAATAAAGGGCAACTCAAAGACAGTCTTACAAAATTGTTTTTGGCGATTGAAAAAGCCAAAAAGCCAGACCTTGATCGTTTTTTATTTGCGCTTGGTATTCGTCAAGTCGGTGAGACAACAGCGAGACTACTGGCACGGCGATATAAAACGCTCGAAGGATTTCGTGATGCTGTTCTTTCCATGTGTGAGGGGCATGAAGCGAGCAAAGAAGAATTGGCATCCATAGATGGTGTCGGGAATACTATGGTTGAGTCTTTGCTAACTTTTTTTGCCGAGCCACATAATCTCGATATTATAAATGGGCTCATAAATGTCGGCGTGGCTCCTGTCTCACTTCCTGAAGCAGAAAACAACACACCCATATCTGGTAAAATAGTTGTCTTCACTGGTACGCTTGCACGGATGACACGCGCCGAGGCCAAAGCCCGTGCTGAGAAGATGGGTGCTAAAGTTTCGGGTTCTGTATCAGAGAAAACCGATATTTTGGTAGCAGGGGAAAGTGCAGGTTCAAAGCTTAAAAAAGCTGAAGAACTTGGTATTGAAACCCTGACAGAAGATGAATGGTTGGAGATTGCAGCTTCTACCTGAAGCTTTCGGCAAATAAATCTAATTTTTGTTTGGTAGGGAAGTTAACCACGACTGCACTGTCAAAACATAATTTTTGTAACTTATGCAGGTCGTTCATATCCTGCACCTGACCCTTATCATGTGTCCATCTTTCCCCGTATCTGTCAAACGCTTTACGGAGTCGTGTAATTTGTCTCTCAGTCATTTTCCCACTATTTTTCATATCCCGAGCAACGTCAAGAACGCTCAGTGGAGGTAGGTTATTTTCTGAACAATATTTTAATACCAGATTAAGATGTATGTAGAGAAGCGGATAAACTAATGGCCAATCCTGATCAGGGATTTTATAAAACCGTTTAAACTCTATGAAAGATATAAATTGGCGTTGCTTCGCGCAAGACAAGAGAAATTTAACAGATGTTTCAATATCGTATTTAAATTCAGAAGGGGGCGAGCTTTAGTTCTCAGCACTTTTCTTTTGATTATTTTTTTATTCATAGCATTTCTTTTTGGCATTTCTTTTTGCGCGTTTATTCCCCCCTTATTACATTTCATGCATAACAGGTTAATACGGGCAAATACTACCAACTGAGGATAGTGATAATTTTTTTCTAAACTCTAAATTGATTATCTGGCGACTAAAGTGGTGCACAACTGTGCTGAAGCCATGCCTTTGTGTCGGCTTCTAATAGCGAGGAGAGCGTATCAAAAACTTGCTTATGATAGTTATTTAGCCATTCTCGTTCTTGGGTGACGAGCAAATCTACGTTTATCAGTCTTTTGTCAATTGGTGCGAGTGTCAGCACTTCAAAGCCCATCATTTGACGCTGTCCGTCATTAATTTTTTCGGGAGAGGTCACAAATTGTAAGTTTTCAATCCGGACTCCAAATTCACCTTTTTGATAAAACCCCGGTTCATTGGAAACAATCATCCCTGGCATAAGTGCCTGAGTACCCCCTTTAGAAATGCGCTGTGGCCCTTCATGGACTGATAGATAACTTCCAACACCATGACCTGTGCCATGATCAAAATCCAATCCTCCAGCCCAAAGAGGTGCTCTTGCTAATGCATCAAGCGCTACGCCGTCTGTATTTTCTGGAAACCGTGCTGTCGCTAACGCGATGTGGCCTTTTAAAACGCGGGTAAATGCCTCAATCGCCATGTCGGGTGGAGGTGCGCCATCAATAAGCACTGTTCGCGTGACATCTGTTGTGCCGTCCAGATATTGTCCGCCACTATCGACAAGATATAAATCCCCCGCCTGTAACGTACGGTTACTTTCATTATTGACGCGGTAGTGAACAATCGCCCCATTTGGCCCGCTACCTGAAATCGTGTCAAAGCTTAAGTCTTTCAATTCGCCTGTCTCTTGTCGGCATTGTTCCAAATAACTGACAGCATCTATTTCTGAAACACTTCCTGCAGGCGCAGTTATATCGAGCCAGTGTAAAAATTTGCATAGCGCGGCGCCGTCGCGGATATGCGCGGCTTTTGCGCCTTCAATTTCTATGGGGTTCTTACAGGCTTTTTTAAGATTACAAGGGTCTTTGCCTTCCACTGCTTTGTCTTGCAAAATATTCTTGAAATATTGCGGCGTATGCGACGGATCAACTACCACATTGCCTGTCAGCTTCTCAAGATATGTCTTCATATCCTGGGGGGGAATAATTTCGACATCGCTTCCAAGGTGTGCCTGAAGGTCGCTCGATAACCTATCAGGATTGATAAACCATGCTACGGATGCATCTTTTTTTAAAACCGCAAAGCTAAGTGCAAAGGGGGTGCGTGGTACATCGTTTCCGCGAATGTTTAAAAGCCACGCACTATTTTCAGGCTGTGTGATAAGTAAAGCATCAGCTTGTTCAGTGGTTAATTGTGCCGCAATATTATCGCGCTTATCAGAGCTACTCTGTCCGGCATAGGCGTCGTTATGAAGGTGAATATCGCCATTTGGTGGATCAGGACGGTCAGTCCATAGAGAGTCAATTAGATTATCGTCAAGCGGTGTCAGTGTGATGTCTTGCTTATCCAATGCGGCTGAAAGCTTTTTAATTTGAGCGATGCTGTGGAGCTTTGGGTCATATGCAATTTTATCGCCTGAAACTAGATTTTCAGAGAGCCAGGAATGAATAGACACCTGCATGATAGGAACAATCGTCAAACTTTCTGTGTCGATATAGTTTTCAGCTTCCAAAGTATAGCGTCCGTCCAGAAACAAAGCAGCTTTACTTTTGAGTATAATGGCAATGCCTGCTGACCCACCAAAGCCGGTGAGCCATTTCAACCTTTCACCGCAGGCCGGGACATATTCTCCCATAAACTCATCTTCTCGCGGCACAATAAAGCCATCGATATCTGCATTGTCCATTTCAAGACGCAGAAGCGCCAGTTTTGAGGCGGCTTGATCTGGTTGTGCATTGTTATCAAATTTTTGAAGCATGAATTGAGCTTATCTCCGAAAGCATAAGGTCGTCCATTCATCTAATATAATTTTTTCCTGAAGGCACAAGCCAAATTGTCTCATAGTGGCGGTAATTTGTTGTTGTTGTGTATTTAATATGCCTGACAGTATCAAACTGCCGCCTCTATTCGGGTATAGCGGTGGAGATAATCTATTAGTTAAGTCGTGGGCAAGCCTTTTGAGTGTATTCGACAGAATATTCGCGACAATTAGATCAAAGGTTTTTTGCCCCCTTTCTAACCGATTAAAACCGTCACTTTCATGTACCTGAACAAGATGGTGGACATGATTGAGACAGCTGTTTTTTTGCGTCATGGCGACGGCTTCAGGGTCAATGTCACTGGCTTTTATCTTCTTGTGTGTCGCTTTTGCCAATGCAATGGCAAGAATGCCACTACCGCACCCAAGATCGAGTATATGTTTTGGTTGTGTGCGCTTTAATAATTTATCCAGCATCATCAAACAACCACGGGTCGTTTGATGATGACCTGAACCGAATGCCCGACCAGCTTGCAACTCAATGTTTATCAGGCCATTCGGGTGTTTTGGTTGGTTTAGCTTCTCAAAAATAAAAAATGGTGGTTGCTTGATAACAGGCAGGCCAGTTTGACTATGACTGACCCAATCCAATGGAGGTAGAATTTCGGTTGTAAGGTTTTGATGAGGCGGAAGGGTTTCTTCCAGCCTGTTTAAGTCTGGTTGCGTATGAAAATAGGCCTCAATATGTGTCCGATTACCTGAAGCAGTCACAAAGACAGCACCCGCACCGGCTTCAGAGAGACTTTCCTCTGCAGCGTCTGCATTATTGGTGGTCAGAATCACTTTCCAAATTTGCATGTCTTAAATATTGCTATCAGACTTGCTCGAGGAAGCTGTCGATGACCTTTTTTGTGCCGGCTTTCTCGAAATGCACCGTTAGCTTATTACCATCCATAGACCCAATTTTGCCATAGCCGAATTTCTGATGAAACACGCGTTCTCCAATTTTAAAGGTGTTATGCGTTGATGATGTATTTTGGACTTTGACATTGATGGTCTTATTTTGCTCACGCGCGGCTCGGTTACGTTGCATCCGTTGCCAGCCCGGGCTGGAATAGGTGTCGCTGGTTGAATGTTTGACGAATTGGCTCTGGGAACTGTCTTGAAAGCCTTGATTTTGATTATATCCAATTTCAGCATCTAACGGCTCAACATGCTCTTCGGGAAGTTCATCAATAAATCTTGATGGTATTGCGGCTTGCCATTGCCCGTGAATGCGCCTGTTACCGGCAAAAGAAATCGTAATATTTTCTTTCGCCCGTGTGATGCCAACATAGGCTAAGCGTCTTTCCTCTTCGAGGCCACGATCACCCGTTTCATCTAGACTTCTTTGATGTGGGAATAATCCTTCCTCCCAGCCAGGTAAAAAAACAGTCATAAATTCCAGACCTTTAGCTGCGTGAAGCGTCATTAATGACACTTTTTCCTCACTGTCATTTGTTTCAGCATCCATGATAAGCGAGATGTGCTCCAGATAAGCATTGAGCGATCCAAAATCATCCATGAATCTGATGAGTTCTTTCAGATTTTCTAGTTTGCCTGGTGCTTCGGGAGATTTATCATCCATCCACATTTGCGTGTAACCGCTTTCATCGAGTACGACTTGCGCCAACTCATTATGCGGTAAGTTGTCTTTTTGATTACGCCAACGATCTATAGAGGTGACAAACCCCGAAAGAGCGCGTCGTGCTGCGGGCTTTAATTCGTCCGAGTCGATTAAAATTCTGGCAGCACGCATGAGAGAAATTGAATTACGGCGTGCTGTGCTGTGAATATTTTGTAGAGCAACATCGCCAAGTCCGCGTCGCGGTTTGTTGCATATTCTTTCAAAAGCCAAATCATCATCCGGTTGGGCGATGAGTCTTAAATAGGCATTGGCGTCTCTGATTTCAGCGCGCTCATAGAAGCGTGGGCCACCAATAACGCGGTAGGGTAATCCCAGTTGCATGAAACGGTCTTCAAATTCTCGCATTTGGAATGAGGCGCGCACAAGAATGGCAATTTCATTTAGATTATGTCCTTTTCTTTGAAGTGCTTCGATATCATCTGCAGTGACCCGCGCCTCTTCCTCGCCGTCCCAACTGCCTCGTAGTCTGACTTTGTCTCCAGCGATTTCCTGTGTCCACAGGGTTTTACCGAGTCTATTTATATTCGCTTCAATGAGACCGGAGGCCGCGCCCAGAATATGCGGTGTTGAGCGATAATTACGTTCCAGTCGAATAATGCTGGCACCGGGAAAGTCTTTTTCAAATCTTAAAATGTTATCGACTTCAGCGCCCCGCCACCCATAGATGGACTGATCGTCATCCCCGACACAACATATATTATGATGCTTTTGCGCCAAGAGCCGGAGCCACAAATATTGCACGGCATTGGTATCCTGATATTCATCGACAAGCATATGACGGAAGCGATCCTGATATTCCTGCAAGATCTCATTATTTTCCTGAAATAAGCGCAGACATTCGAGTAACAAATCACCAAAATCAACAGCATTGAGAATTTTTAGCCGGTTTTGATAGCTTTCATAAAGCTTACCTGCTGCGCCATCGGCAAAACTTCCTGCTTCTCCGGCGGGAACTTGATGCGGTTGCCATCCTCGGTTCTTCCATCGGTCAACAAGAAATGCCAATTGTCGGGCAGGCCAGCGTTTATCGTCAATATTTTCAGCCTTGATGAGTTGTCTTAGTAATCTTATCTGGTCATCTGTATCGAGAATTGTGAAATCAGGTCTGAGCCCGACCAACTCGGCATGACGACGAAGGATTTTTGCTGAAATAGAGTGGAAGGTTCCGAGCCACGGCATGCCCTCAACTTGTTCGCCGACAAGACTGCTAATTCTATCTTTCATTTCCCGCGCGGCTTTATTGGTAAAGGTTACGGCGAGAAACTGGCTTGGCCATGCCTGTTTGGTATAAATTTTATGTGCAATACGGGTTGTAAGGACGCGTGTTTTCCCTGTACCTGCCCCTGCCAGTACAAGCAAAGGCCCATCCGGTGCGAGAACGGCTTCACGTTGTTCAGGGTTCATATCCTCCATGCCTTTTGCCAGTTCACCATTTCCGGCATCTAAAGGCATGCGCGCCGCTGCGCGTTGCGATAGGCTCATAGTTTCTCCCCCACTTGACATGGTGTCTGCATGATTGGGGGGCGGAGGTTCTGGGGCATGCGATGTTGTGTTTTTATTCACATCATCCGTGCCTAAATCAAAAGGGTCTGAAACCATAATTTTTTCCGTGATTCTTTAAAGAATATAACACGAACATAAGGCTTTTCACCCAGCTTTTAGGTTTCGTTCGCTTTATCTTGATACCATGACAAAATATACACACGAATAGCCGAGGAGAGTGAGGCCATGCGTTTTGAGTTGTCTATCTCAGCGATTAAATCTTGTGGTGATATATCTTGTTGTGCGGCAATATCCCTTATAGCGTCCCAGAAAGGCGCTTCAAGCGAGATGCTTGTTGCATGACCTGCGATGGTTATGGAACGTTTTCGGGGTTTATCCATGATAGGCCTTTACCCTCAAAATAGACTATTTTGGCGCAATCATATCTTCTGGACGGACAATCTCTTCAAATTCAGCTTCCGTCACAAAACCAAGACCAACGGCTTCTTCGCGAAGTGTTGTGCCGTTCTTATGGGCCGTCTTTGCGACGGTTGTTGCATTGTCATAGCCAATTTTTGGCGCTAGAGCCGTCACCAGCATAAGTGAGCGTTGCATCAACTGTTCAATATTGATTTCGTTAGCTTCGATACCCACCACACAATTATCCGTGAAGCTCACTGCGGCATCACCTATCAAGCGCATGGATTGTAATAAATTATAGGCCATGACGGGTTTGAACACATTAAGTTCCATATGCCCTTGTGCCCCCGAAACCGTAATTGCCGTATGATTGCCCATGACCTGCGCACAAACCATTGTAAGAGCTTCGCATTGTGTTGGGTTGACTTTGCCTGGCATGATGGATGAACCAGGTTCATTTTCAGGTAAGCTCAATTCACCAAGTCCTGAACGGGGGCCTGAGCCGAGCAAACGAATATCATTGGCAATCTTATTCAGCGAGGCGGCAATCGTGTTGAGCATGCCGGACATTTCAACAAATGCATCATGGGCAGCAAGAGCCTCAAATTTGTTTTCCGCAGTCACAAAATCAAGTCCTGTAAAATCAGCGACTTCTGCAGCAAACTTTTCTGCAAATCCGGGTTTAGCGTTCAGCCCCGTCCCGACTGCTGTTCCACCTTGTGCCAATGCCAAAAGGCGCGGCATGGATGTTTCGACGCGTTCAATAGAATATTTAAGCTGTGTGGCGTAGCCCGAAAACTCTTGCCCAAGCGTCAGGGGGGTGGCGTCCTGTAAATGAGTGCGTCCAATTTTAACAATATCTGCCCACGCCTCAGACTTGGCAGTCAGGGCGGTATAAAGGTGTTTCAACGCAGGCAAAAGGCGATTGCTTCCCTCTTCAGCCGCAGCAATGTGCATGGCAGTTGGAAAGGTGTCATTTGAGGATTGGCTTCTATTGCAATGATCATTGGGGTGCACGGGAGATTTGGAACCCATTTCACCACCTAGAATTTCTATCGCACGATTAGAGATGACTTCATTGGCATTCATATTCGATTGTGTGCCAGAGCCTGTCTGCCAGACCACCAGTGGGAAGTGATTATTTAATTTACCATCAGCAACTTCAGTGGCTGCCGACACAATTGCCTGTCCAATATCACTTTCAAGATTATCAAGGGACATATTGGCTTTTGCCGCCGCCATTTTGACAATCCCCAAGGCACGTATCATAGGTTCTGGCATAGTTTCTCCGCCAATCTTGAAATTCCCGAGCGAGCGTTGAGTTTGTGCGCCCCAATATTTATCTTCGGGCACTTCCAAAGGGCCAAAGCTGTCGGTTTCAGTGCGGGATTGGGTCATTGCTGTCCTCTTTAAATCGAAAAACATTACATAATGTATGTAGAAAATGTGTGGGAAGATTTAGCATTTATTGGTTTTGTCGCCAAGTTGGTCAGTCATTTTTATCTCGAAAGTTTTCAAGACTCACCACCTCGCCAGTGGTGTTGATTTCTGGTTCTTGATTTTTCAAATCTTCTTGTTTTTCAATATCTTCAAGATCATTCTCCCTATGATTATCCGATGCAAGGGCAGAGGCCGCGCTCACAGTCATATCTTCCAGTACTAGGCCAAATGACACGGAAGGGTCATAGAACTTTGTGAGTGCGTCAAAAGGAATATAGAGATCATGTGGCGTATGATTAAAGCTCAAACGCACGGAAAATCCTTCAGGTGTTACGATAAGGTTTTCAAACTGGTTTTGCAGCACAATCGTCATTTCATCAGGATATTGTGCCATCAAGCTGTCGGATATTGAGACTTTAGGAGCTTGGGTCTTAAAGGAAATATAAAAGTGATGCTCACCGGGCAGCCCCTCTTCGGAAACAGAGGATAAGATATCGCTGATAAGGTTCAGCATAGCTTTGTGGGTTAATTTTTCGTAATCGATTTCGTTCATGTTCTTCAAAGTTACCCGATGCGATAGGATGAAAGTCCAGCGAGTGAAGTGGTGGGCTTCTGTTGCCAGGTGCCCGCCGGACCCCGCCTTACCCTGCGACGGATAAGGGCTTGAATTGAAGTGTTGGCGCTACTTACGCAGCGACAGCAACTTCCGCATAGTTGTCATTTGCAACTAAAAAATAGCCCGATAACGGTGGTACAATACCGAGCGACGGAAACAACTTTTACGCCCTCGTCGATCCTGTTTCGCCCCCCCAATAACTTGTGAGAATAAATGGTGGAGGCGCCGGGTACTGCCCCCGGGTCCGATGGGTTTATTACGAAGCCCGTTTATCGCCATAGTCGGTAAACCGACCCCTTACATATACTCTTTTTCACAGCAAATGAGTAGGGGGAATTGATAAACTGATTGAGGCAAGGAACTGAATCCCTTAATTATGTGTGATGCTTCAATATTTAACGCTTCTTGAAAAAGTTATGTCAGAAGGTGTCACCCGAGATGATCGAACGGGTACTGGCACTAAAAGTATTTTCGGCTATCAAATGCGCTTTGATTTATCAAAGGGGTTCCCAATTCTAACAACCAAAAAGCTTCATTTGAGGTCCATAATTCATGAACTTTTATGGTTTTTATCGGGGGATACGAATATTTCCTACCTCAAGGAAAATGGTGTTTCGATATGGGACGACTGGGCAGATGAAAATGGTGATCTCGGTCCTGTTTATGGCTATCAGTGGCGCAGTTGGCAAACCCCTGATGGACGTCAAATTGATCAAATCAAAAACCTTGTTGAGCAATTAAAAAATAACCCTGACTCCCGCCGCCATATAATAACTGCCTGGAATCCCGCAGATGTTGATGATATGGCCTTACCTCCCTGTCATTGTCTGTTTCAGTTTTATATCGCAGACGGAAAGCTATCTTGTCAGCTCTATCAACGCTCTGCGGATATATTCCTTGGGGTGCCTTTTAATATTGCCTCTTATGCTCTTCTGACCATGATGCTGGCGCAAGTGCTTGAACTTGAGCCAGGAGATTTTGTGCATACATTGGGAGATGCGCATCTTTACCTAAATCATCTGGAACAGGCGCAAACACAAATTTCGCGTTTGCCTGGGGCTTTGCCAACTATGAAAATCAATCCGGAGAAGAAAGATATTTTTGACTTTGTATTTGAAGATTTTTCTCTTGAAGACTATGAAGCGCAGCCCCACATTCGTGCGCCAATTGCGGTTTAAATCATGCAGATTGAGATGATTGTTGCTGTTGCAGAAAACGGCGTTATTGGGCATGGCGGTAAAATGCCCTGGCGTCTTTCAACAGACCTTAAGCGTTTTAAGAAAATCACAATGGGATTGCCAATTATAATGGGGCGGCATACATGGGAGTCGCTACCGGGCGTGTTACCGGGCCGACTGAATATTATTATTACCCGTTCAAAGCTTGACCTGCCAGAAGGCGCGCTTGTCGTTAACTCCCCCGAAGCGGCTCTGGAAGCTTCGAAAGAGACAGGCTCAAAAAGGGTTATGATTATTGGGGGTGGAGAGATTTACAAAGCTTTTGAGGCTCAAGCTGATATTTTGCACCTTACGAAAGTACATGCCGCGCCGGAAGGGGATACTTATTTTCGCCTTTCAAATCCTGATGCGTGGCATGAGGCGTCTAGAGAAGATGTGCAAGCTGGTGAAAATGACACAGCTGATGTTAGTTTTGTAACATTGCGTCGCACCTGATTAGCAAGTTCCTTTTTATGACAAATTTATCACATGATGGGCTTTTCTAGGCTTAAGATATGCTGTTTTTTGGGTTTTTGTTGACAAAGCAAGAACCAGGCCAAAAAGTGAATTCCTTGGAGGCTTTATGAGTATCAAGCTGAAATTACAGTCCAAGCAGATGCAATCTCTCGTCCTGACACCGCAAATGCGGCAGGCGATACACATTCTGCAGTTGAATAATCTTGAACTCAATGAATTTCTTGCTGAACAAGTGAATGAAAATCCGTTTCTTGAAATTCAGGATGCCCAGGGTTTTGATACGGCCCTAGATGCTTCTAACTCAGATAATAATGATACCGGAAATGCTGCAGATTCTACAGATAGTGTGGCAGGTGATTTTCTTGATAATTCGTTTAAAAGCGGCAATCTGCCTGAAACGCATATCACAGATAGCTTTTATGAAAATCTTTGGGACTCTGATGCGCGTCAGGATTTACAAAATCGCCATGTTGATCAGGGCGAGGCATCTTCTTATGGCGATGACAACATTAATCCCGGGCTTGTAATTGAACAAAGTGTTAGTTCAGTGCTTTCGTTTGCGGATTTTGTGCAGCAGCAAATTTTTGACAAAATGCTTGAAAGCCCGTTGAAAGAAGATTGTCTAACTCTATTGGGGTGGCTTGATGATGAAGCCTATCTTCTTGAGAAGGCTGAAGAGTTGGAAACGCGCCTTGAGATCTCACTCGATAGAGTTCAAGCAGCACAAAATGAACTCCGGTCTCTTATGCCCGTAGGGGTTGCGGCAAGCTCTCTGGCAGACAGGTTATCCATGCAATTACATCATGAGGGACTTTGGCATCCAGATTTCGAAGTTATTCTTGATAATCTTGATCTTCTTGGGCGCGGTGAAGTTAATTTGCTGGCTAAGAAATGCAAAATCCGTCCACGTATTTTGTTGGATCGCGTAGAAACTATTCGTCAACTCAACCCTAAAATCACCTCATCTTTTAAGTTTCAAGCTACACAAGACCGCCAACCGGATATTCTTGTTTTTGAAAATGATGTGGCTGATGAAGAATATGGTAATTGGCGTATTGAATTAAATGACAACACGCTTCCTAAGATACTGGTGCTTGACCGTTATTGGGAAGAACTTGCAGCAAAAAAAATGCCTTCCAAAGACAGGGAATATTTGAATGCCTGCTATAATTCCGGCAACTGGCTAGTAAAATCAATGAACCAGCGGGCAATAACATTGTTGCGTGTTGCGCGGGAAATTGTGAAGCAACAACCTGAATTTCTTAAAAAGGGGCTAGATTATCTTAAGCCCATGACGTTGCGCGATATCGCTGTTGAGCTTGATCTTCATGAAAGTACGGTTAGCCGGGTTACCGCAAATAAGTTGATGGAAACCCCGCGAGGCATTTTCGAGCTAAAGTATTTTTTCTCGGTTGGGATTTCAGCAAAAGAAGGTGATCAATCTCATTCAGCAAGAGCCGTTAAAGAACGTATTAAAAATCTAGTGGCAGGTGAAACAAAGAACCAGAAAGACGGGCGACCAAAAATTTTTTCAGATGAAGCGCTAGCGCTTGCGCTACAAGAAGACGGCATTAATATTGCTCGCCGTACAGTTGCTAAATATCGCGAGGCCATCGGTATTCCAAGTTCGGCGGATCGGAAACGTGCGGCACGGCTTTTGAGTTAATACAAAAACTTAGGCGATATTTTGTCTAAGTCTTTTAAATATTTTCTTCTTTTGCTTTGGTTTGGCTTTTTCGAGTGCGCTTAATAACTCACGCAGATGGCGGTATTTTTGTTTCTTTTTAAGCTTGGTCAATGAAACCCATTTGCGTTGACGCATGAAGCGCTCCGGCCATCGTTTCATTTCGGTATCTACCAGGATTGGGTAAAAACAAACTGTTTTGCCAACACTATTAGCCCCATTTCCTTTGACTCTGTGGATAATAGGGTAATCAATAAGTTCACCTGAAACGCCAGCCTCTTCGGTTGTTTCCCTGAGAGCAGTTTGTTTTAGTTTTTCGTTTTGAATAACTTTACCTTTTGGGAAAACAAATCTGCTTTTGCAACGACGCGATGTCACGACGCATAGCTCGAACTCATTACCTCTTCGTCTGATTGGAATAGTGCCTGCATTGGTAAGTTTTTTATTTCCAGACTTACCGTTATTTATTGTGGTGTGTAATTTCTTTACACCTATTTCATTCCTTATGCCGTTATGCTCTGCATGCTTGCTTTGTAGCTTTGCCATGCCTTACCTCTTTTTGTTACTCTTCATCAACGTGCTCTAAATCTATTATTTTTATTGATGGCGCAAGCTTCTTTTTGGGTCAGACTGTGGGTAAATCTTCCCAGCGTGTGGTGTATCGCGGTGATACTTTTTCTTGTCGCATGAACCAGTTATTTTGTCGCTTCGCCGTGCCATAAGCAATACTGCCGTGACCGAAGCGACTATTAATCCCATCAAAAGCTTGCATAAGCTGATTTCTTTTTTTCTGTGCGATAAGTGCGTCAGGTGAACCAGCATGGCTCCAGAGACTTTGCGGGGCCATATCTTGTCGTACCAGATTGCTCAGGAGAACGCCCGCTTTTTTATACTCATAACCGGGCCGGAAAATATGCGCTAATCCTTGACGCATGGCGGCGAGAATATCAGCCGTATGGGCAGTCATTTCAGGGAAGGTGAGGGTGATGGCATTGCTATATTGGGGGCGGTCTTTTTGAAACCTGTTGGTGCGGACGAAGACGGTTATATAGCCTGCTACCAACCCAGCTTTGCGTGTTTTGGCGGCGGCGCGTGACGCAAAATCACTCAAACGGTCTGTGAGGGCCGCACGCTCTGTGACAGGTGTTGAGAAACTCCGTGATACACAAATACTTTTTTTGTCGGGGCTTTCGAGTTCCAGCGACACACAGGGTATGCCTCTGAGTTCGTGCAAAGTACGTAAACCGACCACTCCCATTTTTTGTCTGACCCAGCTATCAGAACAGGCACGAAAGTCTGCGGCGGTCATAATGTTGCGGGCTTTCAGCATGCGCGCCCAGCGTCGCCCGATGCCCCAGACATCTCCAACATCTGTGGCGGCAAGGGCGGTGGTAATTTCTGTCGGATCAGTCAGATTTGTAACGCCGTGCTTGCTGGGGTTCTTCTTGGCAAGGCGATTAGCAATTTTTGCTAACGTCTTGCTACTTGCCATGCCGATGGATACGGGAATACCCGTCCATTGCGCGACTTGTTGGCGTAGCCGGTACGCCAAATCAACTGGGTTCATTGTGTCCGGCAGATTACTGAAATCGAGAAAACACTCATCAATGCTGTATATTTCGATGGCGGGTGCGGCAGTGGCGAGCACTTGCATCACGCGGCTACTCATATCGCCATAAAGAGCGTAATTGCTCGACATGACGGCGATGCCAGCATCCTCAATCACGTGCCGCCACTTAAAATAGGGCGCGCCCATTGGAATACCGAGTGCCTTGGCCTCATTCGAACGCGCAATGATGCAGCCATCATTATTGGACAACACGACAACAGGCGTGTCGCAAAGTTGTGGGTTAAACACCCGTTCACAGGAGACATAGAAATTATTGCAATCAACGATAGCGATATGCGACTGCGTCATGCGCGGAAGCCTCGAATACAATGGCTGACCACGCCCCATATCTCACTATCGGGTGGCATTTTCGCATCTGAATAAGAAGGGTTCTCGGCATGCAGAATCCATAGATGCTTATCGTCTGGATCTCGCAGGAGCCGCTTAACGGTTAACTCACCATGCAGAACGGCAATAACAATATCATTGGCGGTTGGTGTCAGACTACGATCAACAACCAGCAAGTCGCCCGGATGAATACCCGCGCCTAACATCGACTCTCCAACAACCCTTAAAAAAAATGTCGCCGCCGGATGCGCAACAAGGTGCTTGTTGAGATCCAGACTACCTTCGATGAAATCATCAGCCGGGCTTGGAAATCCAGCAGAAATACGGGACGCAAAAATCGGGCGCCGCACCTCTAATGTGATGTCTGAACGCAATAACATAACGCAACCAAAAAGAACATAACATGAACATAGACATTATGTTATGCAGATTAGCCTGTCAAGATTTGTCAAGAATTGGAATGATATTTGGGCTATTCGTGCCTGATAAGACGAGATGGATTTTCATAATCATTAACACCACCATTATCAAAAGAGATATCAGCCCAATCGCAATCCCAGCTGATACACGCGACCGAGCAGGTAGGGTATTTCGTGGCAAATCTCTCGGCAATTTCAGGCGATGTTTGCGCCATGCGTCCGGCAAACATTTCCATGCCCGGATTATGAGCGACCAGCAAAATACAATCATGGTCACCGCCATTACGTTTGGCGATATTCAGAAGATCCGTATGCATCGCTTGATAGAGGTCGCTGGAATAAGTGATAATGTCGTGATTACATAATGTGACAACCGTTTCGCGTGTCCGGCGGGCAGTTGAGCAAATCACTAAAGTCGGCGCGAAATTATTCTCGATATAGCGGGCCATGATCTCGCGGTCACGGCGACCTCGCTTGTTAAGCGGGCGTTCATGGTCGTCAAGTTCAGGGGTATCCCAATCTGATTTGGCGTGCCGCCAAAGCAATAATTTAACCATTAGTATCCCGCCTCTTTATCTACGACATTGTTCAAGGGTTCCTGTTTAGCAAAAAGTGCCAAATTATCCAGAAAAGAAGTGGAAATAGCGTCAATAACCTGCATGTCGCACCAGGCCAAATGTGGACTGAGAAACACTTTTTCATGCCCATAAATCCAGTGATCGGTGGGTAAAGGCTCGGTCTTTACAGCATCAAGTGATGCACGGGCGAGTTTTCCATCATCTAGAGCCTGCTTTAGATCGTTTTCATCAACCAGTGATCCTCTGGCAATATTGACCAGATGTGCCTCCGGTTTGAGATAGCTAAGAGTTTTTGCGTTAACAATATTATCGGTTTCGGTAGTTGCAGGTGCTGCGAGGACTAAATGGTCGGCTTTTGCGAAAAGCGCTTCGAGACTATCTGCGGTTTCCACCCCATCCATTGCAACAGATGAGTGCCGTGTCGTAGCCAGAACCTGCATATCAAATGCCAAAGCGCGTTTGGCAAGTTCTCTTCCAATTGAACCAAATCCAAAAATAGAAAGTGTTTGTCCCTGTACCGCCCCGATATTATCGGCAATGGACCAGAGAGGTGAAGGTGCGCTAATCCAGTTTTCTGGCAGGTTTTTTCTGGCTGCCAAGATGCAAGTGAACGCCCATTCGGCAACCTGAACGGCGCTGGCACCGCGAGAGGAGGTTAAAATGGCGTCCCCTGTTGCTTCCAGCGGAAAGCCGTCAATACCGGTTCCAAAAATATGAATCCATTTCAGCCCTTTTGTCGCCGCGATAACTTCTTCCAGCCCATCCAGAAATGAGGCAACACAGAGCAGGCAATCTGCCTCGAGGTTTTCTGTCAGAGGTTGTGACGGGTCGATAAAAATAACCTTGGCTTCTGGCACTGCGGCGTGAATGCCGTCGATTAATTCTTGATTGTTTAAATAGGATAAAATTCTAACCATGTGTTTGTATAGGTTCACTTAGCTATTTCAGCAAGACCATCTCATCAGCGATACGTTCGGACTGCACAAGTTCCAGAAATGCCTCGCCGAGTTCCTCACTGCGCTGGATAGCTGTTTGCCAAACCTCCAAGCGCTTTGGCTCGTTTTTAATAAATCTCTTGAAATCATTTCTGGAGGGAATTCGCCCGTAGGGTAAGGATTTCACATAATCATCTGAAGGGGCAAAAATCACCACATTATCCAGCTTGCTCGCAGAAACTTTTCGCCATGGATAAAATTTATCAAACCAGCGCCATTTAAGATAATCGTAAAAATGCGGGTAAAGGACTATGCCTTCATTGGAAGGCCATAGCTGGGAAGGAATGGGGTGGTAATCCAGCATACCGCCATCTCGATAGAGATGAATACCATCCTCGGTTCCAATTTCTATGCCATGCATCATAACCGGAATAGCTCCGGATGCATTTAAAGCCGGTCCTAAATTCTTTTTGTCTAACGTCACATTGTGGGTTGGATAGTTGTCTATAGGTCTGAGTGCTTTTGAGCTTCTTGGGTCAGAAAACACAACGCGTTCTGCTATGCCTCTGAGACTTTGATTGTCTATGAGGGATAAAAGTGCAGCTTTTGCAATCGCCTGTTTCTGGCGTTTTACATTCTCGCTGGCTAGTAAATTGAAGGATCTTACAGTACCGATATGAAGTCTGAAATTTGGATGGGAGAGTATCTCCTCATCTCCACCATCAGCCATGACCGCGTCAATGAGTTCCTGTGGCGCCCAACTTATAATATCTCTCACATCGGGTTCATCAACCTTATCGGCATAAGTCTGCGTGGAATAAATATTGGCAAATTGATCCAGCCAACCAAGCGTATCGGTTCTGCATGCGGCAGCCAGTTTAAACGCGCCTGCAGAGGTTCCGAGTAAATCAACTGAATGGTCTATATTTTTTAGCCATTGTCCCAGTATCATCTTGTCCAGCCCGATTGTGGTTAGGGTCTTGGCGGCGCCCGACGCACAAATAACACTTTGCACATCTGACGGATTTAGGCCGTGGGCTCTGATATGTGAAAAAGCCCTTGGGCCTGCCAGAACTTTTAACGTCGTCATTTTTCGCCTTTATTCATTCGCAATATGAAATAGGTTAGCCAGAATTCATTACAATGTTAAGACCAGTTCTTCCGGTAGGGTGTCGGCATTTCTGGCGACGATATGAATCGGGATATCCGTCACAAACCGACCCAGCGTTTCGGCAGTTTCCTGCTCGGGGACAGGTGCAGCCTCTGAACTGTTTATGATGATTGCTGATGGGGTGATGCCTCGTTCTTTGAGGGCTTCAAGAGCTGTCATTGTGTGGGATAAAGTGCCGAGATAACTTCCTGTCACGAGGAAGCATTTCGCATTTAAAGCTGCCTGCCAGTCCAATGTTGTATCTGTTTCATTCAAAGGTACCATCACACCGCCAACGCCTTCCACAAGTGTAGGTGTGTCAGAGTCTAGGTTGTTACAAAAATCTACCAGCGGAAGAAGTGGGATAGTTGCGTCTTCACGTCTAGCCGCCATATCGGGCGAGAGGGCAGCTGAAAAACGCCATGGAGAGATTTCTCGCACATTTTCCATTGTCGGTGATTGGCCCATGGCATCAAGAATATGGCCTGTATCGGACTCATTAATTTTATTTTCGTCAAAGCCGCTAATGACTGGTTTCACGCCGCGAACGGTTTTCCCCATCTTGTTGGCAGTCTTAATCAGCAAACAGGTGATATATGTTTTGCCGATATCAGTGCCGGTAGCAGCTATGAAAGTAAGCGCCATTAAACAATTCCATATTCTTTTTTTGCCGCGCATATTAAATCAGCGAGGCGGTCAATATCTGCGGTTTTATGAGAAGCATTAAAAGCAATACGCAATCGTGCCGTATTATCGGGGACGGTTGGTGGTCGGATAGCACTGACAAGAAAACCTTCATTTGCAAGTTTTTCCGATACAGCCATGACAGTGTCATTATCACCGAATATGACCGGGACTATAGGACTCTGAGGGGTAGGAATACCAACCCTGTCACAAAAATGCTTTGCATAGGCCAGAGGTTTATCGACCAGCGTCGGGTCTTGCTCAATAATCTCCAATGCCGCAAGAGCTGCGGCTGTACTCATGGGAGGGAGGCCTGTCGAATAAACAAAACTCCGTGCCCTATTCACCAGCAAGTCAATTAACTTCTGACTGCCACATACATAGCCGCCATAGCTGCCCAGTGCCTTTGATAAAGTCCCCATTTGCACATCAGCCACAACGGGCGGATCAAAAGCAAATCCGCCTCCACGACCTGCACCAATAACACCAATGCCATGTGCATCATCGGTAACCAACCAGCTTTCATAGCGGTTGGCGATGTCTCGAAGAGCTGGAAGTGGTGCCAAATCACCGTCCATTGAAAAAACGGTATCTGTTAAAATAAGGCATTTGCTGGATGACTTTCGTTGCGCCGTGAGGTGGTTTTCCAAATCGGCACAATCATTGTGCTTAAAACGAATGACTTTTGCACCTGACAGCCGCGCGCCTGAATTGAGGCAAGCATGAGCCAGTTCATCCACGAGAATAAGATCGTCCGAACCGGCGAGTGCAGGTATGAGACCAATATTAGCCAGAAAGCCAGAGCCGAAAACCAGACAGGCTTGCGTATTTTTTAGTTTCGCCAGTTTCTCTTCTAACTCTTCCAGCAACGGGTAATTGCCGGTAATAAGCCTGGAGGCGGCGGCGCCAGTACCATAAAGTCTGGCGGCTTCATTTGCTTTTTCTAGAAGGGTTGGATCGTGCGATAGCCCCAGATAATCATTGCAGGAAAAGGAGATAAGAGATTTTCCAGCTTGGTGGCTCTGCGCTTCCGCAACGCGATGCGTGGTCTTAAGCTTTCGAAAGCTCGCACCTTCTTCAAGTTTGTTGATTTTTTCAGCGCAGAAAATATCAAGAGAATTTTGATTGGTTTTCATATATTCTATTATCCGCCTGTTAGGTCTTATCGTGAAGTAACATTTTCTCAGCCGACCTCATGATTATTAGCGCCCTGTAATTGAACAATAAAGCAAGAAATGAGTTTTTCTTTATAAGATATTAGTTTGAGAGATATATATGCCTGTTTCCCCCGTTAATCCTCTTTTTCCTGATATGCCAGATTGGCAGCGAAAGGCGACTGATAATTTATGGCCGCCCTACACGCAAATGCGAACAACGCCTATCGGTCTTCCGGTTAGTGAAGCAGAGGGGGTGCGCATAAAGCTGGCCGATGGTCGAACATTAATAGATGGTGTGTCCTCATGGTGGTCCGTCTGTCACGGTTATCGACATCCGCATATCGAGCAGGCGGTTGTCAACCAATTGCAAAAACTCCCGCATATTATGCTTGGCGGCTACCAACACGAGCCTGCTGCCCTTCTCGCCAGACGTCTTGCCGATATTTGCCCAGGCGAGCTTAATCATGTCTTTTTTACCGACTCTGGTTCCGTAGCTATTGAGGTTGCTATGAAAATGGCAATTCAATTCTGGTTAAATAATGGCATTAAAGGACGCCATAAATTCATGCATTTCAGAGGTGGGTATCATGGCGATACTTTTGCTACAATGGCTGTATGTGACCCGGAAGAGGGGATGCATAGTCATTTTTCGGGAGTGCTAACACCGCAAATTCTTGCCGAATTACCCATAAATGATGAACTTTACGAACGGCTGGACAACCAGATGGCTACCCATGCCGACGCGTTAGCGGGATTATTAATTGAACCTCTTGTTCAGGGCGCTGGGGGTATGATTTTCCATAGCGAGGATGTGCTGAAAAAAGTTGCCGATTTATGCCAAAAACACGATATTTTGCTGATTGCCGATGAGATTATGACCGGTCTTGGACGGCTAGGTGAGATGGTAGCATGTCAACGTGCCGATGTTACGCCCGATATTATTACGTTCTCAAAAACTCTTACAGGTGGCACAGTGCCATTGGCAGCCACCATCGCTTCGCGCAGGATTTTTGAAGCGTTTCTGGATGACGATCCTGCAAAAGCGTTGATGCACGGGCCTACCTTTATGGGGAATCCCATTGGCTGTGCAGCGGCTCTAGCATCGCTTGATTTATTCGAACAGGAACCCCGTCTTGATCAGGTAAAAGCTATTGAAACACAGCTTATCAAAGAACTTGAGTCTGCGCGTGAACTTCCTGCGGTAAAAGATGTCAGAGTTTGTGGTTCTATCGGTGTTATTGAGACCACCGGATTAGGGGATGTAAATCTACTAAAAAAGCGTTTTGTGGAAGAAGGTGTCTGGATACGACCATTTGGCAATATTATTTACACCATTCCTCCTTATATAATTGGTCAGAAAGACCTGACTCAAATAACCTCAGCAATGGTAAAGCTGTCCAAAGAATTATAAAGTATTACTTTACAATTTTTTTTAAATTATTGGCCTTTTTCTTCTCAGAAAAATCGAAATTAACAAAGATATTATAAATATTATGGTTAATGTGCTTATAATTACCGGTCCAGGAGGAAGGTAGGCGAGTTTTGACGCTAAATAACCGATGGAAACACCCGAAAAAGCGAAAATAATAGCCCATATAATCATTTTTTCAGGAGTTGTTGAGATTTGTCGCGCAGCGGCGGCAGGTATGATTAATAAAGAAGTAATAAACAGAACACCTGTGATTTGCATGCCCATAACGACCAAGGATGTCATAATTCCCATCATAATATATTGAAGGCGTAACGTCGGGACTCCCTCGGCCCTTGCAAGATCCATATTTAAGGTCATTAGAATTAAAGGCTCCCATATGAACTTGAGAATAACGCCGATCACAATGGCACCGATTATCAGAGTTATATTTTGGTGCATTGAAATATTTTCCAATGAGCCAAGCAAATAGGTTTCTAAGAGTTGATGCGGATCAATTTTGTTTTCTGCCTCATTGTGAACACCATGCCCGGTCTCTACTGCAGACCAAAAGACCAGCAACAATCCTAAAGCTAATGCGCCGTGAGCTAAAATCCCTAATAGCGTATCTATGCTCAGTTTGCGTCGTTGTTGGAGATACACCAGCAATACTGCAAAAAACGCACTTATCAGCGCGACGCCAATATTGGGTGCAAACCCTATAAATAGGCCAACCGCAACACCTAAAAGCGCAGAATGAGCAATCGCATCCCCAAAATAAGCCATACGTCGCCAGACAATTAAACACCCAACAGGCCCAGCGATAACGGCCAAAACAAGCGGGGCTATAAGTGGGGTCATCAGTGACTGTCTCCATTAAAATGGTCATGATCATGTTCATGCGGATAAACAGCCATCATTTTCGACAAATCATCCCCAAATATTGAAATGAATTCCGGATCACGTGTAATCGCTTGTGGTGCACCCGAACAGCAAACATGGTGATAAAGGCAAACCACTTTTTTTGTGGATGCCATCACCAGATGAAGATCGTGTGATACCATAAGTATCGCTTTCTGACGGTTGTGATAAATTTTTTCGAGTAATTTATAGAATTCGAGCTGACCCGAAATATCCAGATTTTGGGCAGGCTCGTCCAATATCAATAAATCCGGATCTCTAGCAAGGGCGCGAGCCAGCATAACCCGCTGGATTTCACCACTTGATAAGTTATGCATTTGCCTGTCCAGAAGATGTGGGATGTTTGTCTCGTCAATAATTTCTGTGAGAAAATCCGCCTCTATCGCCAAATTTAAGGATAAAAAACGTCTGACTGACAAAGGCAATACAGGGTCTATGAGCAAGTTTTGTGGCATATAGCCGATGGTGAGACCTGGTTTATGGGTTACGCGCCCTGAACCGGGTGTAAGCACACCAACAAGACACTTCAACAACATAGTTTTTCCGGCACCATTCGGGCCGACAATTGTCAGAAAGTCTTTTTCGTCAATCTGAAGAGATACGTTGTCAAGAATAAGTCCTGTCTCTTTCTTAACCGTAATGTTTTGACCCTCAATTAGCATTTGCAATGTTGGCCTATTTATTTTGCGCCATAAGAGACAATTTCGGGAGTAAAAGTGATTTGTTCTTCGGTTTCAAAATGAAGCGTAATGCTCATCTCGTCTTCGGAGGCGGTATAGCCAAAAACCATTAAATGAAGCCCGTGAGGTTTTAGGTGAACGCTTGTATTGGCATCAATGGTTAAGGCATCAAGTCGGCGCATCCGCATAACTCCATTTTTCATGTCATGCGTGTGGATTTCTATTTTTTTAGCAGACGTGCTCTGGGCAGATATTAAGGTCTTATCCTTGTCGGAGATGTTAGAGAGTTTGAAAAACACCACACCCGGGCGATCACTGATACCGGGACGGAAAACAGCATCTTCAATGCTAAATGAGTTGGCATCCGCATTTGCCTTTGAGACGATTGTCGCTCCAGATAAGGAAAGAAAAAAGACTAAAATAAGCGGTAAGATTCTGTACATGGGGCGAAAACCTCTTCGGTAGATTAAAAAATTTTTTAGTTAAATATCTTAGAAGAAAAACAACATACGTCTAATTAGGCTTGTCGACCACTCATATCGTCCATCTTCTGGAACTTTTTTCCTTTTATCTGTGGTTGGATTAAAAATTGGCTCTGATTTGGGTGTCTTTAGCGTTTTTCTATGTATCCGCCTGTTCGGGCGGTTGTGAGAGGCATGCTGGGTAGATATCTGGGGTAATCGCCAAAACACCAAGCTGAGCGTTTTGCGAGTCCTTAGATTATGCCAATGTAATAGTGTGGGGTGCCATATCATCAGAGCGGAGAGTAAATAGGCAAAGCTGAAACTAACTGGGATTCTGAAAATTTCCACACGAGGATCAAGGTAATTGAGAAGCGACCTAATGCGATATGCGTCACAATCGCTTCTAACACATACCGCAACGGGATGATTATTGATTTGTCGATTTATTAAGACAGCAGCCATGTGCTCTTGATTGTGATATTTCCTAGAAAATATCACATGCATTATTCTTTTGGCTTGCATGTCTCGGTTTTTATTATTTTTAATTTTTAACCTGACAGGTAAGTGGCCCTAAGCTATCAGCATTTTCACCTTGCACATATAGGTAATTAATTGAATGATGAGGCCAGTCTAGGATTTTGCATGGATTTGGTATGAGCAAAAGTTTCGGAAGCTCGTTGGTATATTTTACGCTTCCAACGATTGGCTTTGGCTATATGTATGGTCTCATCAATCTTTACCTTATGATTTTTGCGACCGATTTTTTGGCGATTGCTCCCGCAACTGTCGGTTTTATATTCGGAATATCGCGTCTTTGGGATGCAATTTCTGATCCGCTTATTGGTCATCTCTCTGATAACACCCGAACGCGTTTTGGACGACGACGCCCGTGGCTGGTAATAGCTGCTGTGCCCCTCGGATTTGCTTTTTATATGTTGTTTAATCCCGCTTCTGGCTCTGAGGAGTTGATTACGATTTTGTGGTTCGGTGCAGCCGTTATCCTTTTTTATACCGCCTCAACGCTCTTTTATGTGCCGCATTTTGCCATCGCGGCTGAGCTAACTGAAGATTATCACCAACGAAATATTGTTTTTGGTTGTCGCCATGCCGGATGGTTAGCCGGCTATGTGATGAGCCTTGGCGGGATTTATTCTCTGACCATGTTGCACAGTGAGGGAGCAGAGAAGGTCATTGATTTTGCCGGTAAACAAGCAACATTTATTGGTTCTTTGACAGCTATTAGTGTCCTGATTTGTGCTTATGGAATGCGGGAAAAGCCGGGATTTGCCGAACGCCGTTCAACCTCGGTATTACCGGTTATCAAAGATGTATTTAAAAACATGTATGCTCGGCGCATTCTGATTGTGAATTTTATGGATAATGTAAGTTTTGCGCTGACATCCACGCTCGTTATCTATGTTTGTACATATATTCTCAATGATGCGAATATTGCTTCGGTATTTATTTTATTCTTTATGCTCCCTTCTTTGTTGCTTGTTCCAATCTGGATGCCGCTGGCGCGCAAATTCGGCAAGAAAAATCTTTATACTTTCTCAATGTTGCTTTCCGGGACTGCTTTCGGGTCTTTGTTTTTTGCCGATTACAATAATTTAGCGCATCTCTACATTGCTGGCATAATGGCCGGTACTGCGAATGGCTGTAATAATGTTATTGGCCCGTCTATTTTTAGCGACATTATTGATTATGACGAACTGCAAACAGGTGACCGTAAAGAGGGGGCTTATTTTGCTGTTTGGAGTCTTGTATGGAAAAGTTCCACAGCAATCGTTTTATTTATTCTCGGCATGGTCTTGAGTTTTGTCGGATTTGAACCGAATGTGCCACAAACAGATTTGGTCATTGATACGATGAAATTTATGTTCACCTTATTGCCTTGTATGTTTTATATACTGGCGGCGTTTATGTTCAGCTTTTTTAAACTCAATGAAGAAACTTATAATAACATTCGAACCGAACTCGATACGAACCGCGAAGCCACTCAATTATGAGCCTTTCAGACGCTACGCTTGATTATATTGAAACCATTAAAGGTTTTATGGATCCAGATGAAGGAAGCGCTTTGCACGATATGGCGCTCGAGGTTATATCTGATTTTCCAAACTCTCTAACAGTTGAAATCGGCAGTTATTGCGGCAAATCCACTGTCTATATCGGCAATGCAGTTCGCCAGAGAGGCGGTCTTATGGTTTCAGTTGATCACCATTATGGCTCTGAAGAGAACCAACCGGGAGAGGCGTATTTTGATCCCGACCTTGCGGATATCGAAACGGGGGGCATGTCATCATTAGCTGCTTTTCGCCGCACGATACGAGGCGCTGATTTGGAAGATGTCGTGATTCCAGTCATCGCGCCCTCGCGCATGGCATCCCATATCGTGCACGGCGATATTTGTTTTTTATTTATTGATGGCGGTCATTCTATGCCGGCGGCGCTTGATGATTATCGCCTTTGGGCGACAAGGGTCAAGACTGGCGGAATATTGGCAATACATGATGTCTTCCCAAATCCTGAGGACGGTGGACGCTCGCCCTATGAAATCTATTTGCTGGCTATAGCCTCAGGCCTTTTTGAGGAAGTGAAAGCGGTGAAATCACTTCGCTTTTTGCGGCGTCTTTAGGCCTATTGGCTAAATAGTTTGCTGGCAGGGGTGATATCAAAAACCGCATCCGTTGCGAGTATAACAGCACCGGAAGTCCATGGCGGTTTTTCTAGAGGCCAGTTCATCTTACGCTCTGTCTGGTAGCCCATCCAGTAGCCGCCATCCTTATCGCGATATTTATCTAGCCATGACAAAATTTCCTTTGCTTGGTTTTTTCTCCCAGCTTTTACTAGCGCCATGACCAGTTCAGCTGTTTCGGCAACCGTGACCCAGGGTTCGTCGCTGACACATTTGCAACCGAACTTGTCGACAACGAAAACATCCCATTTTTCGTCCAACCGTTTTTGCGCGGCTTCACCTTCTAGGACACCAGTCAAAACGGGATAGTACCAATCCATTGAGAAATTATCTTTGGGCTGCCAATTTCGATCAAAGCGATATGGCTTGTTAATGAGAGCATCACGCAATTTATCTCGTGCCGCTGTCCACTTATGAATATACCTGTTGGCGTCAGTATCAAAAATGGCTAACTCTGCGAGTTTTAAAGATGAGTTAAGACTTTTAAAAATTGAACAGCAACCTGTGACCAATGCGTCATCGACACGCGTGGTATCCGTCTCTGCTGCCCAGCGTATATCACCATCTTCTGTTTGGAGTGAGAGTGAAAACTCAATAGCCTTTTTCACATGAGGCCAAGCCGTTTTAACAAAATCCAGATTATTATTAAGAAGATAATCATGCCAAACAGCCGTAGCGATATAAGCCGCGAAGTTTGTGTCTTTTGTCCGGTTACCTGAGTCCATATCCTCGGATGAAAAGTGCATCAGACCTTCATCCAATGGAACAGCGCTTCCAAGTTGTCCCCACCACGCGCCGTCATTGAGTTGGGTGTTAAAAAGATAATCAAAACCGCGTTTGACGTTTTCTTTCTTACCGCAAAGGTTGAGCGCCATGACTGCTTCGAGATGATTCCAAGGATCCAGTACGCCATTCTTGAACCATGGAATGCCACCATCCTCTATTTGTATAGATATGATTTTTTCTACGGTGCCGTCAAAATAAGGGCTGAAAGATTTTATGTTATTCATATTTATTTTTTGTCGAAATAATACACGACTGACTTTCCCATAATCGGGTCGAGAAGTTTGCCGAATGCAGCCACGAGACCATTTGGGTTCATCATTTCTGCAACCAGCAATTTATGATAATGGCGTACCCCGAAAACTTTATCTTTTTTCACGCCGAGTAAGCATCTTAACCACCAATATGGGGAATGCAGACCATGCGCCCAGTGATGACAAATTTTTTTAAATCCGCGTGAAGTGAAATCATCTTCCAACTCGTTGGCACGGAAAATGCGGATGTGGCCGCCTGGCTCATTGTGATAATCTGCCGATAGAAGCCAGCATATTTTTTCGGGCCAGTAGCGTGGCACTGAAACACCAATGCGCCCACCAGGTTTGGTGACACGCAATATTTCTTCAATTGCGGCAAGATAATCAGGAATATGTTCCAGAACTTCAGAACAGATAACTCTGTCAAATGTGTCATCAGCGAAGGGGAGGTGAAGCGCATCAGCTACACTTAGTCCGAAACGGCTTTTTGATTGACCTGCTAAATCTGGATAGGCTGCAAATCCATCTCGTGCAATAAGAATATCTTCAAAGCCAAGATCTACCCCGATTATCTGGCAGTCATTGTGATAATAAACGGCGTGACAATGCCGTCCGTGTCCACAACCAAGGTCTAGTACTTTATGACCTTCTTTAACGTTAAGTTTTTCAAGTTGAATTGTCTGCATTGGTTAACTGTATATTGGCATTTTTGGCGATAGTGGCCCGATACATATCGACGACCTCTTGTGCGCAACGCGACCAAGTAAAATTTTCTAAAATATGTTTACGCCCTTTGACTGAAAGCGCGTCTCGCTTATCTGGATTATTCAGCAAATCTGCAATTGCTTGGGCAAGTGCAGGCGGATTTGAATGTGGTACTATAATCCCTGCATCGCCGACGACTTCCGGCAGCGACCCACCATCTGTTGAGACCAGCGGAACACCGCATGATAAAGCTTCGCCCGCAGGAAAGCCGAAGCCCTCATAAACAGACGGAGAGACAGCAATGGTTGCCTCGGCATAGAGCTTTCTTATGTCTTCCTCATCAAGGCCAGAGATGAATTGAACACGGTCATGAATGCCGCGTTTTTCAAGTTCTTGCATTGTGGGCCCCTCCCGAAGGCTGCCCACCACAACCAACTCCAGATCAGGAAACTCTTTTAAAAGCTCCGCATAGGCTCGGATGAGGTAAATCAGCCCTTTAAGCGGGACATCCGCGCTGGCGGTTGCCATTAAGCGATTGGGCTTACGTTTAATTTCAGGCATCGGACTGAATGCCTCATGATTAATACCATGATGTATGCGTTGCATGCGCTCCATTGGTACGCCGAAATCTTTATGAACATCACGCTTGGTGCTGTCAGAGACAACTATAAGCGGGTCAAGCTGCCGCGCCACCCGGATTTGCATATTGAGAAAACTATACCAACGCCATTTCAACAGTTTAAGAAAAAGTGATTTTGCATGTGTAATTTCGATATGACGATCTTTGGTAATTGGATGATGAATTGTGCCAACAACAGGCAAACCCATATTGCGAACTTCGAGCATGCCATAACAAAGTGTCTGATTGTCATGCATGATGTCGTAATCTGAAATCCGTGTTTTCATATAATTTTTTAACCGTTCGCCGAATGTATAAGGCTCTGGAAAGCCGCCCCAATTATGTGACCACCATTCGAATAAATCGATACGGTTGCTCATAATATCTTTATTGAGACAGGTGAGAGGGTTGTCGCGGGCATACATGTCAAGCGAAGGCAATTCAATCAAGCCGACACGTTGATCTAGATATGGATAGGGTGGGCCAGAAATGACGTCAACCTCATGTCCCAAATCTACAATGGCTTTTGAGATGAGGCGCATATAAATACCCTGACCTCCAGTGTGGGGTTTGCTTCTATAACTGGGAAGTAAAATTTTGAGAGGCCTGTCACCATTGATTGCTGATATCAAATCTTTGGACGTGCCATTAATGTTAGAGGGTGTTTTCATGAGGAACGCTGGTTTGGTTAATATATAAACTTGGATAATAGACAAGTAGGGTCTGTCTGTTGATTTATCCTGTTTTCTTATACAGGGAATCTTTTTTCGAGCCAGTCTTTCATGAAGCCAAAAAGTTCATCTGGTTTTTCCGATTGAGTCCAGTGTCCGCAGTTTTTTATGAGTTTGGTTTCTAGATCTGCAATATGTTCTGGCATGACATCTGCCATGGCAGGGGGGAGAACAGGGTCTTTCTCAGCGCAAATCATCAGACAAGGCAGGTCAATTTTGTCGGGGAAATTTTCACTTAGTTCCCAGTTGCGTGTGAAATTCCGATACCAATTCACGCCGCCACGAAACCCAGTCTTGGAGAAGGCATCAATATAGGGTTGAAACTCTGCATCCGGTAAAAGCTGATGACCGGGCCATTGCGTTTCATCAGATTTCAGAATGTTTAATAACTCAAAGTTTTTCCACATTTTTTGAGTTGCTTCATCGCCATTAAAATTACTTCCCGTCGGTGAGCGATAGGATGCTAGAAGGGTTTTACGCGGATTTTCATCCAGTATTTTTTCAGCAACACCGTATTCTTGAAATCTTACCAGGTAAGAATCCTTTCCCCATATGGCTTTGAAAATTTCTATGGGGTCTATTTCCTGACGCGGTATAAAAGGGGTGTTGATACCGATGACAGCCTTTGTGCGATTTGGGTGGTAAAATGGCATTTGCCAAACAACAAAACCGCCCCAATCGTGTCCGGTGAAAATTGCTTCTTCCAGACCTAGAGCATCCAGTAGATGTGCCATGTCATCGCATAAATGTTGCATGTCGAATAAGTTTACGCTCGTGTCATCGCCTGTGTCACTTAATGGATTTCCCGTCGCCCCAAAGCCTCTTAAATCCGGCGCAACCACATGAAAGCCCAAATTTGCAAGTGGGGTCATGATATGCCGCCAGCTATAGGCAATTTCAGGGAACCCGTGACACAGGATAATTGTCGGGGTGGTCGATGACCTTTGCCCAGTTTCAAACACTGCCATGCGTAAATCTGGTAGGTCAATGAAACGGGGGGTCGTCCAGTCGATATTGGTCATTTTTGTATCCAAAGTAGTTAAAGAAAGCCTACTTTGGAATCTGCACATTGTGCAAGTCAGAGCTTGGAAGCTTTATAGCTGTCAAAGGGAATGATTTTTGCCGGAGATTTTCTATATCTATCTTGATGATTGGGGGTGTGGGGTGACGGTTTAAATATCACAATATTGTCGTCACTCTCCTTCGTGTCGTATGCCTGAATTTTTTTTGACAAGAGTGCTTTTAATTTGTGTGAAGGGATATGAACCCGTGTCATGCCATCTACCTCTATCATCCATCAATTAAATGCTATTGATAATCATTATCAATAAGAAAGGATGTTAGTCAAGCTTTAAGCGCCTCTATTTGAAATCATCTAAGTAGGAATTCTATTCCCTCAGTTCCAACCCCAGAGGGGTTTTGTGGGTAATGATATTTGGTCATGGACAAAATGCAGACCGTTTTCGCGGTCTTTTTCCAGCCATATCGGGCCGTCTAGGTCAACATAATCTGCCTGTAATCCCAGAAAATAAGCAGGCATCATTGATAGCGAAGACGCAACCATACACCCAACCATCACTTTAAGATTTTTTTTACGGGCAAGTTGAAGCATTTTTAATGCTTCTGTAAGCCCACCCGTTTTATCGAGTTTAATATTCACACAGTCATAGCCCGGATTAAGGTGATTGAGGTCATCGCTGTCATGAACCGACTCATCAGCGCAAAAGGGGAGATCAATATCCTTGAGGATATCATCATTGTCGGCGGGTAATGGCTGCTCAATTAGGTCAATATTAAAGGATTTAAGGGCATCAACATGAGAGATAATATCATGCGGGTGCCAGCCTTCATTTACATCAACGATGAGCGTTGCTTCAGCTGCGGTATCTCGAATAGCACTGAGGCGACCAATATCGGCTGCAAAGCCGTCCTCACCACCCAGCTTAACTTTAACTAATTGTTTCTTTTCAGAGTTTTTGTTCAAAAGCTGCTTAGCAGCCTGAGCCATTCTGGCAGGGGTATCTAATGTGATTGTCACAGCTGAAGGGAGAGGGCGCGGGCGCAAACCAAGCCGGTCTGGTACGGTCAGACCGATTTGTTTAGCTTCAAGATCCCAAAGGGCGCAATCTATGGCATTTCTTGCCGCGCCGGGGTGCATCGCGGTTTGAAGGTCGTCACGGGTAAAAGTGTGACTCAGCTTGTTTGAGCTACCTTCAAGGATTGGTTTGATACTCTCAATTTCCGCTGTGACACTTTCAAGGGTCTCACCGTATCGCCCATATGGAACGCATTCCCCGCGCCCGATCCGTGATCCATCATTTATCTCGACAACCACCACATCTGCGGTGTTTTTATGACCTCGAGAAATGGTGAAAGGCTTAGTTAGCCTATGGCTTTCGGCGCGTATTCTAATTTTTCTCTGCGTCTGGGTCATACTATTTCTATGCTAATGGTGGATTGCAAGCTAGACGACCCCATATATTTATGATAACGAGAGCCGAAATTCTAAGAGATTGTATATCACTTTCTCATCAGTATATGGGTATTAGCATATGGTGAAAATAACATTTGTTGAAAGTAACGGAACCGAACATCCTTGCGAGGGTGAAGTTGGAATGACTTTGATGGAAGTTGCCATCAAGAATGATATCAAAGCCATCAGTGCGGATTGCGGTGGAGCATGTGCGTGTGCCACTTGCCATGTTTATGTGCGCCAAGACTGGCAGGACAAGACGGGTCAGGCCAATGATCTGGAAGAAGATATGCTGGATTTTGCTGTTCATGTGAAGGATAACAGCCGTCTTTCGTGTCAGATTAAGGTGACAGATGACCTGGACGGTATTGTCTTAGATATGCCCGAGAACCAGTACTAGGTCTCAGCCCTTTTTATCGTAAGCGTCATATTCGTAATTGATGCTCAGCTCAATGATATTTTTCCATATCGCCTCAGCCATATCCTCCGGATAATTTGCTATCTTGGCTTCTTGTCTAATCAGGGCGATAACTTCATCAATGCGGGCAATGTCGCGGACTTGATTACGCTCTGGTTTCACCAAGGCGGCTTGCTCGATTAAATTGAGCCGCTTTTTGAGAAGCTGAAGAATGTCCTTATCAAGATTGTCGATATCTTCTCTTATTTTACCCATTTCAGGGCAAGGTAGCGGCGCGCGTGTGTTGTTTTCTGACATAGTTTCTTATATCCATTACAGGATTGAATTGAAAGTCTGACCAATCATCATATATATGAATTCACAAGGACAAAATGTCTCTGCAATAACAACTTGTAATTAATGAAAAGCATAATATAAACAAAATTATTCGGTAATTAAAATTAATTACATAAAAATTATGTAAATTACACGCACTCTGAAAGGTTAAGCTATGTCCGAAACAATTAAAACAGATGCCGTCATTATCGGAGCCGGACCCGTTGGTTTGTTTGCCATTTTTGAACTTGGCCTGTTGGACATGAAAGCTCATCTCATTGATATTCTTGATAAACCCGGTGGGCAATGTGCTGAACTCTATCCTGAAAAACCTATATACGATATTCCAGGTATGCCGGAGGTTTCCGGTCAACAACTCACGGATCAATTGATGGAGCAGGCGGCTCCTTTTGATCCGACTTTTCATTTCAACCGGATGGTAACTGGTTTGGAAAAAGTTGATGACCAGACTTGGCGTGTGACAACAGACGAAAATGAAGTTTTTGAAGCTCCGGTTGTGGTAATTGCTGCGGGTGGCGGAAGCTTCCAGCCGAAAAAACCGCCTATTCCAGAAATTGAAGTTTACGAACAGTCTGATACTTCCAATGGCGCTGGCGTTCATTATGCTGTTAGAAAAATGGAAGCTTTTAAAGATCAAGATATTCTCATCTCTGGTGGTGGTGATAGTGCCATGGATTGGGTGTTAAACCTTCAACCCATCGCCAAATCCATGACACTTGTTCATCGCCGTGATGTATTCCGTGCCGCGCCTGATAGCGTCAATAAAATGCGCGCGCTGGTTGATGAAGGAAAAATCAATTTACATATCGGTCAGATTACTGACCTTATTGGTGAAAACGGGCAGCTTTCTGGCGCACATCTTAAACCGGCTCAGGCCGATCCGATTGAAATCAATTGCACGAGCTTCTTGCCGTTTTTTGGCCTGACCATGAAACTTGGCCCAATTTCTGATTGGGGTCTTAACCTTAATGAAAATCTTATTGAGGTGGATACGGAAAAGTTTGCAACTGACCAAGATGGCATTTATGCCATTGGGGATATAAATACCTATCCCGGTAAGTTGAAACTTATTCTCTCAGGTTTCCATGAGGCAGCGCTCATGGCGCACCACGCATTTAAACGTGTGCATCCTGACCAAAAGTTGACCTTCCAGTACACGACCTCCAGCACCAGTCTTCAGAAAAAACTCGGAGTTAACTGAGGGTTAAAAGCAGTAATTAGGTTCGCCTTGTAACTTTGTCACATGTCTGAATAACCGAAGTATACGGTCTGAATTATCTTTAGCTCAACCGCGTTTTGTTATATCCAGTAAAATATAAAATGTGATGGGTGACGTATGACGGATAATTTAAACAACTGGAATAACACCCAGAGTCGTTACGACCAGCTTCCCGTTGATGTCGAAACGATTAACTACGCCATTAAAAATCTCAATGACATTGTCAGTAATCTGAACAAAGCTGTGGTTAATCTTAAAGCCGATATTAATGTGATTGTTATGCTTCTGTCCCGGATGGAAGGGTTAATGCAGGAGCAAGTTCAAATTTCTCGCGAGTTGATTGGCAAGAGTGGTAAGTCAGATAAAGAAAAGGCAGTCGATACGCCGACCACCGATTAATTCAGTCAACTACTTACAGACTGCCTTATCCCCATTAGTATTTTTTTGAGATGAGCTACATCGTCTGGTGTTACATTATCAGTGAAATAGCAACGACTCCAATGCTGAGTATAATTCCTTATCCCGTCGGCAATGTCTGGTCTGGCTTGCGCGATGCGTTCTGAAAAATCTAGTCTGCCTTCTGCTGGTGCGCGATGAAAACCGATTTTACCGGCAAGGATGCTGAATTTTGAATCCAGAAGAGTAAGCGGGTCTCTGCCGGTGAAAAACTTAAATAACAAAAGCGGGATGAGTAACGCTGAAACAGTTAGCCCCCAGATTGCCAGATATGTCAGTACACGTCCCAAGCTTAATTCGCTCAAAAAGTTCTTCCTTGATTGAGCATCAAAAGTCAAAATTTCGTTGTTCAAGCGCACAATTTGATGGTCTGCCCATCTCGCCAAACGGTTTAATCTGTCTGGTACGGTGAAACTATTACCAGGTTGCTTTAGCAATGGCGTGGTTGCACCTGTTTCCTGAGGTGTATTGGTTGTTTCTTCGATTAGGGGAACGACTTTTGTCGGGTCATAGCGTTGCCAATTTGAACCGTCAATTTTCGCCTCGACCCAGGCATGCGCGTCGGATTGACGAACCAGCACATAATTACCAAATTCATTCCAAGCCCCACCCGAATAACCGACGACGACATTTGCAGGAATGCCTGCGGCACGTAAAGCGGAGGCAAAAGCCATGGCGTAATGCCCGCAATAGCCTTGTTTTGTTTCAAAAAAGAAATCATCCATTTTGTCTCCGCGTAGCGGCGGCGGTGACAAAGAATAGCTGAACCCCTGACTTTGGAAATACCCAAGAAGCATTTCGGCAAAGGCAGCATCGCTATCAGTTTCACGGCGTTGTTTTTGAGCCCAGGCTGTTAGGCGTGGGTGACCTTGGAGGTTGGTACTCTCCGGTAGCGTGGCATTACTATTGCCGTCTGTCACAGTGCTGAGTTTCCAGATACGCGGAATCCTGTCCGTTTTGGCTGGAATAGTGATTTCTCCGCTCAGGCTGATTTGCGTTAAATTGGGGGGAGGTAGGTTTGACGGAGAACCCAAAACCGGCAGCCATGGCTCTGCGGGATTGGCATGTCTTACCGTATAGGTCAGATTTGGGTCATCATTGCCAATAGACGCTTTCAGCCTTTGAAAAGCAGGTGCTGCCGATAGCCCTCGCTCCCATTTGCCGTTTTTGGCGTGTGTGAGGACATAGACACGCCAGTAAAATTCTTTCACATTTGTTCCAGTTGGGAGAAAAGCTCTAAAGGCGGTTTCTCCGCTTTGAATGACCTCAGAAAACCGACCAATTTCCAACCTATCCGTAACGCCGGTTAAGGCTCTTTCGGATACAAGTTTTGGAATATCAGATAAATCAATGCGGGGGAGGAGAATAAAAATCATCAACGTTGCCAGAAATGCACCGCCAAGAATGCCGACCACACGAAGAATTCTTACCCGTAAGCCAGATAGAGGCATGTTATTATATCGCAGAACAAACAGGCCGAGATAAAGCCCAACGCTCACCAACATCAAAACAAACAGCATGAGACTGGAAGAAAGGGCTATCGCGCATAAAGCGGGGAACACGACCCCCAGCACAGCAAAGGGGTTTGGTCGCCCGCTTTGGTCAAGTTGCGCGATAACACCAAACATCATGACCAATAACATGAAAAATCGTTCGTCAGGTGGCGGTGCCAGAAACCGGATTGCAATAAAGACTCCGATAATAGAGGTGATGACCAGAACATGCCGTAGGGTTGAGCGTGGCATCAGGGCAAGTCCCCATAATGCAACCCATATCGGAAAAACAAGCACATGGCTCAGTGTTGCCATGGTCATGGCAATGGGGGCAGATGTTGCAGCCATTAACAAAGCTGTTAGGCGAATATCGGATTCCGGTAAGCGCTTTGGAGTGCGCTTGGGCTTTTTATTAAGCTGAAGCAAGCGCATGTAAAGCCTCAAGTCTTTGGGAGTCATTTTGAATGGTAAAGCGCTGATTGTTCAAAATCATAATGGCATTTTCCTGATGATTGGCACAAACCAACACCCCGCCACATAGATAAGATAATGCCGCCTCTTTCTCCATTTCTGTAGAAGCTTGCAACACCACATCGCCGTTATTTGGCGCGCTGAAGTCCCGGGTCAATAATTCCCGGGTTGCCGCAAAGCGTTTCCAATCAATGCGTGACGGCAAATCACCATCCTCAAATGTTCGCGGATCCTGCAAAAGCCCGTCTTCTGATTGTGCTGTTGCGGTGGCGAATAAATCATCTGAACCCTCCGTGACGGGTGTTTGGGTGGTGCGTGGATACTCTGTCAGGGGTCTCATGTCTGGCGTTGGGCAGACAGTCATTGTTATTGACGGAGATAGCCAACTCCAGCATCTAACGATGCCAAAAGGAAAACGGGTTTGAACTTTAAGCGCAGGTACAGTGTGAATACCGCGGGGCAGATTGCCGACGATTGGACGGATTTCGGCCTGACCTTTGGGTAGGTTGAGAACAAGTCTTTCAGATGTGGGAAGGTGGAGTTCCAGATTATAAACCGGATCTGTGCGTTGTAATGACAGCATGACTTGCTGGGTTTCAGAGGCCATGTAATAGGGTGCGGTTCTGAACGAGAAAGACAATCCCTGAAGGTTACGAACAGAGGCGATAAGCGACAGCATATAAATAAGAAATAGAAAAATAACGCCAAGTAGGATGAAGTTATTCTGCACACGGTAGCCCATGGCAAAGCTGGCAAACACCAAAAAGGCGACATAGACCCCATATCGATTGGGCAGAATAAATAAATCTTTTTGTCTGAGTATCTTTTCGTGTCCCGCCCATAAGCGTTTACCGGTCAGGCGATCCACAAAGGCTTGAACAGGCGCCAACATGAGATTATGGCACGGCTATACTGTTAAGAATATCTTGGAGTTTATCCAATGCATCATTTTTGCTGATGTTTTGTGTAAAGCGATGCCGCAAAGCACCGGGTATCATTTTTTGAATATCCTCCGGCGCGACATAATCGCGTCCGGCAATGAGTGCATGTGCCTGAGCGAGCCCTTTAATTTGAATGAGCGCCCTCACAGAGAGATGCGGTAATAATGCGCCGCGAACAGCTGTTGCTATGTCTTGTAAATATGTGACGATTTTGGCATCACAAATAATATCTTTTCGCCTCTCACATAGGGCCAAAAATGCGCCCTCAGGTAAAACCGGTTCACCACTAATGTCGCTGGAAAAGCCGCTTTCCGCACCGTCGATAATTTCTGCTTCGGTCTCTGCTGAGGGAAGCCCAAGTGTGAAAGAAACAGCAAAGCGGTCAAGTTGTGACTCCGGCAAAGGCGATACACCGATTTGCTCAGTCGGGTTCTGTGTGGCGATCAGCAAGAATGGCTCCGGCAAAGTATAACGACGTCCATCAATACTTGCTTGTCCTTCTGCCATGGCTTCCAGCAAGGCGCTTTGGCTTTTGCTGGGTGCACGGTTCAGTTCATCTACAAGCATAAGCTCTGTGAAAAGTGGCCCTTGCCTGAAGGTAAAATTCCCGCTTTGTGGATCAAAAACATTCACCCCGATAATATCGGACGGCATGGTGTCATTTGTGCATTGGAGGCGTTTCCAGTCCAGATTGAGGTGATGGCCGAAGGCTTGCGCGAGGGAGGTTTTACCGGTCCCGGGCGTATCTTCTATCAGGACATGCCCGCCGGATAGAAATGCCGCAAGCGCGCATTCAATTTGGTCTTTTTTGTCACGCACGATGTGATTAACGGCGTCAATGACGAAGGATAGTTTATTAT
Source organism: Candidatus Micropelagos thuwalensis (assembly GCF_000469155.1). Lineage (NCBI taxonomy): Bacteria > Pseudomonadati > Pseudomonadota > Alphaproteobacteria > Candidatus Micropelagius > Candidatus Micropelagius thuwalensis. Next base: position 606,332 of record NZ_AWXE01000001.1, on the reverse strand, counting down.
CAACGGCTACAGGCTTCAACATAAGCAACTACTCATCAAATAATTTCCGACACCCTAACATGAACTTAATATATGCAAAAAGCGAAATATATTTATTAAACAAATTTAATTGTAAATTTTAATATAAAATTTGTTTAACAGTTTCATAAACTATCTTATGCTCATATGGTTACCCACATCAATCAGCAAAACCAACGGGTGTAATGAATGACTTTAGTTAAAAGAAATAACCTATCTGCATTGGCCTTAAATACACAAAAACTTAATCAAATTTTTCTTATTGCCGTCGTGCTGACACTACCGGCATGTGAAGCCTCACGCTTTACCTCAGTTGTCGCGCCGGACTTGGTACCTGCTGCCGAGCTGGCAAAATTCAGATGCGAAGAGTTGAATTAACCAAATGACAGAGAATGTCTGATGCGGCAGCACGAACAAATCATCATTGAGCGCGCCGAGATTCGCAAAGCTGAAGCAGGCGCCACCCACACCACCAACACCACAAATGTCGAAGTGATTAATAAAGGAAATAAGAAGGATTAGAGGTTTTCAAAACCCTCTATTTCAGCTTAAAACTCAGAGTGCGGCACAAATCCGCCAAGCTTATTTTTTCATCTTCACTTAGCTGAACATCTTCGCGAACAATCGTGATGACTTGATCTGTCTCCAGCCTACGAATGGCAATTAACGTATCACCCTCCATAAAGGGCATTAGCTCTGTTTTTTAAAGGGGAAGAATATGTCGAAGGAATTTCCGGATTTGTTGTAGATGTTTCATTTGGTGTCTCTTTGTATTGTTATACCAAAACGGCACCATTCATCTGAATGGTGCCGGGGTCTGATAGCACCGCACAAAGTCGGCAACGGCGTATTCGCCGGAGCTGTTGTATTCCGCCGCCACCCCGACATGGTGTCGAGTTGACGGTTATCGGGACAAGACTAAGAAAAACTCAATAAGCTTAAGCATTTAAGCCAAACTGAAACTATAGAGAACGGCAAGCCGCACTCACTGTCTTCAGGCGGCTTATCCTATACCGCTTTGTGTCAGGGCTATCATAACCCAGCCTTTGCCTGTCATAACAAAGGATGAAAATATCATAACATATTCTGTTATACAGTGTTACACGCAAAGGTAGTTTTTCTCAGAGATGCAGCTTTAGCTTTGAAAGAAATTGCGAAAGAAAACAATAGTGTAATCAATAGACTTCGTGTTAGGAGACTAGGTGTAGACATTGATTAGAGTTTTTTTACCGACTCAATTCGCGCATGGCGGCGTCGAGGCCATCGAGGGTGAGGGGGAACATGCGGTCATTGAAAATCTGCTTGATGATGTCGGTTGAGCCGCTATGCGTCCAAAAGCGTTCCGGCGTCGGGTTAAGCCACACCGCGCTGGTATAAATATCCACCACACGTTGGAGCCACACGCCCCCGGCCTCTTCATTCCAATGTTCCACCGACGCGCCTGCATGCACAATCTCATAAGGCGACATGGACGCATCTCCGACAAAAATAATCTTATAGTCCGCCGGGTATTTATGCAGCACATCCCATGTCGGCATTTTGTCCGTATGGCGGCGGGCATTGTCTTTCCACACGCCTTCATAAAGGCAGTTGTGGAAATAAAAATGTTCCATGGTTTTAAACTCAGCGCGCGCGGCAGAAAACAACTCCTCGCAAAGCTTGATATGCGGATCCATTGAGCCGCCAACATCAAAAAACAACAGCACGTTGATTTTGTTGCGCCGCTCGGCCTCCAGCTTAATATCAAGATAACCGGCATTGGCGGTGGATTTGATCGTGCCATCCAGATCGAGCTTATCCGGCACACCGTCGCGGGCAAAACGGCGAAGGCGCCGCAGGGCAACTTTTATATTGCGCGTGCCAATCTCGACGTCACCATCGAGATTTTTATATTCGCGCTTATCCCAGACCTTCACCGCGCGCCCATGACGCCCTTTTTCCTGACCAATGCGGATGCCTTCAGGGTTATAGCCGTCCGCACCAAAAGGCGATGTGCCGCCCGTGCCAATCCATTTATTGCCCCCTTCATGGCGTTCTTTTTGTTCCTCAAGCCGCTTTTGCAGCTCTTCCATAATTTTTTCCCAGCCGCCTAGCGCTTCCACCGCAGCTTTTTCTTCTTCAGTCAAAAACTTTTCGGTGAGGGATTGCAACCACTCCGTCGGGATTTCGGCGATTTCTGTTTCCGATAATGCTTGCAGACCTTTGAAGGTTTTGCCGAATACAACATCAAACTTATCGAGGTTCTTCTCGTCCTTCACCAAAGCAGCGCGGGAGAGATAGTAAAATTCTTGAATGTCGCGGTTGATGACATCACGATCCAGAGCTTCCAGCAGGCTCAGATATTCTCGCAGGCTGACGGGTACGCCGTTACTTTTCAGATCATGGAAGAAATCAACAAACATTGTTTAGGGTCTAATTTCTCTCGCGGCGGGCCAGAAAAGCCAGCTTTTCAAATAGCTGAACATCTTGCTCGTTTTTAAGCAACGCCCCATGTAATGGTGGAATAAGCTTATTCGGGTCACGCTCGCGCAGGGTGGTTTCGTCAATATCCTCATTCATCAGAAGCTTCAGCCAGTCCAGCAATTCAGATGTGGAGGGTTTCTTTTTCAGTCCCGGCACCTCACGCACTTCATAAAAAACAGACAGCGCTTCTTTCACCAGACGCGGTTTTAAATCCGGGAAGTGAACTTTGACGATTTCTGTCATTGTCTCGTGGTCTGGGAAAGCGATGTAATGGAAGAAGCAGCGGCGTAAGAAGGCGTCCGGCAATTCTTTCTCATTATTGGAGGTGATGATAACCAGCGGGCGTGTCTCGGCCTTAATGGTTTCGCCGGTCTCGTAAACAAAAAATTCCATGCGGTCGAGTTCTTGGAGCAAGTCATTTGGGAACTCGATGTCGGCCTTATCAATCTCATCAATCAGCAGAACGACGCGCCCTTTATGGGCAAAGGCTTCCCAGAGTTTGCCGCGATTAATATAGTTTTTAATATCTTTGACGCGTTCATCCCCGAGTTGGCTATCCCGCAGGCGTGTGATGGCGTCATACTCATATAGCCCTTGATGCGCTTTGGTGGTGGATTTGATGTGCCAGGTGAGAAGCTCCAGATCCAGTGCTTTAGCGACTTCCTCAGCCAATACGGTTTTACCTGTACCGGGTTCGCCTTTGACCAGAAGTGGTCTTTCCAATGTGAGCGCAGCATTTACCGCAATCCGTAAATCCTCTGTTGCAATGTAATTTTGAGTACCTTCGAATTTTCCGGACATCACAGAATTCCTTATTTGTTTTGAAAAACCTTTTAAACACCAATTTACGGCCTGCAGGCAAGAACAGAATCTCCGCTGCGGACATTTTAACGCATGCTTATTTATGGGAAAAAATCCAAAAAATCAAAAATGCTTGCAATGTCGGACTTGTATTTAAGCAAGAACTGAATATATTTCGCCTGTCTTAATTTGGTGCAGGAGAATATCGTTCATGGCAACGCGTTTACCAAAAGATTATGCGCCCAGTGATAGCGAACCCTTTATGAATGCCCGTCAAAGGGAATATTTCCGGCGCAAGCTTGTGACTTGGAAAGAGGATATCATTCGGGAAACACGCGAAACTGTCTCTTCATTGCAAGAAGGGAGTCTTCACCTTCCTGACGTGACTGACAGAGCAGCTTCTGAATCTGAAAAAACATTGGAATTAAGAACGCGTGACCGACAACGTAAACTCATAAATAAAATAGATGCCGCGCTTGGACGTCTGGAAGACCAAACTTACGGTTATTGTGAGGAAACAGGCGATCCGATTAGTCTGAAACGCCTCGATGCGCGCCCAATTGCAACATTAAGCGTGGAAGCGCAGGAAAGACACGAAAAACGTGAGCGCGTATTCCGCGACGACTAGAGCTTTTTTTCTGCCTTACCGATTCTCTTGCCTGGCTTGTGATTTTTTTTAAAAAATCACTCTTTCTGTGAATAAAGTGAGAACATGATTTTATTATATAAATAAAATCAATGGGTTAATTTTTTCCTTGCCAAAAAGAACAAAATAGGTACAAATAAGTTAATTGCTCCTTTTATAGGGGTGTGAAATAAGGAGATAGCAATGTCCTCTAACTTGGTGAACCTCATGGATGAAAAAGGCGACAGAAAAAAAGCTCTTGAAGCTGCTTTAGGCCAGATTGAACGAAATTATGGTAAAGGCTCGGTGATGAAGCTGGGCGACCCAGAAAATATTGTAGAAATTGGAGCTATTCCAACTGGCTCCTTGGGTCTGGATATCGCACTCGGTATTGGTGGCTTGCCACAAGGCCGGATTATCGAGATTTACGGGCCGGAAAGCTCGGGTAAAACAACTCTTGCCTTACATACAGTTGCAGAAGCACAGAAAAACGGCGGTATTTGTGCTTTTATTGATGCTGAACACGCACTCGACCCCATATATGCGGGTAAATTGGGCGTGGATGTGGAAGAATTGTTGATTTCTCAGCCCGATAATGGCGAACAGGCGCTTGAAATCGCGGATACGCTGGTCAGATCTGGTGCGATTGATGTGTTGGTTGTTGATTCGGTGGCGGCATTAACCCCACGCGCTGAACTTGAAGGCGATATGGGCGACAGTTTGCCAGGTCTTCAAGCCCGTTTGATGAGTCAGGCTTTGCGTAAACTGACTGCCTCTATATCAAAGTCAAATACGATGGTTATTTTCATCAATCAAATTCGGATGAAAATCGGGGTGATGTTTGGTAGTCCGGAAACAACAACCGGTGGTAATGCCTTGAAATTCTATTCTTCTTGCCGTCTGGATATCCGTCGTATCGGGGCGATTAAAGATCGCGAGGAAGTGGTTGGCAACCAGACACGTGTCAAAGTTGTTAAAAATAAAGTGGCACCGCCTTTCCGTGTCGTTGAGTTTGACATCATGTATGGTGAAGGTATCTCAAAAACTGGTGAGTTGATTGATCTTGGCGTTAAAGCTGAAGTCGTTGAAAAATCTGGTAGCTGGTACAGTTATGGTGACCAGCGTATCGGTCAGGGTAAAGAAAATGCCCGTCAGTTCCTTAAGGATAACCCCGATATTGCTGCGGAAATTGAAGAAAAAGTCCGTGCTGACGCTGGTCTTGTTGATGTAGAGCCTCTCAAACCTGAAGATGATTATGATGCAGGTGATGATGAGCTAGAGGAAGCAGCAAGCTAATTTGGCTCCTTTATTGTGTGTACCAATTATAAAACCCCGGATTTCATATCCGGGGTTTTCTTTATTTATATTGTAAATTTATCTGTTTCGTACGGACAGGGCTTGGCATATTGGGGAAGGCTCGTTACAAACCTAGTGGGAGAATAAAATGTCACTTGGCTTGGCGGACATCCGTAAATCATTTCTTGAATATTTTGAGCTGCAGGACCACAAGGTTCTCGCATCCAGTCCGCTTGTACCTTTGAATGATCCGACATTACTCTTCACCAATGCCGGTATGGTTCCTTTCAAGAATTTTTTCACGGGCCAAGAAGTCTCACCGTATCAACGTGTGGTGACATCTCAAAAATGTGTGCGTGCAGGGGGTAAGCATAACGACCTCGATAATGTGGGTTATACTGCGCGCCATCATACTTTCTTTGAAATGCTGGGTAACTTTTCCTTTGGGGATTACTTCAAAGAAGATGCTATTAATTACGCCTGGCAGTTTTTGACTAAAGAGCTTCAAATTGCTGAAGAAAAACTGTTGGTTACGGTATATGCCGAAGATGAAGAAGCTAAAACGCTTTGGAAGAAAATTGCTGGTCTAAGTGATGATCGGATTATTCCCATCGCTACATCTGACAATTTTTGGTCTATGGGGGATACGGGACCATGTGGACCGTGTTCTGAAATATTCTTCGATCACGGACCGGAAATAGCCGGTGGGCCACCAGGTAGCCCCGATGAAGATGGGGACAGATTTATAGAAATTTGGAATCTTGTCTTCATGCAATTTGAGCAACATGTAGATGGTACGCGCACCGATCTTCCCAAGCCGTCTATTGATACGGGGATGGGGCTCGAGCGTATTGGCGCGCTGCTTCAAGGCAAACATGACAATTACGATACTGATTTGATGCAGCATCTCATTGCCGCATCTGCAGATTTTAGCGACCAGGCAGCAGATGGTGTGCATAAGGTAAGTCATAGGGTTATTGCTGACCATTTACGCAGTGCGGCTTTTTTAATCGCGGACGGTGTTTTGCCGTCGAATGAAGGGCGCGGTTATGTATTACGCCGAATTATGCGACGAGCTATGCGCCATGCTCAGTTGCTCGGTACTTCTGAACCGCATATGTGGAAATTATTACCTGCGCTTAAAAGCCAGATGGCGGCTGCCTATCCTGAACTTGAAAGAGCCGGTGCGTTGATAACGGAAACGCTCAAACATGAGGAAGAACGTTTTAGGGAAACCCTGACACGCGGTTTAAAATTGCTTGATGATGCGCTTGAAGATTTAAATGGTAAGATTTTGCCCGGCGATATTGCTTTTAAACTTTACGATACGTATGGCTTTCCACTTGATTTAACGCAAGACGCCTTACGCGAGCGCGGACTTAGCGTAGATGAAGCGGGCTTCGAGACAGCCATGGAAAAACAACGGGCAGAAGCGCGCGCCAACTGGTCAGGTTCGGGTGAAACGGCAACCGAAACAATTTGGTACGATATACGACAAGATACAGGCATGACAGAATTTGTCGGTTACCAAGGTGCAGAGGCCGAAGCTAAAATATCTGCTATCATCTTAGACGGTGTGCCAACTGACCGCGTACATGCTGGGCAAGAAGCCTCCATCATCGTTAATCAAACCCCGTTTTATGCTGAAAGCGGCGGGCAAGCGGGAGATCAAGGCATTATCAAGTCTGAAAACTCTGCGTCGATGGCTGTGACCAATACATTGAAGAAACTTGGCGATATGCATGTTCATATTGGTGATGTTCAGTCTGGGGAGCTTGCTGTTGGTGATGTGGTACATCTTGCAATTGATGACAGCCGACGTACTGAGATACGCTCTAATCACTCCGCCACGCATTTGTTACATGAAGCCTTAAGGCGGGTTCTTGGTGATCACGTTACTCAAAAGGGATCATTGGTTGAAGCTGCTTATCTTCGATTTGATTTCAGCCATCCAAAGGCGATGACTGATGAAGACATTAAACAAGTTGAAGATATTGTTAATGCTGTCATTCTATCCAATCATCAAGTCAGCACCCGTCTTATGACACCAGAGGAAGCAATCGAAGCTGGGGCGCTGGCGTTGTTCGGGGAAAAATACGGCGATGAGGTGCGCGTTCTAGCAATGGGCGAGGATGGTGATGCGGATAATCGCGGTGGGCATTATTCAGTAGAATTATGCGGGGGCACACATGTCAATCGGCTGGGTGATATTGGCCTTTTTGCCATTACGCAGGAAATGGCGGTTGCATCGGGTGTTAGACGTATTGAAGCTATGACGGGTCATGCTGCACGGCATTATCTGAAAGAGCAGGAAGGTGTGCTGGGTGATATTGCGGGTATTTTAAAGGCCGGTCAGAAAGATTTACCGAACCGCATTGCTGGTTTGCTGGATGAGAAAAAACGTCTTGAACGCGAATTAGCCGAAGCCAAAAAGACTTTAGCGCTTGGTGGCGGCCAAATGATAGATACCGATACGCAAGACGATATTACAGAAATTAATGGCACAAAATTTCTCGGTAAAATTGTGCAGGGTCTCCCCGCAAAAGAATTGCGTGGCCTTGTTGATGAAGGCAAAAAACAAATAGACAGTGGGGTGGTTGTCTTTATCGGCATAGATGAAGGAAAGGTCGGTATCGCTGTAGGCGTGACTAAAGACCTGACGGAAAGGTTTGACGCGGTATCTTTGGTGCGTCTTGGTGCTGATAAACTTGGCGGCAAGGGCGGCGGTGGGCGCCCTGATATGGCTCAAGCAGGGGGATCATACACGGCTGCTGCCCCTGAAGCCTTGGACGCCATCAAAGCAAGTCTTTAAATAAAGCCGGTATGAAATCAGCAAATAGATTTAGCTGAGGGCTTTTTGCAAATTGCTGTCAATTTTATCCAGAAATGCCGTCGTGCTGAGCCAATTTTGCTGTGGCCCGACAAGCAACGCCAAATCTTTAGTCATGTGACCGCTTTCAACAGTGCTAACACACACTTTTTCAAGCGTCTGAGCGAAATTAATCAACGCCTCATTGCCGTCAATTTCACCACGCTTAATGAGGCCACGTGTCCAAGCAAATATTGATGCAATTGAATTTGTTGATGTTTCTTCGCCGCGTTCATGGGCCCTAAAGTGACGTGTCACAGTTCCGTGTGCCGCTTCGGCTTCCATCGTTTTACCATTTGGCGTTAGAAGGGTTGAAGTCATCAAACCGAGAGAACCAAATCCCTGGGCGACAGTGTCGGATTGAACGTCACCATCATAGTTTTTACACGCCCAGACAAATTTACCGTTCCATTTGAGCGCTGCGGCGACCATGTCGTCAATCAGGCGATGCTCATAGGTGATGCCATTGGCTTCAAATTTATCCTTAAACTCTGCGTCAAAAACTTCCTGAAATAGATCTTTGAAACGTCCGTCATAAGCTTTCAGGATAGTGTTTTTTGTAGACAGATAGACTGGCCAATTTCTGTTTAAGCCATAATTCATGCTTGCGCGTGCAAAATCCCGTATAGACTCATCAAGATTATACATTGCCATAGCAATACCCCCGCCGGGGAAATCAAAAACATCTCTTTCAATTTTTTCGCTGCCATCTTCGGATTCCCAACTGATTTTGAGCTTACCTTTGCCGGGGACAACAAAATCTGTTGCGCGGTATTGATCGCCAAATGCGTGACGTCCAATAACAATTGGGTCTGTCCAACCCGGCACGAGGCGCGGTACATTTTTACAAATTATTGGTTCACGGAATACTGTGCCGCCTAGAATGTTTCTAATGGTACCGTTAGGAGACCGCCACATTTCTTTGAGGTTAAATTCTTCAACACGCGCTTCATCCGGTGTGATGGTCGCGCATTTGACACCGACACCGTACTCTTTGATGGCTTCTGCCGCATCAATTGTAATTTGGTCCTTAGTGTCATCACGCACCTGAACTGACAGGTCGTAATATTTTAAGTCTATGTCGAGATATGGTAAGATGAGCTTATCTTTTATGAGTTGCCAGATAATTCTGGTCATTTCATCCCCATCAATCTCAATGACAGGATTTTCAACCTTGATTTTTGACATAGTTAACCCTCAATGCCTTATGAATTAAGCTCAGGCATAGCAGAGGTTTGGGTTATATAAAAGACCTGCATTGATTTATTTGATGGGTATTTTGTCTCAGGTGATAAAAAATTATACATTGCGGATGCTTAATTACCTTAATGAGTGGAAAGTCGGATGTTTTTATGAAGCCTGCAGTCATTTTAATCGGTCCTCAGCTGGGGGAAAATATCGGTACTGTTGCTCGTGCAATGCTCAATTTCGGGCTTGAGGATTTGCGTTTAGTTAATCCACGTCATGGTTGGGATGTGGATAGAGCCATTAAAGCTTCTGCCGGAGCTGATAAGGTGGTTGAAAACAGAAAAACATTTACGACAACCGCGGAAGCCATTGCAGACCTTGGTTATATTGTGGCGACGACGGCCCGGAGCCGCGATATGGTAAAGACAGTTTTGACACCTGAAAAAACGGCTGAAGAGATGTATTCTCATGCCGCAGAAGGTGTGAAAAGCGGTTTGATGTTCGGCCCCGAGAGAACCGGTCTTGATAATGATGATATCTCTCTATGCGATGCGATATGCACTGTGCCCCTTAATCCTGACTTCTCATCTCTTAATCTTGCGCAAGCGGTTTTGCTGATGTCTTATGTTTGGTCCAATTATAAGGATGATACGGCGGCGGAGGTGTTATTAATGACTGATACACGACCTGCAAATCGGGGTGAGTTATCAGGTATGTTCACACATCTGGAAAACGCTCTTGATGAGGCAGGGTTTCTTGCGCCGCCTGAGAAAAAACCTGCGATGGCCCGTAATATAAGAAATATGCTGATGCGAACAAAAATGACGGAGCAGGATGTTCGCACTTTTAGGGGAATGATAAATGCTTTATTGCGTTGGCCGAGGGGGGCAAAAGACAGTGAAATGAAAGCGCGGGTGCTTGCAATTTCACGCGGAGACCCCGATCCGGGCGACCAAAAATGACGGATAAAAAAATTCACATAAATCAAACCTTATGGTTTGACAGTTCTGTGAAGCTGGCTATACTCCGCGCTCATTATAGAAGAGTTTTCTTCTAAGCTTATTTTCTTAAATTGGTTTGACGACGCAAAGGATTTTCCCGCATGAGCAAGCGGATTAGTGCTAAATATAAAATTGACCGCCGTATGGGCGAGAATATCTGGGGTCGCCCCAAAAGCCCTGTGAACAGACGTGATTATGGTCCAGGACAGCATGGTCAAAATCGTCGTGGTAAACTTTCTGACTTTGGTCTGCAATTGCGTGCAAAGCAAAAACTCAAGGGCCATTACGGTAATATCACTGAGAAACAGTTTCGCGGCATATATGCTGAGGCCTCACGCTTAAAGGGCGATACGAGTGAAAATCTTGTTGGTCTTCTTGAGCAACGTCTTGATGCAATCATTTATCGTGCAAAATTCGTCCCAACGGTTTTTGCTGCACGTCAATTTGTTAATCACGGTCACGTGATGGTAAATGGTCGTCGTTGTAATATACCTAGCGCACGCCTGAAGCCTGGCGATGTTGTTCAGGTGCGTGATAAGTCCCGCAATATTGCGCTTGTCCTTGAAGCTATTCAAAGCCCCGAGCGCGACACACCCGATTACCTGGATGTGGATCATAACAAAATGACAGCCAGCATTACCCGCGTTCCACAACTCGCAGATGTTCCATATCCAGTTCAGATGGAACCGAACCTTGTGGTTGAATATTATTCCAGAAATTAGATTATTTTAATTAACCCGCTTCGGCGGGTTTTTTAATCGAATAGGCTTGAAACCGAGCGCTCTTCTGTTGTTCTGAGCATGGCTTCGCCAATAAGGGGGGCTATGGTGATGACAGAAAACTTGTCGCTATTAATCACATCCTCTGAGGGCTGAATAGAGTCAGTGATGAGCAATTTTTCCATAACGGAATTATTTACACGTTCTGTTGCTGCGCCTGATAGCACCCCATGGGTAACATAAGCAGAAACACTCGAAGCACCATTATCCATCAAAGCTGCGGCTGCATTACACAAAGTGCCCGCACTATCTACGATATCATCAACAAGTAAACACTTACGCCCATTTACATCACCAATAATATTCATGACTTCCGACTCACCGGCCCTTTCGCGTCTCTTATCGACAATCGCCAAATCGGCATTAATGCGTTTGCCCAGTGCGCGGGTGCGAACAACACCGCCGACATCAGGTGAAACCACCATTAAATCATCACCATTAAACCGGGATTGAATATCCTCAACAAAAACCGGCGCGCCGAAAAGATTGTCTGTCGGAATATCAAAAAACCCTTGAATCTGTCCGGCATGTAAATCAAGCGTGAGGACTCTATCCGCGCCTGCAGCTTCAATGAGATTGGCGACCAGCTTAGCTGAAATAGGTGTCCGAGGGCCAGGCTTGCGATCTTGCCGCGCATAACCAAAATAGGGAATGACAGCTGTTATACGACGGGCGGATGCGCGTCTTAAAGCGTCTATGGTAATTAATAATTCCATGAGATTGTCATTAGCCGGAAAGGATGTGGATTGAATGATGAAAACATCTTCACCGCGAACATTTTCTTGTATCTCTACAAAAACTTCTTCATCAGCAAACCGCCTGATATCTGATTTTGTTAGAGGTATATTTAGATATTTCGCGATTGCTTCAGCGAGTGGACGATTACTGTTTCCGGCGACTAACTTCATGGCTTCTTCCCACAGAATCCTTTGACACGTTTTTGTAACAAAGCAGAGCGACCTGTGTAACCCCATTTTTTTGAAAATCAAAAAAATTTTCTAAAAATAAAACTAAGTCAGGGCTATGGCTGATATTTGACGCCCATAATCTGATTCTTTTTGATGCGTTGCACGACGATAGGAAAAATAGGTGTCTGGGTTTAAATAAGTACAAATATCTAAATGTGAAATTTGCATAACGCCCGCGGCTTTTATTCTGGTCTTAACAAAAGCAGGGAGATTAAACAAAAACTTCTCATGTTCCGTTTCGGGCAAGAATAACTCTCTCGCCGATGGATCCACTGCAATGACTTTTTCATAAACATTAATACCGACCTGATAAGCCGCTTGGGATATGGCAGGGCCAATAATGGCTTTCATGCTGTCGGGATGAACCTCCTCGGCTTTAAGAGTGGTTACAAGGTTTTCAATTATACCGGCTATTGCCCCTTTCCAGCCTGCATGGGCTGTGGCGATGATGTCTGTTTTATGACCGCCTATACTCCCGCTTATAAGAACCGGTACGCAGTCAGCGGATAACACACCCAATGCTATCCCTTTTTCTTTTGTGAATAAGGCATCCGCTTCAGGCTTGTCGTCAGCAGTCAACACCTCTGAGACCTTATTGCTATGGGTCTGATATCCTGTAATCAGGCATTGTGCATTAAGACTTGTTGCAACCCTCTGGCGGTTGATGGTGATGTTCTCTTTTCTATCATTGGAGCCGAGGCCGACATTTAAGCTGTCATATAAACCGCTAGAAACACCGCCTTGGCGTCCAAAGAATCCGTGACTTGTTGGTGTTAAAAGCGCATCAGTGAGAAAAGGTGGTGCTGTCATAAAACATCCCTTGATATTTCTTCAAATCCTGCAGGTAATGCCGCATCAGATTTTGTAACCGCAAGTACATTGAAAAGCACACCCATTTGATCGACGCCAATAAGCCGATTACGTGCCGCAAGTAAATCAATTTTCTGTTGGGTAGTGGCGTTTAGGCTTAAGCTTTCAAAGCGTTGTTCCAGTCCAAGGGATAAAAGAAAGTTTCTTTGCGAGACAGGGCCTAAACTTTTGCAGGATGTATCCTCTGCTATATCAGCAAGGCGTTTAAAATTCACATGGGCTGTGAGGTCTGCATCTCCTGGGCTTTTATAGGGTGAAACAGTCCGATGGTCGGACAATGCTTGGAACGTGTCGCCTGGTTGATTTTTTGTGTAGCCATAATCAATCATCAAAAGTGCGCCACCATATTTAGTAATATAGTTGGCGAGTTGCATCACAATGGACTCGGCTAAAGGCGTCGTTTCTAAAATATCTCCGTGCGAAAAGTTCTGCGCTGCCGGTAGGTGTTCCGTGAGCAATCTATCTTTGGAGGTTATTGGAACAAGTTCATTGTCTTCCACATCAACACATCTCAGAGCCCATGAGTCATTTTCTTGTACATATTGGCGAATAGGAAGAGCATCAAAAAATTCATTGGCATAAATAATCACAGGCATGCCATGACAGGCCTCAATTAAATCATCGATATTTTCATGCCACTGACAGGCGGATTTCTCACGAGTGATATGAGAGAGAGTTCGGTTTTGCAGGTCTCTTAATACAGGGCTGGTTTCTAGCAGATGTAGGCGGGCAGATTGCAGGTAGGTAGGGTGTCCCTTTACTGCATTAGTGATATCGCGTATGAGCGTGCCGCGCCCGGGGCCGAGTTCTACTAAATTGAAATTCGACCATGAACCAGAGTTTATCCAGAAGTCTAGCCCCCATAGGCCGATCAACTCGCCGAAAACCTGACTGGTTTCAGGTGCAGTGATAAAATCTCCTTTTTTGCCGAATGGATCTTTTTTTGTGTAATAACCGTGCGTGTTATCCCCGAGTGCGCGCGCCATATAATCTTCAAGCGGCATCGGCCCGTTTGCGCGAATTTCCTCAATGATAATTTGTTTGAGCTCATTCATCTGATTTGATTTGCTGTCTTTTCCGGGTTGCGAGATAAACAAAAAATAATCCGGCAATCAGCATGGGCAGAGATAGCCAGAAACCCATCGTCGTTCCGCCTACGAGATACCCTATATGCGCGTCAGGTTCGCGGAAAAATTGCTCGACAATCATGCGTGACAGGCCATAACCGGCGATAAATATACCCATTATGAGGCCCGGCTTTTGTGGGGCATTTGTGCGCCGGCAAAGAAAAGCCAGCACTATAAAAAGCAGTAATCCCTCTAAAAATGCTTCGTAAAGTTGACTAGGGTGTCGCGGTAGGGGGCCACCATTTGGAAAAATAACACCAAGGGTAAATTCGGTTTGTCGTCCCCATAATTCGCTATTGATAAAATTGGCAATCCGTCCAAAGAATAATCCTATGGGTGTAGCCGAAGCGATTAAGTCACCCAGCGATAACGGGTTGATGTTGTGCTTATAGGCGTAGATCAGTACCGCAATAGTCACCCCGAGAAAACCGCCATGAAAGGCCATGCCTCCCTCCCAGACCGCAAGAATTTGTCCGGGGTTGTCAAGGTAATAGCCGGGGTTATAAAATATGACATATCCAAGCCGTCCCCCAAGAATGGTGCCGATGGTTAGCCAGAGGAGTAAATCATCCAGCGGAGAAGCTTCGTCTTTGTCATATTGTTCATAAATGGATGTATTTGGCGCAAGAGACAGCATGTAATACCAGCCTCCAATAAGACCGATCATATAAGCCAATGCATACCAGCGTAAAGCAAATGGGCCTATTTGGAAAATTATCGGATCAATATCAGGAAATGGCATTCTATCACTCTTTTTGTTCAAGTTTCTGCGGTAGGGGTCTGAGTCCGGCTTTTATTTGGGGTTTACATCAATATTTGTTATATCATGAAAATAAGATATTTAGCTCTAATGGATAGGCAAGCCAATGAGTCAGGCACGTGAAAAAATTGTTGATGATTTTGTCAAACTTATGATGGGTGCTGTGGGGACTGCCCAAGGCATGCAAGAGGAAGCCGCTTCATTGATGCGTTCGCGGCTGGAAACCACTATTCGTAAGCTTGATTTGGTATCTCGTGAAGAATTTGATGTTGTTGCCGAGATGGCGCAACAAGCGCGTCAAGAAAATGAAGCTTTGACTAAGCGTCTTGAAGAACTTGAGCGTGGTTTGGCTAAAGAAAGCCCTTCAACAGTTAAAAAAGTGACTCGAAAAAAACCGTCAACAGCAAAGAAGTCATCTTCTGAGTGATTGCCCCTTTTATCGTTACTGTGAATCAGGCACTGTCATCTTGTGGGTGAAGTCTAAATGACCCACTAAATCTGGTAGAAGCATACAATTCAACTGCAAAACCAGCTAACCGGCATTATGTGCAACAGAAATAACAGGCGATAATTATGATCCTAGCTGAAGCTCAAGACATCCAAATCTCCGAACACCCCATAGACGCTATGGAAAAGCTGGCGGCTGCCTATGAGTGGCCGAGCGAGCGCGGGACCGAAGATGACATGAATATTTGTGTCTCAGGTAAATATTGCGATTTGCATATGGCGATTAGTTGGCGTTCAGATTTAGGTGGACTGCATCTGGCCTGTGTTCTGGACACGAAAGTACCAACAGCAAAAAGAAATGATGTTTGCGACCTGATTGCGCAAATTAATGAGCAATTATGGCTTGGACATTTTGATATTTGGTCTGGCGACGGCGCGGTTTTATTCCGAAACACACTGATGGTTAGCGGCGAAGGCCTCAGTGAAACGCAATGTGAGGGGCTGTTAAATCATGCTGTGACGACTTGTGAGCAATTCTTCCCCGCTTTCCAATATCTCATTTGGGCAGGACATGACGCTCAGAGAGCCCTTGAGGTCTGCATGTTTGAAACCAAGGGCGATGCCTAATAGCACGCCAATACTCCTTATCGGTGCTGGCAAAATGGGTCAGGCCATGCTTAAAGGCTGGCTCGCCTCAGACTTTACCTCAATTGAAGTGCTGGAGAATTTCCCCTCAGATGCGCTCAGATCATTACCAATTGACCCGAATCCGTCCACGGTAACTATTAATGAAAGTCAGACCGTTATTCTTGCCGTAAAGCCGCAAAATTACCGCGAGGTTCTTGACGAACACCAAGCCAATATTCATCCCGAAGCGATGGTTATTTCCATTCTGGCGGGAATTTCGATTGAAGCCTTGCAAAATGCGTTGCCCAAACGGAGTATTGTTCGTGCCATGCCTAATACGCCGGCAACCGTCAGTCAGGGACTGACGGCATTATGTGCGGCTGATGATATTTCTGATGCCCATAAAAACGTCGCTACAAGCCTGATGCAGGCTGTCGGGGAGGTTGTCTGGGTTGAGAATGAGTCCATGATGGACTCTGTCACAGCAGTGAGCGGTAGTGGTCCTGCCTATCTGTTTCATTTTGTTGAGGCACTGACAGCGGCGGCAATAGATATTGGTTTTGCGCCCGAAATGGCAGAAACATTTGCCCGAAAGACGATTATAGGCTCAGCAGCATTATTGGAGAGTTCTACGGAAAATGCGGCTCAATTGCGCGAGAATGTAACCTCAAAAGGTGGGACAACGCAAGCGGCATTGGATGTGCTGATGGCTGACGCAGGGTTGCAGTCAATCATGCTGGAGGCTGTTAAAGCGGCAAAAAAACGATCAGAAGAATTATCCAAAATCTAGCTCAAGCTGGCACAGATACAGTGGCCTCTAGGCCGCCTTGTGTTCCTTTTGACAGATAAATATCCCCGCCATGTCCGCGTGCTACATCGCGTGCAACAGAAAGCCCAAGACCTGTACCACCAGTCTCTGCAT
This sequence comes from Candidatus Micropelagos thuwalensis, assembly GCF_000469155.1. Taxonomy (NCBI): domain Bacteria; kingdom Pseudomonadati; phylum Pseudomonadota; class Alphaproteobacteria; genus Candidatus Micropelagius; species Candidatus Micropelagius thuwalensis. The sequence goes on along the minus strand of NZ_AWXE01000001.1, from coordinate 589,571 downwards.
TCCGCGCCTGATCCAGACGGAAGAATGGTCTAAAAACCTGATCCATGGACTCTTCGGGAATACCAGGGCCATTATCTGAAATAATAATATTCAGGCTTTCATCTTCTATTTTTACAATGATACGGACTTCTTCAGCATGGTTACAGGCATTATTGACGAGGTTCGTGAGGCACCTTTTAAAGGCACGGCGTTTTACTTTGAAATGTAAAGTTGGCGGGCATGCAAGAAATATATCGGTGTCTGGTTTGCGAAGTTTCGCACTTTCACGAATTTCTTCCAGTAGATTGCGAATATTAATCTCAAGGCTTTTTTCGCCCTGAAAGCCCTTAGCGAAAGATAGATAATCCTCAAGCATGTCTTCCATTTCAATGATATCTTTTTCCAGCCCCAGAATTTCTGGTGAGCGCGGCAGCATAGCGAGTTGCAGTTTTAATCGTGTCAGTGGCGTTCTTAAATCATGGCTCACACCGGCAAGCATCGTGGTTCTTTGTTCAATTTGTGCTTTGATACGATCTCGCATGTCCAAAAAAGCTGATGCCGCTTGCCGGACTTCAGAGGCACCGGACGGTTTGAAATCTTGTATATCACGGCCTCGACCAAAGCTTTCAGCCGCCTCGGCCAGATTTTCAATCGGGCGGATTTGGTTACGTAGAAAAATAATCGAAACCGCGAGTAGAAATAAAGACGTACCCGTCATCCAAACAATAAATATATGTGAATTTGTTGCGTATACCTTACTTTTAAGGACCAGTGCGCGCATCACTTCACCGGGAAGTTGAAGGCGCACATCCACATAATTACCGACGGAAACTGTATCCAGCCAGAAAGGGCGTCCAACCAGATTTTCAATTTCATCAGAAAGAGAGTCATCAAGAAGATCTACAAATGGGCGCGGCACAGGTTCAGGTAATGTTTCGCCTGGCAAAAATGCGATGCTCATCTCAAAACTTTCATCTGCAAGCCTGATAAGTTCCTCATCATCTGTCTGGGTATCCCCCATGCGTAAATCCACCAGTAATGACAAGTCACTTATTACGGCATGGGATAGGCGTTTGGTAACAGTGTTCCAATGACGCTCAAGGAAGACATAACCGGCAACAATCTGTATCAGAACAATAGGGATGATGATAATCATCAGTGACCGTGAATATAGTCCTGACGGCATGTAGTTCTTAAGCTGAAAATAGCTGCTTAAATTTGCCCAATTTATCATGGGATCATTCTAATCGGTTTGTAAAATATATCCAGCGCCTCGGACTGTCTGCAAGAAGATTGGGTCTCTTGGTGTGTCCTCAATTTTCCGACGCAATCTATTGATTTGAACATCAATGGCACGTTCAGAAATGTTTTCATGATCACCTGTTAATTCTTCTCGCCGGATAATGCGTCCACCCCTAGACGCAAAGCATCGCATTAATTCTATCTCGCGTGTGGTGAGAGGGACACGTTCACCGTTTTTTGTCAATTCGCCTCTTTCAGGCTTGAAAACACAATCGCCGAAGGTAATTTCTTCCGGCATATCAGCAATATTAGGCATTGACTCCTGACGCCGTAAAATATTTCGGATACGCAAAAGCAACTCTGTAGGTTCAAAAGGTTTTGGCAGATAATCATCCGCTCCAATGCGTAAGCCTTCAATCCGGTCATCCACCTCCGCTAACGCTGTAAGCATTAAAATAGGCACATAATTAGCTTCCTTGCGTAGCACGGTTGTCAGTTCGAGACCGGTTTCCCCTGGCATCATGACATCAAGAACAATCAAATCAAAAATTTCGAGGCTGAGTTTTCGTCTAGCTTCGCCGGCATTTGCCGCAATACTCGCTCTATACCCTTGGTCAGAGAGAAATTTCTGGAGAAGGGAGCGAATGCGTCGGTCATCATCAACGACGAGAATATGCGGGGATGCTTCGGTGGGTTCGCTCATGGCTACTTATCCATTCCTGTATCATCCATAAAATCAATTTTAGTCTCCATATTTATAAGATGGAGCATGAATTCCTGCCATTTTTCTAATGTGCCAATCTCACTTTTTGCAAGCGACTCCTGAAACCGCCGGATTTGAGGATCAATCAAATTACGATGTAACTTCTGACCCTTGGGAGACAATAAAAGCCTTTTTATCCGGCGGTCATGTTCATCGGTTTCTTGGATGATGTATTTTTCTTCAATCAAATCTTTCAGAACACGTGACAGGCTTTGTTTGGTAATCGACAAAATGTGGAGTAATTCAGATACTGACATACCCGGACGACGTCCGACAAAATGTAATACGCGGTGATGGGCGCGCCCGAATCCGTGGCTTTCAAGAATAGTGTCCGGGTCTGAAACAAAATCCCTATAGGCGAAAAACATTAATTCCACGGCTTCTACCAATTCCTGAGGAAGGCCAAGTGACGACATGTCACCAATTTGAGGGGTTTCATGTTTTTTGCTTAAAGTTTCTGAATTATCCTGAGACATAATTACCTTTTATTAAGCGTCATACATAGCCGCATTTTGAGAAGAATATGTCAGCCATGTTGACTTATTTTACCCTTACAGATACACATATCAACTTCTCAATCGGTTTATTATAACCTGTGGAGGGTAGATTGGGTATCTCATTCGATCAAATGGACGGTCATATTTGGTTTAACGGTGAATTTGTACCGTGGGCTGATGCACGCATACATGTTTTATCACATGGTTTGCATTATGCCTCTTGTGTGTTTGAGGGCGAGCGTGCCTATGAGGGGAAAATTTTCAAACTCCGTGAGCATACGGAAAGGCTTTTTTATTCTGCCCGGGAGCTCGGATTTGATATACCTTACAGCATTGAAGACATTGATGCCGCTTGTGAGGAAGCACTAAAAATAAATAATCTCACCAATGCCTATATCCGCCCAGTTGCCTGGCGTGGCAGTGAAATGATGGGTGTATCCGCGCAGGAAAATAAAATTAATGTAGCGATAGCTGTCTGGGAGTGGCCCTCTTATTTTAACCCTGACGAAATCAAAAAAGGCATCCGCCTGGATATTGCGAGCTATAAGCGGCCTTCACCGGAAACCGCACCGTGCCATGCCAAAGCGGCTGGTCTGTATATGATTTGTACGCTTTCCAAACATGCCGCTGAAAAAAAAGGTTATGCCGATGCCCTGATGTATGATTATCGGGGGCACGTTGCTGAGGCGACTGGAGCTAACGTTTTTTTCATTCAGGACGGAAAGATTCATACGCCGATAGCTGATTGCTTTCTTGATGGAATTACGCGGCGAACGGTGATTGACCTTGCGAAAGAGAAGGGCGTTGAGGTGATTGAGCGCGTGATTATGCCTGATGAACTTGATGGATTTGAGGAATGTTTTATCACCGGTACAGCTGCAGAGGTGACACCTGTTTCTGAGATTGGGCCACATCGTTTTACGCCAAGTGAGATTAGTTTCGACCTTATGACACGCTATGCGGCATTGACCCGGGGTCAATAAATCATCTAGCTATTTTTTTCTTTAAGAAGCCTCATGCCTTCGGATAGATAGTCTATAGCTGTCCAAAGAGTAAAGAGTGTTGCCGTCCAAAATAACACAAGCCCAATTTCCTGAATAAACGGGCTTATCATCTCTCCGGCCTCACCCAAAAGTAAAATGCCCAAAGCAATCATTTGTATGGTGGTTTTAAATTTTGCAATATGAGATACGGCAAGTGTTACACCGCGATCTGTTAAATATTCACGAAACCATGAGATTAAAATCTCTCTCAGAATTATGAGACCGGCGGCGAGGGTATGGATGCCGTTAATATCTCTGAATTCAATAAGAATGATAATAACCGCAACAACCATTAATTTATCGGCAATTGGGTCAAGCATACGCCCAAACTCTGAGGTTGCTTCAAGTTTGCGTGCGAGCCATCCATCAAGATAGTCTGTGATTGCTGCCAGGTAGAATATCAAAACGGCAAGCCAATGCCCCAAAGGCCCGGGGATGAGATAAACAATCACGAGAGCCGGGATCATAAAAATTCTGAACAGCGTTAGAAAGTTTGGAAGAAGTTTCAGCACTTATGAACCCTCGCCGTTAAAATGATCATATATATGTTGTGCGATACCAGCACTAATACCCTCAACCCTGATGAGGTCTGCTAATGAGGCTCGCATAACAGCTTTAGCAGAACCAAAATGATGCAACAGGGCTTTTTTACGTTTTGCCCCAATACCAGAAATATCATCTAACGGATTCGCTCTAATATCTTTTTTTCTTTTGATGCGATGTCCGCCAATAGCAAATCTATGTGCCTCATCGCGCAATCGCTGGAGATAATATAATACCGGTGAATTGGGGGGTAGGTTAAAAACATCACGCCCCGGCATGAAAAATTGTTCACGGCCTGCATTTCTGTCTGGCCCTTTGGCAATGCCGATTAAGGGGATATCAAGACCAAGTTCAGCCATTACCTTTCTGGCAATGCCAAGCTGACCCTTGCCCCCATCAATCAAAATCAGATCCGGACGATTTGAACTATCTGCATTTTCCTCGCGAACCATGCGCTCATATCGCCGCGTGAGAACTTCTTGCATCATTGCATAATCATCGCCAGGGACGCTATCTGCATTTTTGATGTTGAATTTACGATATTGATTTTTAACAAAACCGTCCTCAGTTGCGACAATCATCCCCCCGAGCTGATTAGTCCCGCCAAGGTGACTGTTGTCAAAAACTTCAATGCGGCGTATCGGGCCTTCAATATCGAAAGTTTCAGCGACTGCTGATAAGAGATTTTGTTGGCTTGCTGTTTCAGACAATTTGCGCGCCAATGCCTCTCTCGCATTTTGTTCCGTATGCGCGACAATATCAGCTTTTTCACCTCGCTTTGGTGTGGTCAGATTGACTTTGTAATCTTGTTTTAAACTCAGTGCTTCCTCTAAAAGGCTTTTGCTGGGCAAGGTGAGGTTAAGCAGAATTTTTCTTGGTGCCTGTCTATTCTCATAAAACTGAATAATAAATGACTCTAAAACTTCTTCTGATGGTGTGTCTTTATCATGGCGGGGGAAATAAGCCTTATTGCCGAGGTTGCGCCCTGCGCGGAAAAAAAACACCTGAATACAGCTTTGCCCACCTTCTTGAGCAAGCGAAATAATGTCGGCTTCCTCAATAGTGCGTGCAAATACATCCGTGGTGGATTGAATATATGTTAGGGCGCGGATACGATCTCGATATTCCGCTGCGAGTTCAAAGTCTTGAACATCACTTGCTGCTTGCATTTGCTGGGCAAGCTCACCTTGAATATCCTGATTGCTTCCTGATAGGAATTGTCGTGCCTGTTTAACCAGCAGACTATAATCTTGCGGCGAAATTTCATTCGTACAGGGCGCACTGCACCGCTTGATTTGATGGAGCAAGCAAGGGCGTGTCCGACTATCATAAACGCTGTCAGAGCAAGATCTAAGCAGGAAAGCTTTTTGCAATGTATTGAGTGTTCGGTTTACAGCTCCTGGAGATGCAAAGGGACCAAAATAGTCTCCTTTACGTTTTCGGCTTCCACGATGTTTGGTGATTTGCGGAATAATATGATCATCTGCGAGTAGAATATAAGGAAGGCTTTTATCATCCCGCATTAAGACATTAAATCTGGGCTTAAATTTCTGGATAAGATTGGCTTCGAGAAGCAGAGCGTCGGCTTCTGTTTGGGTGCGGATAAATTCCATATTGTGCGTGAGGCGTATCATATTTGCGATACGGTTGGAGTGACCGCTGATGCGCGTATAGGAAGAGACACGATTTTTAAGATTTTTTGCCTTACCAACATACAAAACATCATCATTTGACCCAAGCATACGATAAACCCCCGGTCCGTTTGGAAGAGTTTTAACCTTGGCTTTAATCAAATTTGTGCCGATCGGTGGATCGGTTTCTGATGTGTTCTGCATATTCATGCAGTATATACCTCTTGGCGTTTTAAAATTGTATCTTTAGAGAGATTTCCCAAGATAAAAATGTCAAAAAAAGCATCCACGACAACTGTGGATAAGTTTGTGAAAAAAACCCTATCATATCTGCCAAGTTGTTGTATTTATTGAAGAGGCACGTCTTTGCATAAATTTTAGGCATTTTTATAACTCATTGTTTTATTTATAAAAATTAAAATCAAGAGACAAAATAATAAAAAATTTCTTAATGAGAATGGGGTTTACAATTTTTTTAATCTGTTGCAGTAGCTATGTGATTAACTACCCAATAATCAGAAAATTCGCTTTAGTTCTCGTTGCTTAGGTCAATTTAAAAAAAATCCTAAAAAATCATTAATTAGAAAGTTTTAAAGCGTTCAATTGTTACACCGACTGAACCTGCCGTCTCTATTGCATCTGGTTTGGCAACTTTTACGCGGGCAAGCGTTACGCGCGGTAAATTAAGACAGAGCTGAGCAATTTCTTCGGCAAGTTGTTCGACCAGATCAATGTGTTTGTGCTCCACCAAATCAGAAATCAGGTTTGTGATGTTTTCATAGCACACAACATCAGAAATTTGTTGAGGCACATCGGCGGGTGATGAAACCGCATTATCCTCGATGCTCAAATCTACAGAGACAATAATGTTTTGCTTATTTATTTTTTCATGAGGGTGAATACCAATCGAAGCCATTAGTTTGTAGTCATGGACAAAGACATGCATCAGACCTGCTGGCGCATTGGCAAAAACATTCGTTTCCGGTGTGACGGTAAGTTTGGAAGCTAAGGGTTTATTCATAAGATTAAAATTCTTTGTAAACGAAACAATTAAGCAATGTCATGAGGGTTATCAGGGTTATTCAATAACTTCAGTTACATCCGGTGTTTTCCAGGCGAGGTGTTGTCCACCATCAAGGGCAATCATTTGGCCTGTCATGGCCTGTGCAGACAATATATATCTCACCCCATCAATAATGTCTTGTGGATTTGCACCTTTACCAAGCGGAACTAGTCGTGTTTGTTTTTCAAACTCCTCAGGGTTTTGTCTTTGGTTTGCCAGGGTTGGGCCGGGGCCGATACCATTGACGCGTATCTGTTGTTCTGCCAATGCTTGAGCGAATGTCTGAGTGAGTGTCCATAATCCTGTTTTGGAGACCGTGTAGCTAATAAAGTCTGGATTTAAGCGCCAGACTCGTTGGTCGATAATATTAATAATATTACTTCCTGCCTGAGCCTGTTTGGCAAAGTCCCGCATTAATATTGCTGGTGCTTTTAAATTCACATTCAAATGCATATCCCAGCTATCATCTGATAGAGTTGTTACCTCGTCGCGCTCAAAAACCGACGCGTTATTAATTAAAGCAGATAAAGGACCTGCAATTTCCACAGCGTGAGAAATGAGACTTGCAGTTTCTAAGGCATCAGCCAAATTCGCTTGCAGCGTCACCGCATTGCCGCCTTTCTCAGTAATATTTTGGGCCAGCTCATTAGCCGCCTGACCAGAGTTGCTGTAGTGAATAATCACTTTCCAGCTATCCTCAGCCAGCCCCAGCGCAACGGCGCGACCAATACGATGTGCGGCGCCTGTTATTAAAACTGTTTTAGTCATGGGTTGTCCTTAACGATTATGATGCTAGCGGGAGCGACGGTGTTTTTTTGGGCTCCATTTTTTACCAATTTTGGTACCCGTGGCTTCTGAAACTCTTTTTTCAACTTCTGCTGGGCGAGCGAGTGGATCATTCGCTACCACTAATTCAGTTTGTTGTAACCGCTTAATTTCATCGCGTATACGCGCCGCCTCTTCAAACTCAAGATCTGATGCAGCGGTTTGCATTTTCTTTTCAAGCTCCTCAATGTGGGTGCGTAAATTATCGCCAAGTAGAGGCGCTTGCGCTTCTGCCATACCTTCTTTTACGCGGTAAGGCCCGGGAGCCATGTTATCCTGCGCCTCTGCCATACCTTCAAGCAAATCGCCGATATTTTTTTGCACTGATGCAGGCGTGATATTATTAGCTTCATTGTAAGAGCTTTGTTTTTCCCGCCGTCTTTTGGTTTCCGCCAGCGCGCGTTCCATTGAGCCTGTGATTTTATCGGCGTAAAGCAAAACACGCCCATCAATATTCCGTGCGGCACGGCCTATGGTTTGGATGAGTGAGGTCTCGGATCTCAAGAAACCTTCTTTATCGGCATCAAGTATAGCAACCAAGGCACATTCTGGTATATCAAGCCCCTCTCTGAGAAGGTTAATTCCAATCAAAATATCATAGGCGCCCATACGCAAATCACGAACGATTTCGATCCGTTCCAGTGTATCAATATCAGAGTGCATGTAGCGGACGCGAAGTCCTTGCTCATGCATATATTCGGTCAAATCTTCCGCCATGCGCTTCGTGAGCGTGGTGACAAGGACGCGGTGATTTTTCTTTACGGCCTCATGACATTCGGAGATTAAATCATCGACTTGAGATTTTGCTGGTCTTATATCGCAAACTGGATCAACCAGCCCAGTTGGTCGGATTACCTGCTCGACAAAAACGCCCCCGGTCTGGTTCATCTCCCAAGGGCCGGGGGTCGCTGAAACATGAATGCTTTGCGGGCGCATCAAATCCCATTCTTCAAATTTCATCGGGCGATTATCAACACAACTAGGCAATCTAAAACCGAATTCTGCGAGGGTGGATTTTCGTCTGAAGTCACCTTTAAACATGCCGCCAATTTGAGGCACGGTAACATGGCTTTCATCCGTAAACAGAATGGCATTATCAGGTAGATATTCATAAAGTGTTGGTGGCGGTTCGCCGGCTTTTCTGCCGGTTAGGTAGCGTGAGTAGTTTTCAATTCCAGCACATGAGCCGGTTGCTTCAAGCATTTCAATATCAAACTCTGTGCGTTGTTCAAGACGCTGAGCTTCCAGCAAACGCCCGGCGGCTTCAAATTCTTTCAAACGGATTTGCAAGTCTTTTTTGATGCGTTGCACAGCCTGATTGAGTGTCGGGCGCGGCGTGACATAATGGCTATTGGCATAGACCCGAACGAAATCAAGTGATCCAACTTTATTACCCGTAAGTGGGTCAAATTCGGTCAAAGCATCAATTTCGTCACCAAAGAGTTCAATACGCCAGGCACGGTCTTCGCAGTGTGCAGGAAATAGCTCTATTGTATCACCACGAACCCTAAAGTCTCCGCGCGCAAAGCCTAATTCGTTTCTGGAATATTGCAGAGCGACCAGATCGGCGAGTAATTGAGCGCGGGGCATATGTTTACCGACCTCTAGATCGAAACTCATTTCCGTGTAAGTTTCGACTGAACCGATGCCGTAAATACATGAAACAGAAGCAACGATAATGACATCATCACGTTCAAGAAGGCCACGCGTAGCTGCGTGGCGCATGCGGTCAATTTGCTCGTTAATATTACTTTCTTTTTCTATGTAGGTATCCGTTCTGGGAACATAGGCCTCTGGCTGGTAATAATCATAATAAGAGACAAAATATTCGACGGCATTATCTGGAAAAAAGCTCTTAAACTCACCGTAAAGCTGTGCCGCAAGTGTTTTGTTTGGCGCGAGTATTAGGGCAGGGCGGCCCGTATGGGCTATAATTTGTGCCATTGAAAAAGTTTTGCCCGACCCAGTAACGCCCAGCAATACCTGGTCACTCTCACCATTATTTATACCCTCCAAAAGCTCGTTAATAGCTTTAGGTTGGTCTCCTGCCGGCTCAAAGTCGGATTTTAAGTTAAAAACCCGACCTCCCTCGGTTTTCATGGGGCGGATCGGTCGGTGCGGAACAAAACTTTCCAATGAAGCTTCGTTCAAACCCGGCTCAGCTATTGGTGGGAGAGGTTTTCGACCGGTAAGGCTTTGCTGCTCTTCAGACATAGAAATAATATAGACATCGTCCGACAATTTACTAGTATGGTCATCTTCTAAAAATCAAAAAGAAAAAGGACTCATCATGCTTCTTAATTTTAGAAAAATATACTTTGCGATTATTTCTACAGTCAGCATTATTGTTGTGGGTGTTACAGCGGTTGATCTGTTAAGTTTTGCCATTACGACAGTATTTCCAGACTTGATTGCCTCGGATATGGAGCGTTTAAAAGAAATCGCATCTGACGATGATGCAGGCGCAAATGCCTTTTTGCAACGTGAAGTGCGTCCGCTAAATTCTGAAATCGTTAGCGACGTCATTAGAATGATTATATTCGGATTGTTACTTCACTGGCACTTGCCGCGTTTATTGGAAAACGAAAAAGATTTTGATTAAACGTGAGAAAATCTCCTCATAAACTTAATCAATAATCACAAGTTTTTTATCTGCCATTATGCCTAAATCTTTTTTGAGACTTTTGCATTCACTGTTAGATATCTCTATCTCAAGTTTTTTTATCCGAGTTTGAGCGGAAACAAACGATATATTGACCATTTGCTAGATTTGAAATGGCATAGTCTTATTTGCTTGTATACATATCTATACCATGGGATTTACACTGTGAAGCGGCAGTACTGGCGTAAGCAAGGCTTTGAACATCCATTTGAATTTCGTCGGTGTATTCCAGACCGACTGAGCTAGGTATTGGTATGGCGCCTTTTAAAAACAAAAGTAATAAAATACCTGAAAACAGAACTATGAAAGCCCCAGTACATAAGAATTTCTTATTCATTAATTTTTCTCCTTGTTATTTTCACAGGCGATAAGAAAATTTTTGAATTATCAAGTTACGAAGTTTTAATTTAAAAGAGGTTCGCTTGTGTTTTGAGCTGTGTGGGCTTAACTTACAGTAACCTTAGCTCAAGGAGTCTTGTTTATGTCCGGTTCCTCTTTTTTGTCTGAAACCTTGTCCCGCGTTAAGCCGTCGGCAACCATTGCTATATCCGATAAGGCAAGGGAGTTACGCGAGGCAGGTGTGGATGTTATTGGACTGAGCGCAGGTGAACCAGATTTTGATACGCCGGATAATATCAAACAAGCGGCTGTAGAAGCGATTAATCGCGGTGAGACAAAATATACTGCCGTTAATGGCATTACTGAGTTGAAAGAAGCGATATGTGACAAGTTTAAGCGGGATAATGACCTTAGTTATACACAGGATCAATGTTTTGTGGCGCCAGGGGGGAAGCCCGTCATTTATGACGCGCTTATGGCGACGCTAAACCCTGGTGACGAGGTTATTATCCCGGCACCCTATTGGGTGAGTTACCCTGATATGGTCAGACTCGCTGGTGGGACATCTGTTATAATTGAAGCTAAAGCCGAGGATGGGTTTAAACTTCAGCCGGAGACACTTGAAGCTGCAATTACCGACAAAACAAAATGGTTTATTTTTAATTCTCCCTCCAACCCCTCAGGTGCGGCTTATACCGCGGATGAATTGAAAAAATTAACGGATGTATTGGTGCGTTATCCGGATGTCTGGATACTTACCGATGATATGTATGAACATCTCGTCTATGACAATTTTACCTTCGCGACACCCGCGCAGGTAGAGCCATCTTTATATGTCCGCACTTTGACCATGAATGGGGTCTCAAAAGCTTATGCCATGACAGGTTGGCGGATTGGTTATTGCGCTGGACCAGTACAGTTGATTAAGGCCATGACTAAAATTCAATCCCAATCAACCTCCAACCCTTCATCGATTAGCCAGTGGGCCGCAGTTGAAGCATTAAATGGGCCGCAAGATTATATTGCCGAACGAAATGCCGTTTTCAAAACACGCCGAGATATGGTGGTGGATATGCTTAATCAGGCTGAAGGTATTGAATGCCTGACACCGGAGGGAGCTTTTTATGTTTACCCGTCCTGTTCGGGGTGTATTGGCAAGTCCACGCCAGGTGGGCAAGTTATCGAAAATGATGAAACTTTTGCGACAGCTTTGCTAGAAGCTGAAGGGGTTGCTGTTGTTCATGGGGCGGCTTTTGGTTTGTCACCGCATTTTCGTATCAGCTATGCAACCTCGGATGAAAATCTGAAAGAGGCTTGCACGCGTATTCAGCGTTTTTGTGCGTCTCTAAAAAAATAAACTTCAAACAGGCTCTCAATATGAGTGAAGACAGTTTTAAAGAACGCGTCGAAAAAGGTTGGCTGGTCGCCGAGCGTGTATTCGGTGAAAGACCGCCTGAAGGCCAAGAGAATGGTTTATTGTCAGATATGGTTATGGCCACGGCTTATGCTGATATCTGGTCAAGGCCTGGCCTCGGCCTTCGCGATCGTTCGCTAATAACCTGTATTGTGCTGGCCGTTCAAGAGCATGAGAAAGAGCTTAGAGTTCATCTCAGAGGTCTTGCAAATCAAGGTGTAAGCCGGTTGGAAGCCGAAAAAATGATGATGCATATCTCCATTTATATTGGTTGGCCTAAAGCTCTTGAAGCACGCCGCATCATGACAGAAGTTTTTGACGAACTGAAAATAAGCTGACACGCTAAGTTTCTAGACAGCTTCTTTTTCAGCCAAATATTTTTCCGCTTCAAGGGCTGCCATGCAACCCATGCCTGCAGCAGTAACTGCCTGACGGTAAATGTCATCTGTTACATCACCTGCGGCATAAATGCCCGGGATTGACGTTGCTGTACTGTCAGGTGAAGTGATGAGATAACCGCCTTGTTTGGTCTCAAGTTGATCCGTGAACAACTCCGTTGCCGGAGCATGACCAATGGCGATAAAAACCCCGTCAGCCTCAATCTCAGACAATGCTGCCGTTTTGGTATTTTTCAACCGCGCTCCCGTGACGCCCAATGGCTCTTCAGTGCCGATAATCTCATCAATTTCTGTGTCCCATAGCACATTAATTTTTTCATGCGCCAACAAACGTTGTTCAAGGATTTTTTCACAACGTAAAGCATCACGCCTATGAATCAGCGTCACTTCAGAGGCAAAATTGGTTAGAAACAAAGCTTCTTCAACCGCTGTATTACCACCCCCAACGACCAGAACTTTTTTGTCTCTGTAGAAAAACCCGTCACATGTGGCACAGGCAGATACGCCAAACCCCTGAAACTTATCCTCAGAGTCTAAGCCCAGCCATTTAGCCTGTGCACCGGTGGCGATAATCACTGTATCGGCTGTATAGGTTGCGCCGCTATCGCCTTTAAAGGAGAAGGGCGTTGCTTTCAAATCCGCGTCCGTAATGATATCCGATATAATTTCAGTTCCAACATGGGCTGCTTGCGCCTCCATTTGTTCCATCAGCCATGGGCCTTGGATAGCTTCAGCAAATCCAGGGTAGTTTTCTACATCTGTTGTAATAGTAAGTTGACCGCCGGGTTGAAGGCCGCGGACCAAAACAGGTGAAAGCATAGCTCTGGCAGCATAAACAGCAGCCGTATAACCGGCAGGGCCGGAACCAATAATTAAGACTTTTGAATGAATAGAATCTGACATGTCTTCTTATGCTTAGAATCCCGACATATGGTCAAGATAAAAAATTGACTCCCAAATTTTTTGAAGAAATTAAGTGTTTAAAACTTAACTAAGAAAAAATATTGCGCTAAAAGGTAATAAAATTACAATGCTCATAAACCAATCTGGCCTCTCGATATTATGAAAAAAGAACTCGATAGAATAGATATTAAAATCATTTCCGCTTTACAAACTGATGGGCGGATGACCAATGTCGATTTGGCAGATAAGGTCGGAATTTCTGCCCCACCTTGCTTGCGTAGGGTACGCGCACTTGAAAAAGCTGGCTATCTCACTGGCTATCATGCCGATGTTGACTCGGCCAAGCTGGGCTTTACTGTCACAGTTTTTGCCATGGTTGGCCTTCACAGTCAGGCAGATAAGGATTTGCAAGCTTTCGAAGAACTGGTGCGGAGTTGGCCAGAAGTCCGCGAATGCCACATGTTAAACGGGGATATTGATTTTATTCTCAAATGTGTCTCTGAAGATTTGTCTTCTTTTCAGATGTTTCTAACCCAGAAACTTACGCCTGCGCCTAATGTCGCAAATGTCAAAACATCTTTGACAATACGTCAGACCAAAAAACAGCCCGGCGTGCCGCTCTAGAACTTAAGTACCGCTTTAAAGGGGCTAGATAAATTTAACGTCGAGAATTTCGTAGAATTTACTTCCGCCGGGTGTTCTTACTTCAACGCTATCACCGACTTCCTTGCCAATGAGACCGCGCGCAATTGGTGACGAAATTGAAATGCGGCCCTCTTCCACATTTGCTTCATAATCTCCAACAATCTGATAAGTCATTTCCTCGTCAGTATCCTCATCGACAAGGCTGACTGTGGCCCCAAATTTGACGTTATCCCCCGACAGAGAACTGATATCGATGATTTCGGCACGGTTCAGCATATCTTCCAGTTCAAGAATACGGCCTTCATTATGGCTTTGCTGTTCCTTTGCAGCGTGATATTCGGCATTTTCAGATAAATCACCATGCTCACGCGCTTCGGCTATGGCCTTGATGATGCGCTGGCGTTCAGGACCCTTGAGAAATTTAATTTCCTCATCAAGTTTTTGATAGCTTCCATCTGTCATTGGCACTTTTTCCATGACTCAGACCCTTTTCATCAAAACGGAAAGCCAAAATACCTTCCGCATACACTCTAAACCTAATGTTCGGACATAAAGCCCGTTTAGGTCAACTCTTTATGTGATATTGGCGGTGTAATCCTGCAAGCTTCGGACATTAAGCGGGCCAGCGCGAACAGCTTTAATCCCTGAAATTGCCGCTTCAGCGGCTGCAATAGTTGTGAAATAGGGAATTTTCATCTCAAGTGCCGTTCGTCTGATAGATTTACTATCCGCCAATGATTGTTCACCTTCCGTGGTGTTGATGACTAACTCGACAGTGGCGTCCTTCATGGCGTCAACAATATGCGGTCGACCTTCCAGCACTTTGTTCACCTGTGTAACACTAAGGCCGTTTTCTTCTAATAATTTACAGGTACCGGAAGTTGCCAGTATCTTAAACCCAAGTTCAAGTAGTTCTGCGGCGAGAGAAACAATTTTGTTTTTATCGTCATTTCTGACCGAGATAAATGCTGTTCCTTCAACAGGGAGAACTGTACCGCCACCGATCTGGCTTTTGGCAAAAGCGGTAGCAAAATTCGTATCCAGCCCCATTACTTCACCCGTTGAGCGCATTTCCGGCCCAAGTATTGTATCAACGCCAGGGAAACGTCCAAATGGGAAGACCGCTTCTTTCACAGCTATATGCTCAAAGTTGGGGGCAGCCAGACTAAAATCTGAGAGTTTCTTACCAGCCATGATTTTTGCGGCGATGCGGGCAATTGGCTGACCCAAGACTTTTGCCACAAATGGTACCGTCCGACTGGCGCGCGGATTGACCTCAATCACATAAATTACGTTGTCTTTGACGGCAAACTGAACATTCATCAAGCCGATAACGTTCAGAGCCAAAGCCATTTCTGTTGCTTGGCGTCCCAATTCTTGAATAATTTCCGCTGGGAGAGAATGTGGTGGCATTGAGCAGGCGCTATCACCTGAATGAACCCCTGCTTCTTCGATATGTTCAAGGATACCTGCTACATAGACATCCCCACCGTCGCACAGCACGTCAACATCGACTTCGGAAGCATCACGCAAATAACCGTCAATAAGCACTGGGCTGTCTCCAGAGACAACCACGGCTTCGCGCATGTATCTTTCGAGTTGTTCTTCGGTATGAACAATCTCCATCGCCCGCCCACCAAGTACATAAGACGGGCGAATAACGACAGGGAAGCCAATTTGCTGCACAATTTCATACGCCTGTGTTGCGCTGCGGGCAATACCGTTTGGTGGTTGTTTAAGCGATAAGCGATCCAGTAAATCTTTAAATCTGTCTCGGTCTTCCGCCAAATCAATCGCATCCGGCGATGTACCGAGTATCGGGATGTTGTTTTCTTCAAGTGCTTGCGAGAGTTTTAGTGGGGTTTGCCCCCCAAATTGCACAATGACACCTGCTAATTCACCTTGAGATTGCTCACAATGAAGAATTTCCAAAACATCCTCTTCAGTGAGTGGCTCGAAATACAAACGGTCAGAGGTGTCATAATCGGTGGAAACTGTCTCAGGGTTGCAATTGACCATGATGCTTTCAATCTCGATATCACCCATGGCATAAGCCGCATGGCAACAACAATAGTCAAACTCGATGCCCTGACCAATTCGGTTTGGGCCACCGCCCAGAATAACCGCCTTCTCTCGCGAAGATGGTTCGGCTTCATTCTGATTGCCGAATGGGGAGATGGTTTCATAGCTTGAATAGAGATAGGGAGTCTGGGCGGCAAATTCAGCCGCACAAGTGTCAATACGTCTGAAGTTTGGTCTCAAACCCAGTGCTTGTCTGGCTTGACGAACATCACTTTCGCTTTTGCCAATCAGTTCGGCTAGGCGGCGGTCTGACAATCCCAACTTTTTGATGGCGCGGAAATTGTCTATATCATCTGGGAGACCGAATTCTCTGATTTTGGCTTCCATATCTATAATGTTTTTAAGTCGCGCCACAAACCAAGGGTTAAAGCCGGAGAGTGTGCAGATTTCTTCCTCGCTCATACCCGCGCGAAGAGCATCTGCAATATGAAGTAACCTATCCGGTGTTGGTGTTTTCAGGGCGGCATGCAACTGGTCGGTTGTCGCGTCAATGAGCCTCTCGTTTAATCCTGTGAGACCTGTTTCAAGAGAGCGCAAGGCCTTTTGCAGGGATTCTTCGAAACATCTTCCGATTGCCATGCTTTCACCGACTGACTTCATGGCGGTGGTAAGAACAGGTTCGGAGCCAGGAAATTTCTCAAATGCAAAGCGCGGAATTTTGGTTACGACATAGTCAATTGTTGGTTCAAAACTTGCCGGGGTAACGCCGGTAATGTCATTTCTTAATTCATCCAGCGTATAGCCAACAGCGAGCTTTGCGGCGACTTTTGCAATTGGAAAGCCCGTGGCTTTAGAGGCGAGCGCTGATGAACGCGAAACGCGCGGGTTCATTTCGATAATTATTAATCGCCCATCTACTGGATTAACCGCAAATTGCACATTTGAACCACCGGTTTCAACACCGATTTCCCGCAACACGGCAATCGAGGCGTTGCGCATGATTTGGTATTCTCTATCGGTCAATGTCAGGGCAGGCGCAACTGTGATGCTGTCCCCAGTATGAACACCCATCGGGTCAACATTTTCAATGGAACAAATAATGATGCAATTATCCGCCCTGTCGCGCACAACTTCCATCTCATATTCTTTCCAGCCGATAATGCTTTCTTCAATTAAGACTTCTGTGACGGGAGAGGCTTCAAGTCCTTGTTCGACAATTTGGACAAACTCTTCGCGGTTATAAGCAACTCCGCCGCCGGTTCCACCCATGGTGAAAGAAGGACGGATAATGGTTGGTAAGCCAACAAATTCAATATTTTTAAGGGCTTCTTCAACCGACTTTACAACTTTTGAGCGCGGACTTTCTAACCCGATTTTTTCCATTGCCTCACGGAACAAAAGCCTATCCTCGGCTTTGTTGATGGCTTCCAAATCCGCGCCGATAAGTTGCACATTATGTTTTTCCAATACGCCAAGCTCAGCGAGGGCAATGGCTGTGTTCAAAGCAGTCTGACCGCCCATTGTCGGCAAAAGCGCATCCGGTTTTTCAATTTCTATAATCCGTGTCACCATATCGGGTGTGATGGGCTCTATGTAAGTTGCGTCCGCTAACTCAGGGTCGGTCATAATGGTGGCAGGATTAGAGTTAATCAGAATGACGCGATAGCCTTCTTCTTTGAGGGCCTTACAGGCTTGTGTGCCAGAATAATCGAATTCGCATGCCTGTCCGATGACAATTGGTCCTGCGCCTATCATGAGAATAGATTTTATGTCGGTCCGTTTCGGCATTCTCAATTCCCCATAGCCGTAACGAAACGGTCAAAAATATAATGGCTATCCTGTGGGCCTGGCGAAGCTTCAGGATGATACTGAACAGAGAAAACCGGCTTATCCTTAAGTGAGATACCGCAATTTGTGCCGTCAAAAAGGCTTATATGGGTTTCAACAACATTGTCAGGCAGGCTATCTCGATTGACTGTAAAGCCATGGTTCATTGAGGTGATTTCAACTTTGTCCGTGGTGAGGTCTTTGACGGGGTGATTGGCGCCATGATGACCTTGCAGCATTTTCTCGGTTTTGGCTCCTAGCGCGAGCGCAAGCATTTGGTGTCCGAGGCAGATGCCAAATATCGGTTTGCCGCTGGCGACAAGTTTCTGAATTTCCGGTACAGCATAGTTGCCTGTGGCGGCAGGGTCGCCGGGGCCATTGGATAGAAAAATGCCGTCAGGGTTATGGGCTAGTACATCTTCGGCGGGGCTATTTCCGGGTAATACGGTAACCCGACAGCCTGCAGATGACAGGCAGCGCAAAATATTTTTCTTGAGACCGTAATCAAGAGCAACAACATGCTTTGATGTGTCGGTTGTGACGAAACCATCACCCCAACGCCAACGGCCTTGATTATTTTCATAGCTCGTTTTTGTGGAAACATTGATAGCCAAATCCAGACCTTCTAGACCACAGAACTCTTTTGCCTGAGCCTGCAATGCTGCCATATCAAAATTGCCATCAGTGGCATGGGCGATAACGGCATTGAACATTCCGTTTTCGCGGATGTGACTTGTTAATGACCGCGTATCGACTCCGCTTAACCCGATAAGATTCCGCGCGGTTAGCCAGTCATTAAGATGCGATGCACTTCTATAATTTGCTGGCAAAGTGATATCTTCTCGGATAATCAGCCCTAGAGCAGCATCTTCATTATTTTTATTGGTGATTTCAGTGTCGTCGCGATTGGTGCCGACATTCCCAATATGAGGGAAAGTGTAAGTCACAATCTGTCCAGAATAGGAGGGGTCAGTAAGAATTTCTTGATAGCCGGTAATGGCCGTGTTGAAGCATACCTCGCCTGCAACTGAGCCCACTGCACCAATGCCGACTCCAAAAATAGATGTGCCGTCTGGGAGAACAAGAACCCCGGTGGGTTTGCGTGTTTCCCAGCCCGCCATCAGTATGTGTCTCCAGTTAATAACACAGGTAAAAAAAGAAAAGGAGAAGTAATAAAAAAGCCGGGATATGTGATTTTCGTTTTTATTGTGGCGGCTTTTATATTTTGCATATTATCCTCGGATAGAGTTTTACGCGGGCTCAAAATTTTGTCTTTTGACTGATAGAACATCAGCCAAATTGACGGGAAATTAATTAAAACATGAAGGCGGGTCAAGGAGGAAATCTTCAAAACCATAAGTAACAGAAAACAAATGTGAATTAAAATTTCCTGTTGTACGCTAAGCATGTTTTTTTTAACTAAAAATTAGTTCAAGAACGTGGCCATTAGACACGATTCTCTCCTTCAGTTCATAAGGCATCCAGCGATACGACAAAAAAGCTTGAGGATAATCGTTGCATGAACACACGCTTTGAAGTATTTTCCGCCAGCTTACAAGCATAATGCTCATGAGCAGGTTTTTTAAAACCATTAAGGTGTTTTATGCGTGATCAAATCAACGAAGCTTTAAAAGAGGCCGTTAAGGCTAAAGACAGCAGGAAAAGCTCAACACTCCGCCTTATCAATGCTGCGATTAAAGACCGGGATATTGCAGCGCGGAGCAGCGATAACACAGAGGGTGTTTCGGATGATGAGATTCTTGAAATCCTCTCCAAAATGGTTAAGCAGCGGGTTGAGTCTGCGGAAACATATAAGCAAGCAAACCGGCAGGAGCTTGTAGATCAAGAACTCGAAGAGATTGAAATCATTAAGATTTTCTTACCGCGTCAACTTGACGAAGACGAGTCACGTGCCGCCGTTGAGAGTGTTATCAATGAATTGCAAGCCAGCGGTCTAAAAGATATGGGTCGTGTTATGGGTGAGTTAAAAGCGCGTTATACCGGCCAGATGGATTTTGGCAAAGTTAGCAGCATTGTGAAAGATTTGCTCGGCTAGAGAGTTTTCCCCAGTTCATGTGCGGGAGAACCATTTCAATGAGAATTTGCTACTGACGTGTCAGGTCTCTGACAGTAAGATAGAAAAATGGCCTATCCGAGAAGCTTCATAGAGGAAATCAAGAATCGCGTTTCCGTCTCGGATATCGTCGGGCAGAAAGTTAAGCTCACCCGGCGCGGACGAGAGTTTGTCGGCCTTAGTCCCTTTAAAAATGAGCGCACACCGTCTTTTACTGTGAATGATGAAAAGCAATTTTATCATTGTTTTTCAACGGGTAAGCATGGGACTGTTTTTGATTTTCTGATGGAGACAGAAGGTTTGGGTTTTCCTGAGGCGGTGGAACGCCTTGCCGCGCGGGCGGGTATTCAGGTCCCCGCTCAAGATCCGCGCATGCAGGAAAAAGAAGAGAAAAATGCCTCTCTGATTGATGTTTGTGAAATGGCTTCCGTGTATTTTAAAACTCGGCTTGGTGGGGCAACAGGTCGTGAGGCATATGAATATCTTGTCAAAAGAGGTTTGGATGACAAGCTTATTCAATCATTTGGTTTAGGTTATGCGCCGGCTGATCGTGTTGGTCTTACGCGGCATTTAAGAGATCAAGGTATTGCTGATAAAGATATCATCGAAGCAGGTTTGGCAGTTCAGCCTGAAGGGCGAAGCGATCTGATTGACCGATTTCGCGATCGAGTGATGTTTCCGATAAAAGACTCGCGTGATCGAATTATTGCATTTGGCGGGCGCGCTTTGGAAGCTTCAGTGCCTGCAAAATATCTGAATTCTCCCGAAACACCGTTGTTTCATAAAGGGCGGGTGTTATACAACTTCGCTAAGGCACGTCAGTCAGCTTTTGACACCAAAACGCTTCTTGTTGTTGAAGGGTATATGGATGTTATCGGCCTTGCACGCGGTGGCTTCAATAATGCTGTTGCTTCACTGGGTACGGCGGTCACCGAAGAGCAAATATCATTACTCTGGCGGTTGGTTGAGGAGCCTGTTCTGTGTCTGGATGGTGATGAGGCAGGGTTACGTGCTGCTTATCGGGTTATTGACCGCGCCTTACCACTCTTAAAACCCGGATATTCCCTGCGTTTCGCTGTTTTACCACAGGGTAAAGACCCGGATGACTTGGTCAGGGAAGGGGGGGCAGAGGCATTTAATAATGTCCTTGAGCGTGCCAATAGTCTGATTGACATGCTCTGGGAACGTGAACTTGCTTATGCGCCTTATGACACACCGGAAAGACGTGCGGCTTTCTCGAATAGGTTACGAAAAGCAGTAAGGCAGATAGAGCATATGGATGTTCGAAAATTCTATGGTGAGGAGATAAAAAAACGCCTGGATGCGCTATTTGATCCTGCCAATCGAAATACGCAAGCAAACGGTGGGCACTCTTATGGTGCAAATTATGCCCGGCAAAAAAGTAGTGGCACATTCTATAAATTTAAATCAGGTGCATCTGCCGAGGCGCGCCGTTCAGCTCTGGTAAGTGGGGCCGTCATGTTACCCCCACGAGAAGCAATGATAATACTCGGCTTTATCCGACATTATAACCAACTTTTGGCGCATCTAAGTCAACTTGAAAAGCTTGATTTTGTTACGGATGATTTAAAATCTCTTCGTGATGCGATTGTTGACGCAATTTCTCACAATGCCCCCCTTGACAGTGGCGGTCTTAAGGGGCATTTGATAGGAATAGGATTTGAAAATCTCATGACGCGGCTGGAGCAATTACCCGATGCGCGTATGTTGGATTTTGTCCGCCCCGAAAGTGATCCTGAAGACGTTGTTTCCGGCTGGCTTGACGCGGTTGAACTGCAGCATAGGTTAATAACATTAACCGCAGAAAAACGCGAAGCTGAAACGGATCTGGCCGCCGATACAACTCAGGAAAACTTTGAACGCTTAATGGCTATTGAAAACGAAATAAGTACCCTAGAAAGCAAAACATTAAACTAGGGTTGGGAAATGTGTGGGGAAGCGATATAAATGAGCGCGAAAGCTAAGAAAAAATCAGAAGAAGCTGAAACAAAAGACTCTTCTGACAGCCCGTTAATTGACTCTGATGTTGCTGTTCGCAAAATGATTAAGTCCGCAACACAGCGAGGCTTTATCACTGCGAGTGAGCGAGACAAAGTGCTGACATTGGATAAATTTACCTCTGAACAAATTGAGGACATCCTGTCTCAGCTTTCAGAGCTAGGCATAAATGTCATTGAAAATGATGATGAACATGATGATGAGGATGAGGATTCAGAGTCCGACAGTCTTGTAGAAAGTCAATCTACAGCCGTTGTTAAATCTACAAAAACCGGAACTGGCGGCGACCGCACGGATGACCCTGTGCGCATGTATTTGCGCGAAATGGGTTCCGTAGAGCTTTTATCTCGTGAAGGTGAAATTGCTATTGCCAAACGGATAGAAGCTGGACGCGAAACAATGATTGCTGGACTGTGTGAAAGTCCGCTGACGTTCCAAGCTATTATCATCTGGCGAGATGAGTTGAATGACGGCAAAGTACTTTTGCGCGATATTATCGATCTTGATGCTACTTTTGCCGGGCCAGATGCTAAGAAAATTGACCGAAGTGCGGAAGGTGCTGCGCCGCCGCCATCTGGAGCGCCGACTGGTGAGGCCGAAGGTGTGCCGAGCGACGATGAGTCCGATGAAGAAAGCAATCTGTCAATCTCTGCAATGGAAAATGAACTGAAGCCGCAAGTACTTGAGACATTTGATGTCATTGCCAGTATCTATCAAAAATTACGCCGAATTCAGGATCGCAAAGTTGAACTGAAATCCGGTAATAAGGAACTTACTAACGCACAATTGAAAAAACTGGAGGAAATGACCTCCGAAGTTATTCAGCATGTAAAAGTGCTTTCGCTCAACAACAGTCGGGTTGAGGCGCTTGTTGAACAACTTTATATGATTAATAAACGGCTTTTGATGCTTGAAAATCAAATCTGGCGCATGGCCGACAAATCTGGTGTCGATCGTGAAGAGTTCCTTAAGCATTATCAAGGTAATGAATATGAATCTGGTTGGACACGACGTGTTTCAAGGTTAACCGGCAAAGGTTGGAAAAATTTCATTACCGATAACCGTGTCGAAGTTAATGCTCATCGCGATGAAATTCAGCAACTTGCAGGGGAGACAGGGCTGGATATTGCAGATTTCCGTCGTATTGTTCGTAAAGTTCAAAAAGGTGAACGCGAAGCGCGTATCGCTAAAAAAGAAATGGTCGAGGCCAATTTACGTCTCGTTATCTCAATTGCCAAAAAATACACCAATCGAGGTCTGCAATTCCTGGATTTGATTCAGGAAGGCAATATCGGCCTGATGAAAGCCGTAGATAAATTTGAATATCGTCGTGGTTACAAGTTTTCAACTTATGCGACATGGTGGATCCGCCAGGCCATTACGCGTTCCATTGCCGACCAGGCACGGACTATCCGTATTCCTGTCCACATGATTGAAACCATTAATAAAATTGTTCGCACATCACGTCAGATGCTTCATGAAATAGGACGGGAGCCAACACCTGAAGAATTATCAGATAAGTTGTCTATGCCTCTTGAAAAGGTTCGTAAGGTTCTCAAAATTGCCAAAGAGCCGATTAGCCTTGAAACACCTATTGGTGATGAAGATGACAGCCATCTTGGTGATTTTATCGAAGACAAGAATGCCATATTGCCGATTGATGCAGCGATTCAAAATAATCTGCGAGAGACGACGACACGGGTTCTTGCTTCTTTAACGCCGCGTGAAGAGCGTGTGCTTCGGATGCGTTTCGGTATCGGAATGAATACAGACCACACTTTGGAGGAAGTTGGACAACAATTCTCCGTAACTCGTGAACGTATTCGCCAGATTGAAGCAAAGGCATTGCGCAAGCTGAAGCACCCATCACGTTCCAGAAAATTACGGAGTTTTCTAGATAGCTAAGGCCAGTGGTGCCTTGACAATTTAGCTCAATCGGCGCAAAAGTGCCCACAACTTTATTGATATTTAGGTGCTGGCAAATGCTGCTCACACTCATGAAATCTAAAATACACCGTGCGCGGGTTACTCAATGTGACATGCACTATGAGGGGTCTATTACAATTGACCGTGACTGGCTGGATGATGTGGACATTCTGCCTTATGAGCAGGTTGATGTTCTGAATATCAATACCGGCGCACGTTTTACCACTTATGCTATTGAAGCTCCGCGTGGGTCTCAGACCATTGGTATTAACGGTGCTGCCGCGAGGCTAGTGCAGCCGGATGATCTGGTAATTATCATTTCCTACATACAACTGGCTCCCGAAGACGCAAAAAGTCATGACCCAAGGGTTTTGACTCTCACGCCGCGCTAGTTTTTTCTGTTTCAAAGTGTTAGATATTTCTCGGAGGGCCTGTAGCTCAGTTGGTTAGAGCGAACCGCTCATAACGGTTTGGTCGCAGGTTCGAGTCCTGCCGGGCCCACCATTCTCCTTAAAATTGTGTAAGTAGGTTAAAGCGTGAAAGTCTCAAAGTTTACAATTTTTGATGTGCCATTTCTCATCCCCATTCTAAGCAGGGGCAGCCGTTTCTTGGGGTCTCTTCTGGGTTGGAGTATTGAAGGTGAATTTCCTGATTATCCTAAAATGATGCTGGCTGCCGTGCCTCACACTAGTAATTGGGATTTTCTGATGTTTATTTACGCGATTTTAACTAAGCGTATTCAGCCGAATGTCATGGGAAAGCACACTCTTTTCTGGTGGCCTTTGAGTGCATTTATGAGTTTCTTCGGAGTTGTCCCGATTGATCGAACAAAAAAGGGGGGAGTGGTTGAGCAGGGCATTGAGTATTTCAATTCTGTCGAGAAAACTATTATGCTTGTTACGCCAGAGGGAACGCGTTCTTATCGTAAGGAATGGAAGTCTGGCTTCTATCATATTGCCTGGGGGGCAAAGGTTCCGCTGATTTTATGTAAAGTTAATTTTAAAACACGGACTATTTTTATCGGAGAAGAATTTGCTATGACTGGTGATTTCGACAAGGATATTATCGGGATAAAAGAATATTTTAAAGACTGCGTTCCGCTGATAGCTGAAAATTTTGGTATTTAGCTCTTTTCAATAGGCGTCTCATGAGCCAAGCTGACCGCATAAATTGATGTAACTTCGGAGGGGAATATGGAAATCAGTACAGCACTACTTCAACCTGTTATTGTTTTGGGCCTATGGTCTGTTGTGATGATGGTCGTCACGATTTCTGCGCGTGTAAGGTATATGTCCAATCTGGATATTGCGCCGGAAGAAGCCAAGCATACATCCGATGTTGCTCCCAAACTGCCGAGCAATATTCGTCAAATTGGTGATAATTATAACCATCTGCACGAGCAGCCCACAGTGTTTTATGCTGTTGCTATTGCCATAGCGCTTTCTGGTCATGGTGAGGGTATTCAGGTTCAATTGGCTTGGGCTTATGTTATTCTGCGGATAATTCACAGTCTTATTCAATCCATCTATAACAATGTCATGCACAGATTCATTGTCTTTTTCATTTCTGGCATTCTTATCGGTGCTATGGCGACAATTGAAATTTTAAACTGGATCTAAAATGGCTTCATACCAATATGTCTATGTTATGGACCAGTTGTCCAAAACCTATCCCGGTGGGAAACAGGTTTTAAAGGACATCAGGCTTTCCTTCTTTCCAGGTGCTAAAATCGGGGTTGTTGGGGTCAATGGCTCAGGTAAATCTACCCTGCTTAAAATCATGGCAGGTTTAGACTCTGAATATTCAGGCGAAGCATGGGCGGCTGAAGGCGCAAAGGTTGGATACCTTGAGCAAGAACCTCAGTTGAATCCATCCAAAGATGTTTTGGGCAATGTCATGGAAGGTGTTGCTGAAAAGCTCGAGAAAGTTGAGCGTTACAACGAACTGGCTATGAATTATTCGGACGAGACCGCCGATGAAATGGCTTCTTTGCAGGATGAGTTGGACAGCCAGAATCTCTGGGATTTAGACAGTCAGGTTGAACAAGCTATGGATGCCTTGCGCTGTCCACCATCTGATGCTTCGGTGGATAATCTGTCCGGTGGTGAAAAGCGTCGTGTGGCACTGTGTAAGCTTTTATTGTCAAAACCGGATATGCTTCTGCTTGATGAGCCAACCAACCACCTCGATGCTGAGACCGTTGCATGGTTACAGCATTACCTTTCAGATTACGCCGGCACGGTTGTTCTTGTAACGCACGATAGATATTTTCTGGATCAGGTCACAGGCTGGATACTGGAGTTGGACCGTGGTTCCGGCTTCCCATATGAAGGAAATTACTCCTCTTGGCTCGAGCAAAAACATAAAAGACTTGAGCAAGAGGCTAGAGAAGATGCAAGTCGCCAGAGAACCTTGTCGAGAGAACTTGAGTGGATTCAAGCCTCACCAAAAGCGCGGCAAGCCAAGAGCAAGGCTAGAATCTCGGCCTATGAGGATTTGGTTAATCAGAAGGAACGCGAAGAAGTTGGTCGCGCACAAATTTCTATTCCTGCCGGCCCACGCCTTGGCGGTGTTGTTATTGAAGCCGACAATTTGACCAAAGGGTTTGATGAAAAATTATTGATTGATAATTTGTCGTTTCAGCTTCCTCCGGGGGGAATTGTTGGCGTTATTGGGCCAAACGGTGCAGGTAAGACGACATTATTTAAAATGCTGACAGGCGTTGAAAACCCTGATGATGGAAATTTAAAAGTCGGGGAAACAGTTGTTATGGGGTATGTCGACCAGAGTCGGGATAATCTTGATGATGGCAAAACTGTCTGGGAAGAGATTTCTGACGGGAATGATATCATTGAGCTGGGTAATGGCGAGGTTAATTCCCGCGCTTATGTCGGGGCATTTAACTTTCGAGGCGGTGACCAGCAGAAAAAAGTGGGTCTGTTATCAGGTGGAGAAAGAAATCGTGTGCATCTAGCAAAGATGCTTCGCTCAGGAGCAAATTTGCTACTGCTCGATGAGCCAACCAATGATCTTGATGTTGAAACCCTTCGCGCACTTGAAGAGGGGTTGGAGGATTTTCCGGGATGTGCGGTTATTATTTCTCACGATCGCTGGTTTTTGGACAGGCTCGCTACGCATATTTTGGCTTTTGAGGGCGACAGCCATGTGGAATGGTTTGAAGGTAGCTACTCAGACTATGAAGTCGATAGAAAAGCCCGTCTTGGGACGGATGCTGAAGTGCCCAAGCGTATAAAATACAAACAATTTAGTCGCTAGTTTTGGTTGACCCTGTTGCTATTTGTTGGCGCAGATTATCTAGCAAGACATCAAAATCTTCATTATTGTTTTTGAGGATAGACAAGAATGTCTCGCGCTGTTCGAGTGCCATCCAGATGCCTAAAACACGTAGATCAAAGAGTGTAATTCTGCCGTCTTTCTCTTGACGCAAGCGCCATACAATCGCAATTGGGTCACTACCATCCTTGAAGCGTAATTCAGTTTCGACAAGATAGTCTTTTTTCTTCTTTTCACTGCCAAGCACAATAATCTGCTGGTCCTCATAAGTACCCAGCCTGTTGGCATAAACTTTCGTAATCATGGTTTCAAAAAGCGATTGAAATTCTTGAAGTTCTGCCGGTGAAAGTTGGCGTCTATATTTGCCGAGTGTAAAGGCCGCAATGCGCTTCAGATTGGCTTTTTCGTTGAGTAATGTTCGGAATGCATCTTCTTTTTCTGTGGTTGAAGTATAGCTGAGAATATCGATTACTCGATTGGAGACATCCATAACAAATGCTTCAGCTTCAGGCGACTTCTCGGCCATTACCGGAGAAAGGGACAGGAAAAATACCGAACATAAGATTATAATTTTTCTAATCATGATAGTTACCTGAACTTGAACTCAGAATTAAAAATCTTCGAAATCGTCAATTTCAGGCAAGGCGTCAATATCCGTTGCCCCATTTGTAATTTCCGACTCTCTGTTTTGCATATATAGGCTTCTGACGGTTGCGTAGTAATCGACAGATGTATTTTCCAACTCCTCTAGCAATTCTAAGGCACCTTCGCGTGCGTGAATACCTGAAATAATCGTTACCCCTAGTCTTATGTCATCTTCATTGTCATTGTTTCCAGCCCAGTAAACTGGATTCATAACTGTGTCACCCGCACGACCAATTAAGTCACGCGGATTGCCGGGGCCGAGTATTGGTAGAAATATGTATGGACCCGAACCAACACCATAAACGGCAAGTGTTTGACCAAAATCTTCTTTCTCTTGTTTGACGCCTAAACCGGTCGCCACATCAAAAATGCCGATGAGACCAATAGTAGAATTTACAGAAAATCTTACCAAAGTATTTCCTGCAGAGTCTATGTTGCCTTGTAATGTCTGGTTTATGAAAGTAACTGGCAAGGACAGATTTGATAGTACATTACCAACTCCCGTCTTGACCGGCTGGGGGAGAACACCATAGACCTGTGCCGTTGGTTTCAGAATAGCTTTGTCCAGCCCTTGATTGACGGCAAACATGGATCTGTTGAAAGATTCAAACGGATCAGATTGATCCGAATTTGAACTGGCACATCCATTAAACAAGATTAAAACTGCTAAGAGATATGGGATTTTCGAATTCATAGAATTACCAATAAAGAATCTAAATTTACGCAGAGTATACATAAAAAATTAATGACAAGAAAGCTGGACAGAATTAATGTTTAGATATAAACATATCTTTATATGATTTGTAAATTTTTTAATAATTTCATATTACAGGTTTTTTAGGGGTTTTAAATGGAAAGCTTACTGTCAGCACTTAAAGCCGCGGGTGAAGAAACGCGTCTGAGACTACTCGCAGTGCTAAATTATGGTGAATTAACCGTTACAGAGCTTACCCATATTTTAGGGCAAAGCCAGCCGCGGATCAGTCGTCACTTAAAACTTCTGACTGAAGCGGGACTTGTGTTACGTTATCCGGAAGGGAGCTGGGTATTTTATCGCCTGTCAGATCAAGGACACTCGGCAGATATCGTTTCTGCTGTTGTTTCCATGTTGCCGGGTGATGATTTAATTCTGCAACGTGATTATGACCGTTTTCTTCAGGTGCAATCCAATCGTTCGGAAAAAGCACAAAATTATTTTTCTTCAAATGCAGAAAACTGGGAAACCCTAAGAAATCTTCATATCGCCGATAGTCAAATCGAATCCAAAATGCTGAAAATGCTTGGTGATAGGGAAATAAACGAGTTTGTCGATTTTGGCACCGGGTCAGGACGTATGCTTGAATTGTTTGGCCCGCGCGCAACAAAAGCTGTTGGTTTTGACTTAAATGCGGAGATGCTGGCTCTTGCGCGTATGCGGCTTGAAGAATTGTCTCTCACAAACTGTCAGGTTCGCCTTGGAGATGTTACTTTGCTTCCATTACAAAGCGCCTCGGCTGATCTTATTATTATCCATCAGCTTCTGCACTTTTTAGATGACCCTGCTGCGGCAATTTCCGAGGCTGCTAGAATCCTTGCACCAAATGGTTTGCTTATGGTTGTTGATTTTGCGCCCCATGAAATAGAAACTTTGCGCGAGCATCATGAACATAGACGTCTCGGATTTTCCCAAGATGAAATACTAAGAATTTTCGATGATGTTGACATTATGTCACAAGACTATGTCCATTTGGATAAGCGAGGGACTAAATTGGGCCCCTCTGACAGCCTCACCGTTACCATTTGGTCTGGTGTTAAAAGTAATATTGCAGTCTTAAACCCAGACACACAAAGCAAACAATTAAGCAAAAAACAGAAAAGAAGCATATGACCTCTATGTCTTTTGAATTTTTTCCGCCCAAATCTGCTGAGACTGAAGCGAAACTTTGGGATGTTGTTAATGAGCTCTCCGTTATCGGGCCTGATTTCGTGTCAATTACCTATGGTGCTGGAGGATCGACACGCGACCGTACGCATAAATGCGTAAAGCACATTGTTACAAAAACGGATTTAAAGCCGGCTGCACATCTCACTTGTGTTGCGGCATCCAAATCTGAAGTAGATGAGGTGATTGAGGATTACGCACATGCAGGCGTTAAGCATATCGTTGCTCTACGCGGCGATATGCCAGATATGGCAGCTTTTAGTCCTCATCCAGATGGGTATAGCGGCTCTGTTGAATTGGTCGAGTCTCTAGCAAAGCGTGGCGGTTTTGATATTACAGTCAGCGCTTATCCTGAAAAGCACCCCGAGTCGGATAATATGCAAACAGATATTGACCTTCTGAAAGCAAAAATTGATGCGGGTGCAACGCGCGCTATTACACAATTTGTTTTTGATACTGAAAAATATTATCGTTTTCGGGACTTATTAGTCGATAACCAAATCAACATTCCGGTTATCCCAGGCATTATGCCAACCACAAATTTTAAAGGTGTGTTGCGGATGTCGGAAGCCTGTGGTGCATCTGTGCCTGAGTGGATGAAAAATAAATTCGACGGGCTGGATGAAGATCTCGAAAGTCGCCGCGCGCTCGCCATCGAAATCGCGACAGATCAATGCCGAGATTTAATTAAAAGCGGTTTTGAAAATTTACATTTTTACACACTCAATCAAGCAACTGTTACAAAAGCCGTTTGTAATGCCCTAAGTTTAGAAAAAGTTGGAGGTCACTCATGAGTTGGGATCGCGCAAAAAGAATTGCGGAACTGCCGCGTCTAACTGAAAAGCGTATCCTAACCCTCGATGGGGCGATGGGGACAATGATTCAACGTCACAAGCCTGATGAAGCAATGTATCGTGGCAGCCGCTTTTCTCAATTTAATATGGACCTCCAAGGTAATAACGATCTTCTGTCTCTGACCCAGCCGGATATGATACGGGAGATTCATGAAGTGTATCTCGACTCAGGTTCCGACATTATTGAAACAAATACTTTTTCTTCAACCAGAATTGCGCAAGCTGACTACGCGCTAGAAGACTACGCCTACGAAATGAATTTTGAGGGTGCAAAACTTGCGCGCCAAGCATGTGATAAATTCGAGGCGACTGACCCATCCCGCCCGAGATATGTGGCGGGTGCTATTGGGCCGACAAACCGAACGGCGTCCATATCACCGGATGTAAATGACCCCGGTATGCGCAATATATATTACGATGAATTGGTTGAAAATTATGTTGAAGCGACGCGCGGACTTATTGAAGGCGGCTCTGATATCATCCTCGTTGAAACAGTTTTTGACACGTTGAATGCAAAAGCGGCTCTTCACGCTGTTCACATTGCATTTGAAGAGACAGGTGTTGAATTGCCCTTGATGGTATCAGGTAGTATTACGGATCGTTCTGGTAGAACTCTGTCAGGTCAGACGACGGAAGCTTTCTGGAATTCAATTAAACACTCTAGGCCTTTCGCTGTCGGGCTAAACTGCGCTTTAGGTGCCGAAGAGATGCGCCCTTATGTTGCTGAATTTTCGCGTATTGCGGACACAAATATTTGTATTTATCCCAATGCGGGTTTGCCGAATGAATTTGGTGAATATGATCAGCTTGCAGAAGAAATGGCTGAAATTGTTGGTGAATTCGCTGAGTTGGGTTTTGTAAATATTTTAGGTGGTTGTTGCGGGACAACACCTGACCATATCTCTGCGATTTCCGCTGCAGCAGCGCAAAACAAACCACGGCCTATCCCAGAAATTGATAAGCGGCTGCGACTCTCCGGTCTGGAGCCTTTCACCATGACTGATGATATCCGTTTTGTGAATGTTGGAGAGCGAACAAATGTCACCGGTTCAGCAAAGTTTAGGAAACTCATCACTGAGGGTGATTATGAAACGGCTTTAGAAGTGGCGCGTCAACAGGTTGAGAATGGCGCTCAGATTATTGATGTGAATATGGATGAAGGCATGCTCGACAGTGAAGCGGCTATGACCAAATTCTTGAACCTTGCGGCAACCGAACCTGATATCGCACGTGTGCCAATTATGATTGATAGTTCCAAATGGTCAGTTATTGAGGCTGGCTTGAAATGCGTTCAGGGCAAGGCTGTTGTGAATTCTATTTCGCTTAAAGAAGGTGAAGAGGAGTTTTTGAGTCACGCAAAACTGTGTTTGCGCTATGGGGCCGCCGTTATTGTCATGGCCTTTGATGAGCAGGGGCAGGCTGATACGGCTGATAGGAAATTTGAAATTTGTGCGCGTTCTTACCGATTGCTGGTAGATGAAGTTGGCTTCCCTCCTGAAGATATTATTTTTGACCCGAACATCTTTGCTGTCGCCACTGGCATCGAAGAGCATAATAATTATGCGGTTGATTTTATCGAAGCTACTAAGAGGATCCGTACTGAGCTTCCCGGAGCACATGTTTCGGGAGGGGTGTCAAATATATCCTTTTCGTTCCGTGGCAACGATGCTGTTCGCGAGGCAATGCATTCAGCTTTTCTCTACCATGCTATTCATTCTGGGATGGATATGGGGATTGTGAATGCAGGTCAGCTCGCAATTTACGAAGACATTGATGCAAAATTAAAAGCCGCAGTTGAGGATGTGTTGCTCAATGCGAATGATAACGCTACCGATAACCTATTGAAAATCGCCGAAGAGTATCTTGGTCAAGGCGGCGCCAAGCAAGAAGCCGATCTAAGTTGGCGTGAGACATCTGTCCCGGACAGGCTGATGCATGCCCTCGTTAACGGCATTGGTGATTATATTGAGGAAGACACTGAGCTTGCCCGCCAAAGTTATGACCGTCCGCTTAATGTGATTGAAGGCCCGTTAATGGATGGCATGAATAGGGTTGGGGATTTGTTTGGTGACGGTAAGATGTTTTTGCCTCAAGTGGTCAAATCTGCCCGTGTGATGAAAAAAGCTGTGGCTTATCTTGAACCCTTTATGGATATGGAAAAAGAAGAGGCTCAAAAATCTGGCGCAAATATTCAATCTTCCAGCAAGGGTAAGGTTTTGATGGCTACGGTTAAGGGCGATGTCCATGATATCGGCAAGAATATTGTGGGTGTCGTTTTGCAGTGTAATAATTTTGATGTCATAGACATGGGGGTCATGGTACCTGCAAATGATATTATCGATCGCGCTGTTGAGGAAAAGGTTGATATTATCGGTCTCTCTGGCTTGATCACGCCTAGCCTTGACGAGATGTGCCATGTCGCTTCTGAGATGGAGCGTCGTGGTCTCAATATTCCACTATTGATTGGTGGCGCGACGACCTCAAAAATCCATACAGCCGTGAAGATAAATCCAAATTATGAACGTGGGCAGACCGTTTATGTGACTGATGCCAGCCGCGCAGTAGGTGTTGCCAGCCGTCTTTTGTCAGACGAAACTGCAGAAGATTATCGCAAGGAAATTCGGTCTGATTATGAGAAAATGGCAGAGAACCATGCGCGCGGACGTAATGAAGATAAACGTTGTCCGATTGAGCAGGCACGGGAGAATGCCTTTAAGAACGATGATGTGAAGCCAGTCAAACCGTCATTTCTTGGGACGAAGGTGTTTGAGGATTATAATCTAGCTGAATTGCGCGACTATATTGATTGGACGCCTTTCTTCCAAAGTTGGGACTTACACGGGCGTTATCCTGCCATATTGTCGGATAATGTTGTTGGGGAAGCGGCAAAAAATCTCTTTAAAGATGCTAATGATATGCTCGATAAAATGGTCGAAGAGAAATGGGTAACGGCAAAGGCTGTAATCGGTTTTTGGCCTGCGGCACGTGACGGCGATGACATCATCGTCTATGAAGATGATACCCGAAACGCTGAATTGGCAAGGTTGCATACTTTACGTCAACAAATGCTGCGTACAAATAATCGTCCGAATTTTGCTCTGGCGGATTATATCCAGCCAATCGGCGGCAAGCCGGATTATATTGGCGGCTTTGCTGTTACGTCAGGCCATGGTGAAGACGAGGTCGCTAAAAAATTTGAAGCAGATGGAGATGATTATAGCTCCATCATGTCGAAAGCTCTTGCAGATAGGTTGGCGGAAGCGTTTGCCGAACGCATGCATCAGCTGGTGCGTACAGAATTTTGGGGGTATGAACCTGACGAGGCGTTAGATAATGATGCACTTATTAATGAAGAGTTTAAGGGTATTCGACCGGCTCCGGGT
This sequence comes from Candidatus Micropelagos thuwalensis, assembly GCF_000469155.1. Taxonomy (NCBI): domain Bacteria; kingdom Pseudomonadati; phylum Pseudomonadota; class Alphaproteobacteria; genus Candidatus Micropelagius; species Candidatus Micropelagius thuwalensis. Next base: position 555,659 of record NZ_AWXE01000001.1, on the reverse strand, counting down.
TATCCGGCGCAGCCAGATCATACCGAGAAGGGCACTTTATTTAAGTTGCTGGATGCCGAGACTGCTATCGGGCTATCGCTGACGGAAAGCTTTGCTATGTGGCCCGGGGCTTCTGTATCTGGGCTTTATTTCAGTCACCCTGATAGTGCTTATTTTGGAGTTGGTAAAATAAACAGCGATCAAGTTGTTGATTATGCCGAGAGAAAAGGCATGACGCTCGAAATCTGTGAAAAGTGGATGGCGCCGATACTTTCTTATAAATCCTGAACCTCAAGGTCTTATGCCTGACTCATCTTACGAAAGCTGATAATCTTCTGTCATGTCGATATGGGGAAAATTTGCGGGTGCTGTTGTTGGGGCTTATTTTGGCGGTCCTTTAGGGGCTGTGGCTGGTACTGTTGCCGGTCATTATGCCTTTGACCGTGAGCTGGATAAAGAGGTTGCTTTCACAATCGCGCTCATTGCTTTATCGGCCAAAATGGCAAAGGCAGATGGTATTGTTTCCCCTGTTGAAGTGGATGCTTTTTACCGCATTTGCCGTGTTCCTGAAGGTGAGCAACGCAATGTTGCTCGCGTCTATAAGTTGGCTCAAGAAGATATTGCTGGTTTCGAAGCTTATGCGCGTCAGGTGGCTGAAATATTTGCTGACCGCCCTAAAGTTTGTGAAGATGTTTTAGATGCGCTTTTTTATATTGCCTATGCGGATGGCACACTCAATCATGCAGAAGAAGTATTCCTTAGGCGCGTGGCAGAAAATTTTGCTCTTAGCGAGGCAGACTTTTCGCGTATTCATGCCAGACATAATCCTAATGTTTTTGATCCATTTGCCGTTCTTGGTATTGACCCAAACGCTTCTTTTGATGCCGCGCGATCAGCGTGGTTAAAGGCCTCGCGCGAAAACCATCCTGATCAGTTGCAAGCCCGTGGTGTACCAGTGGAGATTCTGCACTTGGCGAATGACCGAATGGCGATTATTAACAGTGCATGGGAAATGATCAGAAAAGAACAGTTTAATAAAGATGTCTAAGAGCGATGACTTAAAAAAACAGGCGGCCCTTCGCGCTTTGGAGCTTGTTGTCTCTGGCATGAGGCTAGGCCTTGGCACTGGGTCTACGGCTAAGCATTTTGTTGCCGGTCTTGGTGAAAAATGTGCGGCAGGGTTAGATGTAAAATGTGTGCCGACCTCCGAAGAAACGCGTAAGCAAGCTGAAGGTTTAAATATCCCACTTTCAAACCTTGATGAACTCGGCGGGCTAGATTTGACTGTGGATGGTGCAGATGAAATGGATGCAGGTCTGACGCTTATCAAGGGAGGCGGGGCGGCATTGCTTAGAGAGAAAATTGTAGCTGCGGCCTCAACCCGGATGATTGTTATTGCAGATGAAAGCAAGCTAACTGAACGTCTTGGCGCCTTCCCCTTGCCTGTGGAAGTTAACCCTTTTGCACATGAAACAACAGCACAGATGATTTGCGAAGCAATTAGCACCAATGGCTTGTCCGGCGATGTAACTTTGCGTGGTGATGATAATCCAATCATGACCGATGGCGGTCATTATATTTATGACTGTGCTTTAGGGCATATTGAGGATGCGTCTTCTCTATCTGAGGCTTTGCTCAATGTGCCCGGTGTTGTTGAGCATGGTCTTTTTCTCGGTCTAGCGACCGGCGCAATAATAGCATCTGATACCGGCTTAAAAGAGTTTGGTGAGATATGAGTTTTGATTATGACCTGTTTGTGATTGGGGCTGGAAGTGGTGGCGTTCGGGCAGCACGCATGAGTGCATCCCATGGTGCCAAAGTCGCCATTGCTGAGGAATACCGTGTCGGGGGTACTTGCGTCATTAGAGGTTGTGTACCTAAAAAGCTTTTTGTTTACGCTAGTCATTTTGCCGAAGAATTTGAAGATTCCGTCGGTTTTGGTTGGGAGGTAGGTTCACGCTCTTTTGACTGGCCTACGCTCATTGCTAATAAAGACACTGAAATTGATCGCTTAAATAAAATTTACATGCGAAATTTGGAAGCTTCTGGCGTGGAAATATTAAACGGTAGGGCTGTTTTCAAGGATGCACACACAATCTTGGTGGATGGACGTGAAATCACTGCAAATTATATCTTGGTAGCTACAGGCGCCACACCCTTCATGCCCCATATTGAGGGGATTGAACATGCCATTAGTTCCAACGACGCTTTTCATCTTGAGGATTTTCCTTCCGATATCACGATTGTCGGCGGTGGATATATTGCTGTTGAATTTGCCGGTATCTTCAATGGGCTAGGTTCGGATGTTATGCTTGTTTATCGTGGCGAGGAGATATTGCGCGGCTTTGATGGCGATATTCGCACCCATGTTCAAGAAGAAATGATTAAAAAAGGCGTTGATGTTCAAACCGAGAATGATGTGACCTCTATTCAAAAAAATGATGATGGTTTTGAGATCACCTTAAAGGACGGTACGAAAAGGAAAACATCATGTGTTATGTATGCGACGGGTCGGATTCCATATGTCCAAGGATTAGGGCTGGATGTTGTTGGCGTTGAACTCGGCGCAAAAGGGGAAATTAAAGTTGATGCTTATTCCCAAACCTCAGTCGAAAATATTTATGCTGTTGGTGATGTGACTGACCGAAGCCAACTGACGCCTGTCGCGATTAGGGAAGGGGCGGCTTTTGCTGAAACAATCTTCAACAACAACCCGCTTGCTGTTGATTATTCAAATATCCCTACAGCCGTTTTCTCTCAGCCGCCCGTAGGGACTGTCGGTATGACCGAAGAAGAAGCACGCGATGAGATGCTTGAGATTGATATCTACAAATCAGTGTTCCGCCCAATGAAACACACATTATCTGGCCGCGATGAAAAAACACTGATGAAGCTGATTGTCGACCGCAGGACTGAAAAAGTTCTCGGCCTTCATATTGTTGGCCCTGATAGTGGAGAAATGATTCAAGCTTTTGGTATTGCAGTAAAAATGGGCGCTACCAAGTCGCAATTTGATGCGACCGTCGCAGTGCATCCAACAGCTGCAGAAGAGATTGTAACAATGAAACAACCTGTAAGTTAAAAAAGAAAGTTACGTTTCTTAATTAAGCGACTTTGGTGTTTTCTTCGTGGTGGCGTTTCAGTTTCTCACTGATGAGGAAAGCCAATTCGAGAGCTTGTGAACCGTTCAGTCGCGGGTCGCAATGCGTGTGATAACGGCTGGACAAATCTGCTTCTGTGATGGCTTGTGCGCCGCCTAAACATTCAGTCACATTTTGACCTGTCATTTCAAAGTGGACACCGCCAGGATGCGTACCTTCTGCCTGGTGCACACCGATAAACTGCTCTACTTCCGTTAAAATACGATCGACAGGGCGTGTCTTATAGCCATTCGAAGCCTTAATCGTATTTCCATGCATCGGGTCGCAAGACCAGACGACTTTACGGCCTTCAGCTTTAACTTTTCTAATAAGAGCTGGGAGATGATCTTCAACCTTATCATGACCAAATCTTGAAATAAGCGTGATCCGACCTGCTTCATTTTCTGGGTTGAGTTTATCAAGTAGTACGATTAACTCTTCTGGATTGAGACTTGGGCCGCATTTCAAACCAATAGGGTTTTTGATGCCGGATAAAAATTCAACATGCGCGCCGTCAGGCTGGCGCGTCCGGTCTCCAATCCAAAGCATATGAGCAGAGGTGTCATAGAAATCACCACTTGTGCTATCTAAACGGGTGAGGGCTTGTTCATAGACAAGTAAAAGCGCCTCATGGCTGGTGTAGAAGTCAACCATGCTCATTTGCGGTGCGGTCAGGCTGTTAATACCACAGGCATTCATAAAGCTCATCGCAGCATCAATCTGATCGGCGATTTCCTGATAGCGTTCGCCTTGTGGGCTTTCAGCGACAAACCCAAGGTTCCAACGGTGTACTTCATTCAAATCTGCGTAGCCGCCCTTGGCAAAGGCGCGGAGCAGGTTGAGTGTCGAAGCAGATTGTCTGTAAGCAGATATCTGTCTGGTCGGGTCTGGAAAGCGAGCTTCTGCTGTGAATTCAATTCCGTTAATGATATCACCACGGTAGCTTGGCAATTCGACACCATCCTGAACTTCTATATCTTCAGAGCGCGGTTTGGCAAACTGACCGGCCATTCGTCCGACTTTAACAACTGGAAGTTTGGTGCCAAATGTCAGCACCACGGCCATTTGAAGCATCACACGGAATGTGTCACGAATATAATCTGCCTGATGTTCGACAAAACTTTCAGCACAATCACCACCTTGTAATAAAAACGCATCGCCATTGCACACATTTGCTAACTGGCTCTTCAAATTCCTTGCTTCACCGGCAAAAACTAATGGTGGAAAACCGGCCAGGCGTTCCTCCACTTCTTTCAATGCTTTTTCATCATTATAAGTTGGCACTTGCTTCACAGGCTTTTTGCGCCAACTGTCTGGTGACCAGCTCATTTTGTAAACCTCATTAATTTAAGATGGCACTAACCTATTAAAGTTATTCCATTTTCAACTTTCTTTTGTCAGCTTTTCAGACAAAATTCAAGGGGAAGGAGGTTGGACTTGTTCTCAGCCGTGACTAACGCTAAATACCTGCTATGGAAGAAAAAATAACCATATCGCTGGCACAACTTAATCCCAAGGTCGGAGATGTCTCCGGCAATGCGGGTTTATTGCGTGCAGCACGCGCTGAAGCTATCAAAGTTGGTTCTGATTTTGTTGTTTCCAGTGAGTTATTTTTGTGTGGTTATCCACCTGAAGATTTGGTGATGAAACAAGCATTTGTGCGTCATATAATGGATGTTGCTGAACAGTTAGTTGCTGAAACAGCAGATGGGGGGCCGGCATATATTTTCGGGTTACCTTTTGTAGAAGATGGCGCGCTTTATAACAGCGTCATGGTGGCAGAAGGTGGGCGCAGTCATATCCGACATAAAGTGCATTTGCCAAATTATTCAGTTTTTGATGAAAAACGACTTTTTCTCACCGGATTATTTCCTGATCCCGTCACCGTTTCTACATCTGCGGGTGATTTGAAAATTGGCTTACCGATTTGTGAAGATATTTGGTTCGAAGATGTGTGTTCGCATTTAAAATCATGTGGGGCGCAAATTCTAGTATCTCCAAATGGTTCACCTTATGAAACCGGCAAACAAGAGAGACGTTTGGCGCATGCGATAGAACGATGCCGCGCTACCGATTTGCCATTGGTTTATGTTAACCAGCTTGGGGGGCAGGATGAGTTGGTCTTTGACGGCGCAAGTTTTGTGATGTCGTCGGCAGGTGAAGTCCAAATTCAATTACCAGCCTGGCAAGAAAACATTGTTCACACCACTTGGTCTTTAACTCAGGGTACAGCCACATGCTTAAGTGACGATAAGGCTCTATTGGAAAAGGGGTTGGCTGCAACCTATCAAGCGGCGATGCTGGGTTTACGCGATTATGTGCGTAAAAACGGATTTCCGAGTGTCTTACTAGGTTTATCTGGCGGAATAGATAGTGCAATTTGTGCGGCATTGGCGGCTGATGCTTTGGGGCCAGAGCAAGTGCATTGTATAATGTTACCTTCCAAATTTACCTCTCAGGAAAGTCTTGATGACGCAAAAGAATGTGCTGACTTACTCGGAGTGAAACTAGATGAAGTTTCTATTGAAGATAGCGTCGGTGTTCTTGAGGGTTCTTTATCGTCGCTATTCGGCGATTTGCCGAATGATATTACGGAAGAAAATATCCAGTCACGGTTGCGCGGTACATTGCTGATGGCTCTATCAAATAAATTTGGTTCGATGGTGGTGACGACGGGCAATAAGTCCGAAGTGTCAGTTGGCTATGCGACGCTTTACGGCGACATGAATGGTGGTTTTAATCCGATCAAAGATATTTATAAGACCGAAATTTTCGCGCTTGCAGCATGGCGCAATTCACATTTTCCTGTCGGCGCTTTGGGGCAAAAGGGCAAAGTCATTCCGGTTTCCATTATCGAAAAACCGCCAACGGCTGAATTGCGCGATAACCAGAAAGACGAAGATAGTTTGCCACCTTACGACGCGCTGGATGATATTTTGTCAGGGCTTGTAGAAGAGGAGCTTGGTTTTGACGAGATTGTTTCTAGAGGTCATGACCCTGATACTGTGAAACGCATAGAGCATTTGTTATACATCTCTGAATATAAGCGGCGTCAGGCGGCGCCTGGTGTCAAAATAGGACATCGAAATTTTGGGCGTGACCGTCGTTATCCTATTACGAACGGTTTTAGAAACGCACGCCTTAAGGGCTGAAGAAAGGTACAAAAATGTCAATTATTACCCGCTTTGCGCCAAGCCCGACTGGTCGCCTACATGTCGGCAATGCCCGAACCGCATTGTTCTGCGCGCTCTTTGCCAAAGCCAGTGATGGGCAATTTATGCTGCGTTTAGATGATACTGACTCTGAAAGATCCACTGAGGCTTTCGCGCAAGGTATTATTGACGATTTGACATGGCTCGGTTTGCCGTATGATTTAACTGCAAAACAATCTGATCGTTTTGATGCCTATGATGCAGCTTTTAATAAGCTAAAAGAGATGGGGTTAGTTTATGCTTGTTATGAAACGCCCGATGAACTCGACCTGAAACGCAAGCGCCAACGCGCCAGAGGTAAACCCCCGGTTTATGACCGCGCTGCTCTGGAGCTAAGTGATGAAGATAAAGCCAAACTTGAGTCCGAGGGTCGAACGCCGCATTGGCGTTTTAAATTATCCGGCAATAAAGTGAGTTGGCAGGATTTGGTACGTGGCGAACAGCTTGTGGACACCTCCAGCCTTTCTGATCCGGTGCTTGTTCGCGCTGACGGCACATATCTCTATACTTTGCCTAGTGCGGTGGATGACCTTGATTTCAACATAACGCATATTATTCGCGGTGAAGACCATGTAACAAATTCTGCGGCTCAAATCGAATTGATCACCGCCCTTGCTGGAGAAGGTGTTGATATTCCTGTTTTTGCTCATCACCCGCTACTGGTTATGGCTGACGGGAGTGCATTGTCAAAACGACTTGGGTCGTTATCGCTTGAGTCATTGAGAGAAGGGGGTGTTGACCCGATGTCGATAAACAGTCTGATTGCGAGACTCGGCACACCTGACCCGGTGGAAGCGCATGCTGAAATGGATGCGATTGTTGCTGGTTTTGATTTGACGCGCCTAGGTAGAGCCCCCGCGCGCTTCGACCCAGCGGAATTGCAAAGATTGAATGTTAAATTACTACAAAGCCTGCCCTATGAAAAAGTGGCTGATAGATTGTTATCTTTGGGTATTCAGTGTGATGACATGCAAACTGGCGCATTGTTTTGGGAGACCGTGAGGGGGAATATCGACAAGCTTGAGGATGCTCTGGCGCTCTGGCAAATCATTCAAGGCCCCGTGGAAAGTGTAATCGACGCTGGAGACAGTGCTTATCTCGAAACGGCTTTGGACTGTTTACCCGATGAGCCATGGGATGAAACAAGTTGGTCACAATGGACGACGAAGCTTAAGCAATCGACAGGCCGAAAAGGTAAAGAACTTTTTATGCCCCTTCGTAAAGCGCTTACCGGTCAGTCCCACGGACCCGAAATGCAAAACCTGCTGTTGCTTATCGGCCCGACGCATGTCAAGAATCGTCTCAAGGGATAATAATTGAGACAATGAGTGAAAACGACAGCCTTGAGAGGCTCTACTTATTTGACACAACTTTAAGGGACGGGCAACAGACGGCTGGCGTTGATTTTTCTGTTGATGATAAAATAACCATTGCCAAAACACTCGATGAGTTAGGTCTGGATTATGTTGAGGGCGGCTATCCCGGTGCCAACCCGACCGATACAAATTTTTTCTCTAAGTCCCATGATTTTTCTCATGCAAAGATGACTGCCTTCGGCATGACAAAGCGAGCAGGAAGGTCGGCGGCTAATGATCCGGGGTTAGCGCAAATCTTGGGTGCTGAAGCGCAGGCTGTTTGTCTGGTAGCGAAAAGCTGGGATTATCATGTTGATGTCGCGCTCAAGATAAGCCTTGAAGAAAACCTTGAATGTATTTCTGAGAGTGTGAAAGCCATTGTTGAACATGAAAAAGAAGCCATGATTGATTGTGAGCATTTTTTTGATGGGTATAAGGCCAATCCTGACTATGCGTTGTCTTGCATTGAAACAGCACTTGAAGCTGGCGCACGCTGGGCAGTGCTATGCGATACAAATGGTGGCACATTGCCGGGCGATGTTTATGATATTGTCACAGCGCTTTCGGCTCGTTTCCAAGGTGATAGGCTGGGCATCCATGCTCACAATGATACCGAAAACGCAGTTTCCAATTCTCTTGCTGCCATTGATGCCGGCGTTCGACAAGTACAGGGTACACTTAACGGGCTTGGTGAACGTTGCGGTAATGCGAATATGGTGTCGCTCATTCCAAGCTTGCTTTTAAAGCCAGGTTATGCCGATAAATATAAAACCGGCATTAATCTCGCTCATTTGAAAAAACTCAAAAAAACCTCGCTCTTGCTGGATGAAATTCTTAATCGTACGCCAAACCGTCATGCTCCCTATGTCGGAGATAATGCCTTTGCTCATAAAGGGGGGATTCATGTTTCTGCAGTGATGAAAGACCCCTCCACTTATGAACATGTTGACCCCGAACAAGTAGGTAATGCGCGTATTATTCTTGTCTCCGACCAGGCGGGACGAAGTAATATTTTGGCACGTCTTGAGGCTGCGGGTATTTCTGTCGGAGAGGATAAATCTGCCGTTGAACGGATTCTTTCCGGCATTAAAGATAAGGAACTTGAAGGGTATAGTTTTGACAGCGCCGGCGCGTCTTTTGAATTATTGGCACATGAAATGCTGGGAACCTTACCGACTTATTTTAATGTGCTGAATTACGAGGTAAAAGTCGCTTGGGATGAAGCCAACCCCGCACCACGTGCGACGGCGATAGTTAGTTTGAATATTGACGGTCAGAGTGTAACCACTACCGGGGAAGGTAATGGCCCAGTTAATGCGCTAGATATGGCTATTCGAGGGGATTTAAGACGATACGCCCCCTATCTTGCGGATATGCGTCTCGTAGATTTTAAAGTCCGTATTCTTAATACCGGTACTGGCGCGGTGACCCGTGTGTTTATTGAAAGTGCTGATGGTGAAGGGCAATCATGGCGTACTGTCGGGGTGTCGGAAAATATAGTGGCAGCCAGTTTTCAGGCGCTTCATGACAGCATTGTCTATAAGTTGATGAAAGAAGGCGTCTCGCCTAATCCGGCAAATACTGATTAAGTCTCAGTTTCTAATTCCATCATAACATCATCAAGAGTGGCGCAGACTTTTAGCAAGTCCCGACTGCCAGGATAGATAAATCCAGCATTTTCGAATGCATCCATCATGGTGAAAAATGGATCCCAGAAGCCGTTAAGATTTATGATGTAAATTGGTTTGTTTTGTTGCTTTAAAAGGTTCATCGTAAACATCTGCATCAATTCATCAAGCGTACCTATCCCGCCTGGTAACACAATAAATGCATCCGAACGTTGTTCCATTTGTTTGATTCTATCGCGTAAGGTTTTTGTTTCAATCACCTGAGAGATCTCGTCGAAGCGTATTTCACGTTTATTAAGGAATTCAGGGATAATGCCGGTTACATGCCCACCTTCTTTCAGAGCAGCGCGTGCCAGATGCCCCATTAGTCCGACTTGACCGCCACCATAAACCAGATTAATGCCTTTTTTAGCAAGTGATTGCCCTAGTTCATTGGCAATCTCTTGAAATTCAGGCAAATTGCCATCTCTCGATCCACAAAAAACACAAACAGACTTGGTCATAAAAGAACCTCAGTTTAGTATATTATCAAGTCTTAATGATGATTCTGACAAATCTGTGACGTTAAAGCATGATATTATTAATTACAGAACAAGAAGGAGCTTTTAATGCATAACTTCCTATCCCTGATACTGCCGATACATCCGGAGGGATACAGATTTATTCTTATTTTTGCAGTCGCAATGGTCGCTCTGTTTTTCGTTTCAACTTTTTTAGGTTGGCTCGGTGTGATTGGCATCGTTTTTTGCGCCTATTTCTTTCGTGACCCGCTGAGATATGTTCCCAATCAGGAGGGGCTAGTCGTCAGTCCTGCAGACGGCGTTGTAAATATGATAACTGAGGCCGTGCCACCGCAGGAGCTTGAACTTGGCGAAACACCTATGACACGTATTTCAATTTTTTTGAATGTGTTTAACTGTCATATTAATCGTGTCCCACATACGGCGAAAATTAAAAAATCACTTTATCGAACGGGAAAGTTTTTGAGCGCTGATCTGGAAAAGGCCAGCGATCAAAATGAACGCCAGTCACTTTTATTGGAACTCCCTGACGGTAAGGAAATGGTAGTCGTTCAAATTGCCGGTCTTGTCGCACGACGCATTTTATGCTGGGTAGAGGAAGGAGAAAGCCTCAAAACTGGAGAACGATTTGGCCTGATACGATTTGGTAGTCGCGTCGATATATATTTGCCGGACGGTATTGCGCCGAAAGTTGCTGTAGGTCAGCAGGTACTCGGTGGTGAAACAATTATGGCTGATTTAGCGGACAAAGATAACCAAATTCAACGCGTCGCAGATCCGATATAATGTTTCGGGTTTAATAGGTAGTAATTTAGTCAATAAAGGGCAGCCATAAGGCTGATAGAGTCATTAAAAAATCCAACTCACAAACAAGCCAAAACCCTAAAGTTAAGCCAAATAAACAAAAGGGGGGGAAACAGAGGAATTTTGTTTATTTCAGAACCCTTGTTCCCAGCATCATCACCACTCTGGCACTTTGCGCAGGACTAAATTCGTTCCGCTTCGCTCTTGAGGGGCGTTATGAATTGGCGGTTGAATTTATTTTCCTTGCTGCTTTGCTTGATGCGATTGACGGGCGCGTTGCGCGTGCGCTCAAGGCAGAGAGCAAAATTGGTGGGCAACTCGACTCTCTCGCAGATTTTTTTAATTTCGGTATTGCGCCGATTATGATGATTTATTTCTGGCAACTTAATGAGATAGAACGACTAGGCTGGTTGGTTGTGATTTTATATACGGTTTGTACGGCTCTGCGTTTGGCGAAATTTAATGTTCTTCAAGACGATCTTTCATCTGATGATGGTGAAACCATGCCGATTTGGACTCAAAACTTCTTTGTGGGTGTTCCATCTCCTGTAGCTGGAATTATGGTTCTTTCACCCCTTTATTTATCCTTTTTAGGGTTTGATATGTCTTCCTTTTTGATGTCTATTGCTTGTTTGGTTGTCATCCTTTCTTTGCTGATGGTCAGCAGTATTCCAACCTTTTCGCTTAAGCATCTCAAATTTAAAGTACCACGCGTTTATTTGATTTCTATTTTTCTTACATTCGTACTCATAGCCGGAGCATTGTCTACTTTTCCTTGGATTATGATACTTATTTTATGTGCTGCGTATTTGCTGAGTATTCCCGTTGCTATCTATAAATATCGTCAGATGGAACGCACTTTATAATAATTTTTATCCATTTCTAAGCACGGCATATTGCTGTTTAAATTTTGGAAAAACCTCCTTGCGGAGATAATCCGGCAACATAATCAAAACCGGAATTGTTATCAGCGTCAACACGGTTGAAAAGCCGAGACCAAAAACAATAGAAATCGACATATTTGTCCACCATGCCGAAATCGGATTATTTAATTCGATAGAGCGGGTGAAAATATTAATACTGGTTCCCATTGCCATGGGGAGCAAGCCGATAATTGTCGTGCCAGTTGTGATGAGAATAGGGCGAATTCTTTGTCCGGCAGCGCGTAAGACAGCCTCTTTTAATTCTATACCAGATTTTTCTAGCCGTTGATGCGTATCAATCAAAACAATCGAATTATTCACGACAATGCCTGCAAGAGCGACAATCCCGACACCAGAGAAAACTACAATAAATTGTTCTCCAGTCGCCATTAGTCCGATGAGGACGCCAATGCTAGATGAGGCCACTGTCGTCAGGGTTAAGATGGCATAGTAGAAGCTGTTAAACTGAAGAAGTAGGATAATAAACATCAAGGCTAAACCGCCCAACATGGCATTTCCGAGAAAGCCGGCAGCGGCTTCCTCTTCCTCGCTACTACCACGAAAACGGAAAAGGTATTCAGGCCCGAAATTTTCTTCATCAAGCCATTGCTGGATTTCCGACATGGCCTCAGCAATAGGATATTTCTCATTTGTGACAGGGTTAATTAGAACATTGGCTTTTACAGTAATTTGGCGATAACCATCTGTCCTGTCGATTTGGATTTTGCGTTGGTCGGCTGTACGGCTAACAAAATTACTGATTGGCACACTTCCTAGAGGTGTATTAACGCGTAAGCTATCCATATTTTTAATGTCCCGATATTCTTCGGGATAGCGAATACGAATTTCTACTTCATCATCAGCATCAATTGGTCTGTAAGTCCCAAGTTCCACACCATTGGTAATCATTTGAACCATGGCGCCAACAGTGGATATGTCCGCCCCAAAAAGCCCCGCTTTTTCGCGGTCAACTTTAATCTTCCATTCAATTCCGGGTGATGAACGATTGTCTTCAACATCGGTGAGCAGTTCATCAAAGCTTTTGAATTTGGCATTGGCCTTTTCGGCAATATCAACCAATCCTTCATAATTATTCGATCTGATTTCAAGTTGGATATCTTTCCCAATGGGAGGGCCGTCTTCTTGCTCACGAATTTCCACAATGATGCCAGGGAAATCTTTAGTTCGATCTTTAATTTTTTGGATTATTTTTTTTGAGCTTTCGCGAACTGTGAAATGCTGAAATTCAATAAAAATTGATCCAATAAGATCTGTCGGATTTTCGTTATTCCCGGAGCCACCATAAGCGATGTTAGGCCCGAATTGTGTAAGCGCGGCTTGTATCCCTTTTATCTGCATGACTTCTTTTTCAACAGAGCGCGTAAGTTTTTCTGTGTCATCGAGAGATAGATTACCTCTTGCACGCACCAGAACAATTGCCTGTCTGGGTTCAATCTCAGCAAAATACAGCGTGTCTTTTTCGAAAAATCTGTAAGTTATTATAATGGATGCGAAAATCAGCATTAGTGCTACAAAAGTTCGAAGCGGATTCACCATCAGCCGTTCTAAAATCCTAAGATATCTTCCCGTCAAGGTTGTTTCATCAATGATAAAATCAGGGTTGGCCGCTGATAAAGCTGTAAGCGTCCTGTCGCCTGCTTGTTCAGTTTTACCGTAAAGGCCACCTATAGCTGGTAGGAAGAAAAGCGCCATAACCAATGATGAGGTTAAAACAAAAATAAGCGTGCGAGGCAGGTAGCTCATAAACTCACCTGACACACCAGGCCAAAATAACAGAGGGGTGAAGGCTGCCAGTGTTGTGGCCGTTGATGATAATATTGGGAAAAACATCCGTTCGGCTGACCGCGCATAAGCTTGCTTGCGATCTAGCCCCTCTGCCATTTTTCTATCGGCATATTCAACAATTACAATAGAACTATCGACCAGAATCCCGACACAAAGGATGAGTGAAAACATCACCATCATATTAAGTGAGTTACCGAAAAGGCTTAGCAGAACAAAACTCATCATAAAACTTGTTGGGATTGCGATGCCAACCATCATCGCCGAACGAAATCCCAGTGCGCCGATAACGATGAGCATCACCAGCACAATCGCATTGGCAATTGAACTTTGAAGGGAGCTAATCATATTGAATACATGAGAAGACTGATCAAAGCTAAAATTCACATAAATATTTTCTGGCCAATTAGCAGTATATTCTATTGTTCTTTCCCTGACTTGATCAGTCATTTCCAAAACATTGGTACCCGTTTTGCGTTTAACCTTTAAAATTAATGCTGGATCGCCATTATAAAATGTCCTGGTTTGTTGGTCTTTATATGTCCGCCTGATTTCTGCAATATCAGAGAGGGTAACAACCGCATCCCCTCTTACTTTTACGGGGAGTTTGAAAACATCTTCAGCGGTTTCAAATAAACCCGGCACAGAAATTGTGAATCTTCCAAGGCCAGTATCCATTTGCCCAGCTGGAATGACACGATTGTTATTGGCGATAATCGCATATAAATCATTATGCGAAATCTGATACGCCTCCATACGTGCCGGATTTATGGTCACTTCAAGCTGCTCTTCCCTGTCGCCCATAATTTCGGCGCCCAGAACATTGGGTAGGTTTTCTAATTCATTTTTAAGAGTTTTTGCCCGCCGGATAAGTTCGCGCTCACTGACCTTCCCGGACAAGGCAACGAAAAGAGCTGGGAAAGCCGTTACGTTGACTTCTTTAATTAAAGGTTCTTCACTCTCCTTCGGGAATTTTGGTTTAACCAGATCTACCAGGCGAGTCGTTTCCAGTAAGGCCTCATCGACATCTACGTCAACATCATATTTAACGATGACAGCGCCGTAATTTTGTCCGCCAAATCCAAGGACTTCATCAAGTCCCTCAGCCAGCATCAGTTCTTTTTCCAGCGGACGGACAATGAGCCTTTCCGCATCCTCAGGCGAGATACCCGGATGAATTACTGATACATAAATATATGGAATTGGAATATCAGGTTCAGCCTCTTTGGGGATGTTAATGAGAACAGCTATGCCAGACAGCAGAATTACGCCCATCAGAAAAACGACGGCTCTTCCGCGCTCAATAGCGGATAACACAATATTGTACATTATTGGACTAATGCCTCACCAGTAGAGGCGTTATCCTTTGAAACTCTGGTTTCTGTTACCTTGAGAGGTTGACCGTCAATGACGAATTCCTGCCCAACAGTAATAAACTTTTGGGGGCCATTTAGTCCTTTTATCCAGACACCCTCTGGCCCGTCAGATAAAATTGTGATTGGGTGGAAACGGGCAAGATTATTCTCAACGGTCATCACACCCACATCACCGGAGGTATCTAAAGTAATAATTCCATGCGGAAGCAAATAGGCTTCAGTAATGCCGGCTTCCACCTCAAGATTGGTGCTGACGCCATCTCGTAACAAATAATCGGAATTATCTACTTCAACTTCCATGCGAAAAGTGCGGGTTACTGGATCGGCTTTTTCAGCGAGATAGCTAATAACGCCTTCAACGACTTCTCCTGTAGCCAATGTCGCCTTTCCTTGCGCGCCGGTTTTTAGAGAACTGACTTGTTTTTCAGAAACTTGAGTGACGACTTTGAGAGGGTTTTTGTCAATTACTGTGCCGCAAGGTTGTCCTATTGTTATAAAGTCACCTAATTCGACATGCCTAACATCCAGAACACCATCAAATGGCGCACGTATCATTGTACGTTCTAGCTCGATCTGACGTTGAGCAACAAGAGCTTTTGCTGTGTCAAAGGCGGCTTGCGCCGCCGCAGCACGGCTTAAAGAAAAGTGACCTTTTTCAACTAATTTTTCGGCGGCTTTGAAGTCTATTTCTTTGGCGCGCATAAGCGCTTCGGCTTCAGCGAGTTTAGCCTCACGAGCACCAACGCGGATTTTGCAAATTAGCTCGTTCTTTTTGACTTTTTGACCTTCTTTAACAGGGAGGGCATCAATAATGCCCGACGTCTCGGAGGCAATGCTCACACTTCTTTTAGCCTTGGTATAACCGCGGATAGAAAGAATTTCATTAAAATCTTCGGCAAATATTTCTTTGGAGACAACTTTAACGGTTTCTGCATTATTGCTTTTTTCTGAAATACTTGAGGGGACTTCTAAAGCTGGACCGGATGGTACAAGAAATCCACTTATCAGCCACACAAAAACGCCGACACTTGCGATAACTGACAGCTTGACGGTTTCCGGCAACGGTCTCATCACTGGAATTTTGTCTATGTAAGCAATTATGTAAGCAAAATACTTCATCCTAAACCTTTACGGATGTTCTTTGCAAAAGGTTCACTGAATAAAATACATTTTATTTATTTTTAAGCAACTAAAAGGTTTTTTCGATAAATTCTGCAAAATTGGCAAATTGCGCTACCCAAATTTGGCTTTTCATGTCTATTATCTGAGTAACGATTCAGTTCGATCCACTTGAGTGGCTAATAATTACGGAAAGCTATTATGGCTGAAAAAGACGCCCAAAATGGGTATGTTAGTTCGACTATACCGGCAAATATATCGCCTGACAGCGATGTACGCCCGCAAATGCATACTGATGATAAGCTTGATACAGGTGTTAATCTAGAGATTGACAGTTATTTAAGGGTTAAATCAGGTGATAATCAAAGTAGCGGGCAAGAGCAAACTTCGTCCGAAAAAAACAAATACCCTCATAAATCCCGTAAAAACCCCCACAAATCTAAGTCTCGAGAAACCTATGCTGCGATTGACCTTGGCACAAATAATTGCCGATTGTTAATCGTCGAGCCACAAGGAAATAGTTTTAAGGTCATCGACTCTTTTTCGCGTATTGTGCGTCTGGGTGAGGGGTTGGAAAGCTCCAACAATTTGTCCGCCGACGCCATGCAACGCACGATTGACGCTTTACGTGTATGTGCAACGAAAATTCGTCGTCATCGTGTTCGATGGATGCGTTGCGTCGCCACAGAAGCTTGCCGTAGAGCAGAAAATGGCCAGGCCTTTATTAATCAGATAGAAAAATCGACACGTTTGCGCTTTGAAATTATCGACGGTAAAGACGAAGCGGAACTTGCTGCGATTGGATGTGGCGCTCTCTTCGACAGGCAATTTCCACATGCTATCGTGTTTGATATTGGTGGAGGGAGTACAGAAATAACGTGTTTATCTTTGAAAAAAGGACGATATGAACTTCAGGATATGATTTCCCTACCATTGGGCGTGGTTCGTCTATCTGAAAAATATGATGGCAAAAATATGTCGCAGGAGATTTATACACAAATCAGAGATGAAGCTGAGAAAACAATACGCGCTTTTGCTGAGAAACAGACATTCCATGCCGATAATTTGAACGACATTCAACTTATCGGGACATCCGGCACAGTCACCACGCTTGCTGCCATTCACAAGGGAATAAAAAAATACAACCGCAATATTGTTGATGGTACGGTTATGAAGCGTGAAGAAGTTGTTGCCGTTATTCAATCCTTAATGAACATGTCCCATGAAGAACGGCAGAATAATAACTGTATTGGTAAGGAAAGAGCCGATTTGGTGCTTTCAGGGTGTGCCGTGCTAGAGGCGATTATCAGAGCTTGGCCTCTGGAAAATCTTAAAATCGCTGATAGAGGAATCCGCGAGGGTATTCTTCTCAGACTGATAAGGAAAACCCGTAGACGCCAAAAAATGCGGCGTGCAAGAAAAGCCAGAGGAGCGTCATAATGCCAAAATCTGGACGTGACGGACGGCTTAGAACAAAAGTTAAAACAGCAAAAGGGCGCAAAATCTCTTCTACGCGCTGGCTTGAGCGACAGCTAAATGATCCCTATGTCGCGCAGGCTCAGAAGGAAGGCTATCGTTCACGGGCGGCATATAAACTTATTGAGATTAACGATAAATACAAACTTTTAAAGCCCGGACAATGTGTTGTTGACCTGGGATGCGCGCCGGGCGGCTGGACGCAAGTAGCCGTAAAAAGAACGAAGTCGGATAGAAATTCTGGCGCTTATGTTATTGGCATTGACATTCAGGACGTTGATATGCTTGCCGGTGCTGAGATTTTAAAAATGGATTTTATGGATGATGCTGCCCCGGAAGAGATTTGTAATTTAGCCGGTCGTGCACCTGATCTCGTTTTGTCAGATATGGCAGCGGCTGTGACAGGGCATAAAAAGACAGATCATTTACGCACTATTGCGCTGGCAGAAGCAGCAGCTTATTTTGCCATTGAAAATCTTGCTCCTGATGGTGCGTTTTGCGCTAAGGTCTTTCAGGGCGGAACAGAAGCAGATTTATTATCTGAATTGAAGAAAAACTTCACGCGCGTTATCCATGTAAAACCCAAAGCCAGCCGTAAGGAATCATCTGAGCTCTATGTAATTGCGCTTGGGTTTAAACCCAGTGCTTAATAGGTTTCTCATTTTTTCGATGCTTTGATGCCGTTGTTTTTATTGATTAAAAAAATTAATTGAAAAAGTCTGATATTTTTTAGACCTTAGTCATGTTTGGTGTTAAGAACACTTGCCAAGCAACAGTGACGATTTAAATATGGTCATAACCGGATATTGGCAATGAGCAAAAACATAGAAACCTTTCAAGAAGCCCTCACATTTGATGATGTTTTGCTCCGCCCTGCGGCTTCTAACATCCTGCCTTCTCAGGCCGACACAACCACAAAACTGACAAAAACTATAACGCTGGGTATTCCTTTGCTATCTGCTGCTATGGATACGGTAACGGAGTCTCAACTTGCTATTGCGATGGCTCAAGCCGGGGGGCTTGGTGTTTTGCATCGTAATATGACACCTGCTGAACAAGCCGCTGAAGTTCGCAAGGTAAAGAAATTTGAGTCCGGCATGGTCGTTAACCCTGTTACGATTTCTAAGGATGATAAACTTTCCGATGCCCTCGACTTGATGGCGGAACATAAAATTTCCGGTATTCCCGTAACGGAAGCGTCGGGCAGGCTTGTTGGCATTCTCACTAACAGAGATGTTCGTTTTGCCAGTGAACCTAACAAGCCCGTCTCTGAATATATGACAAAAGAAAATCTGGTAACTGTCCGCGAAGCAGTAAGCCATGAAGAGGCGAAGAAACTGCTTCATTATCATCGTATCGAAAAACTTTTGGTCGTTGATGATGATTATAAATGCGTCGGCTTGATTACTGTTAAAGATATGGAAAAAGCGCGTCTGCACCCAAATGCAGCGAAAGACCCGCAGGGCAGATTGCGCGTTGCTGCCGCCAGCACAGTTGGTGATGAGGGTTATGAGCGTGCTGAAATTTTAATTGATGCTGAAACGGATTTGATTGTGGTCGATACCGCGCATGGTCATTCCGTGCGTGTAGCTGAAATGGTGACACGGATTAAGAAAAACTATCCCGACGTTCAGGTGCTAGCCGGTAATGTGGCGACAGGAGAGGGGACACAATCTCTGATTGATGCCGGTGCTGACGCAGTTAAGGTTGGTATTGGGCCAGGGTCAATTTGTACAACGCGAGTGGTCGCCGGTGTGGGGGTTCCTCAGTTGACGGCGATTATTGATGCAGTCAGTGTCGCTGAGAAAGCAGGTATCGGTATTATAGCTGACGGCGGGATTAAATATTCAGGTGATATGGCAAAGGCAATCGCAGCTGGCGCCTCATCAGTGATGATTGGATCTTTATTGGCTGGGACGACGGAAGCACCTGGAGAGGTTTTCCTTTATCAAGGGCGGTCATATAAATCTTATCGCGGCATGGGTTCTGTTGGTGCGATGGCACGCGGATCAGCCGATAGATATTTTCAGCAAGATATTGCCGATACTATGAAGCTCGTGCCTGAGGGCATAGAAGGTCAAATTCCCTTTAAGGGTATGGCTGGGGATGTCATACACCAGCTGGTTGGTGGTCTTCGTGCCGCCATGGGGTATACGGGCGCAGCAAATATAGAGAGTTTCCAGAGAGATACGAGCTTTGTGAAAATGTCTTCAGCGAGTTTACGTGAAAGTCACGTTCATGATGTGGTAATTACACGTGAAGCACCAAATTACAAAGGGTCTGGGCAAGGTTAGGTAAGGCTTGAGTTTTTCAGGAGTAATTGAGGCATGATGAAACGATTTTTGATTTTACCTGTGACGGCTTTATTCTTCTTGGGCATATTTTTGGTGTCTCAACCCCTCACGGCCGCTACCTCTGATATGGAAATGCTGTCTAAAAAGCTTTACCTTGAGGCTGATTTAGCTTTCAAAAATAAAGAGCTTGATAAAGCCGATAATCTTCTCACGCAATCATTGCTTGCCAATCCTGCCAATGCTGATGCTTTTTTCCTCAAAGGACACTTATCAAGTTTGAATGAGGATCCTGCAGAGGGGTTACGACTTATCTCGCGTGGTTTGAACATCAACCCAAAGGATTTGAAGGCTCTTCTTTGGGCAGGTGAGGCAGCGGTATCGTTGGAAGATTTTGAAGAGGCTGATATTCACCTAAAACGTCTTGAGAAACTGTGCGGTGACTGTGCCGAACAACAAACGCTTTTATTAAAGATTGAAGATGCCTCAACTCAAGATCAAGATGAGGCTGAAAAAAATAAACCCGAACAGTCGGAAGAATAAATGGATCGCATTCTGATAGTTGATTTTGGCAGTCAGGTAACTCAGCTTATTGCCCGACGAGTCAGAGAAAGCGGTGTCTATTGTGAAATTGTTCCTTTCCAGAGTGCCTCGGAAAAATTTACAGAAATTGATCCAAAGGCCGTTATTTTATCAGGCGGCCCTAATAGCGTTGCTGATCTGGATACGCCGCGTGCCCCAGATGAAATTTTAAGTTCCGGCAAACCGTTACTCGGTATTTGTTATGGTCAACAAACTCTATGTGCCCAGCTTGGTGGGCGTGTTGAAACGTCTGATGAACGTGAGTTTGGTCGTTCTATGCTATCTTTATCAAAAGCCAGCCCTCTCTTTGAAGGTATCGCAAGTCCGGGTTCTGACATTCAAGTCTGGATGAGCCATGGCGATCGCGTTATGTCGCTCCCTGAAAAATTCGAAGTGATTGGCACATCCGAGAACGCACCTTTTGCTGCTATTGCAAATGAAACGGACAAAATCTATGGGGTTCAATTCCATCCCGAAGTGGTGCATACGCCTGATGGCGCTAAAATGTTACGGAATTTTACTCATCATATCGCTGGATGTGATGGAAAATGGTCAATGGCAGCTTTCAAGAAAAAGGCTATTGATCAGGTGCGTGCACAAGTTGGCGAGGGGCGGGTAATTTGCGGTCTCTCCGGCGGGGTGGATAGTTCTGTTGTTGCCGTATTGCTCCATGAGGCGATTGGGGAGCAACTAACCTGTGTCTATGTTGATACTGGCATGATGCGTGCAGGCGAAAGTGAGCAGGTGGTTAGCTTGTTCCGTGACCATTACAACATCAAGCTTGTTCATAAAGATGCCTCTGATTTGTTTTTATCCAAACTCGATGGTGTCTCTGATCCCGAGCAAAAGCGTAAGATTATTGGTGCAACTTTTATTGATGTTTTTGAAGCTGAGGCAGAAGCTATTGGTGGCGCTGATTTTCTGGCACAAGGCACGCTTTATCCCGATGTTATCGAAAGTGTGTCTTTCACTGGCGGCCCGAGTGTGACGATTAAGAGCCATCATAATGTTGGTGGCTTGCCTGAGCGCATGAATATTAAGTTGGTTGAGCCGGTGCGTGAGCTGTTTAAAGATGAAGTGCGTGACTTAGGGCGTGAGCTAGGTTTGCCAGATGCTTTTGTCGGGCGGCATCCATTTCCCGGCCCTGGTCTGGCTATTCGTCTTCCCGGTGAAATTACGTCAGAGAAATTGGATATTCTAAGAAAAGCCGATGTCGTTTATCTCGATGAGATACGCAAGCAAGGCCTTTATGATGAGATATGGCAAGCATTCGCAGTCTTGTTACCAGTGCGAACTGTAGGTGTTATGGGTGATAGCCGGACTTATGATTATGTATGTGCGCTTCGTGCTGTGACTTCTACCGATGGTATGACAGCGGATTATTATCCTTTCACACATGAATTTCTTAGTCGTGTTTCAACGCGTATTATTAATGAAGTACGCGGCATTAACCGCGTTGTGTATGACGTGACATCTAAGCCACCTGGAACAATTGAGTGGGAGTAATGATGCGTACGCTAAAAATCAGCACCTATTTAGCAGCAGATTTAGAGACGGTTAAGAGTTATTTAATGACGCCAGCGCTACTCAATTATTTGGTGGCTGGTTTAATGAAATTCCATCCTATCGAACCAAATTTCTTTCCGTCAAAATGGGTTGAGGGTAAGTTCTCTGTAAAAATGTTCGCATTTCATTTTTTACCCATCGGAAAACAAATTGTAGGTATAGAATTTCCACAAAAATTCGATCATTGGGTTCTCAGAGATAATGGAAGTGGTTCTATAGCAAAAACTTGGGATCATCTAATTTTTTTAGAATCGAAGGGAGGCGGAACTCGATATACAGATGAGGTTTCTATCGATGCTGGTCTTTTCACATTACCAATCTATATCTACGCATTCATTTTTTACTCCTATAGACAAATGAGATGGCGGAAACTAGTAAATCTCAATTTTAGGCCTCTGAATGATCAACTAATCGAGTAGATGTTGCGGGGAAATGGTGGAAAACTGAAAGAGAGTAGCCAATCCTTTCAGTTAAGTTCCTATAGCGTAACTTTTTTAGAAAGAAATATTTGGAGTAGGGCATTAGCACTTGTAAAGTTTACAAGTCTAAAAGTGCTAAAATACTGATTACATTAGGAATTTGAGGGAGTTACAAAAGCAGAAATGAAGAACGAAACTTGTAAACTACTTGTAAACTCAGTTTTGCCCCTCGCAAACCCTTGCTACATAAGGCTTTGTAAAAGTGTAACTATTGAGTGGGAGTGATTAAAAATTCAATAAAATCAATAATTTAAATTATAAAGGCAATATCATATGTACTGTTTGAAAGTAGATATACCGGAAGATATATGCAAAATAGACGACGAACTGAAAGCAATATATCATAGCAGTGATACAGTTTGCATATGGGTTTTTAAGACAAGAGATGATAGAAATAATTTTATGGATGAAACCAAAGGAATGATTAAAGCCGATAGAGAAAACCATTATTATATGAACTATGCTTAGGTTCTTTCAAAGTAGTTTCAAAGTATTAAAAAATTCAATAAATTCAATAAAATCAATATATTATAGTAATAATATTATTGAGTGGGAATAACCGAGATTGCTGAAGCCTACGTTTGCTGACTTTTGAAGTTACAAACTATTATTTGTCACTATGTAACCCTCATTAACAAAGGGTTTTTTCATAATTCCTCGCAAGAGTGGGGATAAGGTGATTAATAAATAATTTTTAAATCAAGTGTATTTAAGGAAATTTAGTTGAACAAATTTTTTCAAGGATTTGCATACTCAACACTAGTGGGTTTTAAAAATACATTCAATTTCTCCGGCAAATCGAATAGGGGAGATTTTTGGTTCTTCTTTCTTTTTTTTCTCATAGCTTATTTATGTGTATGGATTTTGGACGAGTTGTTTTTCGACGTCACTGTCGACCTTAATGACTTGCCCCTAATGACCTTTATGCCACTTGGGTACATTGACCCCGAAGTGGGTTTAATAGTTTTGCTGTTTCGGCCTGTAATGGTCGTACCATCAATGTCTGCAACTATCAGAAGATTGCACGATGTTGGAAAAAGCGGATGGTGGAGTATTTTATGGATTTTTCCACTGCCGATATTGGGTTGGTTTTGGTTGGTACCTTTACTTTTGCGACCAACCAAGGACTCGGCAAGAGCGGTTGAGTAGGATTAGTCCGTTCAAATATTCAAGATTAAATTTTATGAAGTTAGTTAGTTAGATAGGTATTGGTTATTTTTTTGGAGAGTGCTTTTGAAGTTTATTAAATCCTTTTTTTCTTGGATCGGACTATTTTTGGAAAAGGCAAGGTTTTTCATCTTAAACCTCGGTACAGCCTTCATTTTGATCTTATTTATTCTCATAATTATCAACGTGCTAATTTCCAAGCCTGAAGTAAAAGACTCTATCGGCAGTGTGTTAATAATTGATCCTAAGGGTAGTGTGGTTGATCAAGAGGTGTTTAATAAATATTTTTTATTTAATGCCAGAGACGCTTCAGCTGAACAAATTCAAACAAGAGATCTTATACAATTAATAAGATCGGCAGCAGCAGATGACGACATTCCTGCTGTACTGATTGATTTCTCATCTACGAGTTTTGCTGGCCCAACCACAGCAATCAATATTGCAAAAGAATTAAAAGCTCTTCGAGAGTCTGGTAAAAGAGTTATTGCTTTTAATGATCATTTATCTACAGCTTCTTATTTAATGGCATCACAGGCTTCAGAGTTATGGGTTCATCCTGTTGGAAGCGTCAGCGTTCGAGGTCTTGGTGGATTAAACGCGTATCAAAGAGAACTATATAAAAATCTAAAAGTTAATTTTCACAATTATTCTCAAGGAGAATTTAAGTCTGCGCTTGAGCCAAATACAAGGTCAAACATGTCAGAAAATGAAAGAAACCAGAGACAGGCATTGTTAAATCCAATATGGAATGAAATGAAATCTCTTATGGCAGACGGGCGCAGCATTGAGGCCAGCGTGATACAATCTTTTGCGGACAATTTCGTTGGATTTATTGGTGAAGCTGCATTAGGGAATATTGATTATGCCAAAACGAATAATATCATCGATGGCACAAAATCATTTCCAGAATTTCGTCAGTATATGATTGATGAATTTGGTCTAGACGAAGAGGCTGAGATCGATACTTACAAATCTATTTCCTATAAGGATTATGAAAAGCATATAAATAGAAAAGATATCTACAGTGATAATCAAATATCTGTAATTACCGCTGAAGGTGCCATTATGGAAGGCGAAGTTTCTAGAGGTGTGGCGGGTGCAAACGAGCTTATAAGGCAAATCAGGTCTGCATATGAAGAAAACAATACAAAAGCAATAATTCTGAGGGTTAATAGCCCAGGTGGGTCTATTATTGCCAGTGAAATGATAAGAGATGAGCTACTAGCTGCAAAAAAAAAGGACATCAACATAATTGTATCTATGGGCGATTACGCTGCATCTGGGGGGGTTTATATTTCAACTCCAGCCGATTACATTTTTGCTGAACCGACAACCATTACTGGCTCTATAGGCGTAGCATTTGCTATCCCAACATTTGAAAAAGTAATTGATTTTATTGGTGTTAACTTTGATGGCGTTGTTACATCTAAACATGGTGGCTGGAATTTGGCTCAAGCTATTGATGATGATTTGGATAAAATCTTTGTGAGTTGGGGGGCAGATGCCTACCGCCGATTTATTCATTTTGTATCTGAGTCAAGATCTCAATCACCTAAAGATATTGAAAAAATTGCAAATGGCAGGGTCTGGATTGGAACAAATGCTAATGCAATAGGTTTGGTAGATGAAATCGGAGGAATTGAAGAGGCTATCAAATATGCGGCAAACATGAATGCACTAAAAGACTATCAAGTTAAGTATTATGGAGATGAACTTACTTACGGAGAAAAAATAATCAAAAAATTACAAAAAAATAGTGAAATTTCACAAAGGGTGCCCAGTGTTCTGTCTGCTCTTGATGGTTTAGTAGGACTCTTAGAAACATTTATAAGTATCAAAGAACCAAAAGCTTTATTTACTTGTATGGATTGCTTGGTTGAACTCGATTAATTGATAACTATCGAGAAGGTTATAAAAGAATTTATAAGGTAATTATGAAAAACTCTCACTATATTAATGGATTGCTGTTTCGGACAAAACTTTTTGTTTTATCTATATTATTAACAACCTCAAATTCTTTTTCTGCGGAGACGAACTTAAAAATAAATATTTTAAACTTAGACAAACCAGGAGTGTTATATCTAAGCGTTTGTCAAGATAAGGAAAGTTTTGAAAGGACAGTTAAAGAGACTGAAGAAAAAAATTGTATTCGTGCCTCACAGGAAATGAGTCCTCAAAATTCTCAAACAACAATGAAGTTGCCCTTTGGCGAACATGCAATAAGTCTGTTTGTTGATTTTAACGGAAATAAAAAAATAGATAAAAATTTTTTAGGGATTCCAAAAGAGCCATATGGGTTTTCTAATAATGTTATTGGTAAAATGTCTGCACCAAAATTTGATCAGGCTAAATTTAAGATCTTAGGGCCTACCTCGCAAAATATAAAACTTAGGATTGGTATTCCTAAGCAAGATTAAAAAAATATACCTAATGATTTTATTATTATCATGAGGAAAAAATGCGGTTAGCAACAATATTATTAATATCATTTTTCATTAACTACAAAGCGTTAGCTGAAACGTATTTTCCTGGCGACACCTGGGAAACAAGAACTGCTGATGATGTCAATCTTAGCAATAAACAAATTGATAAGCTGTTTAGATTAACTTTTAACGACCATGCAACTATGGGTGCTGTTCTAATTAAAGATGGTTACATTGTGAAAGAGCAATATGCGAATGGATTTGATAAAAATTCATTTGGCACTTCATGGTCTACAGCGAAAAGTTTCTATGCAGCATTAATTGGTATTTCAATTGATAGAGGTGAAATTTATAGTCTTGATGACCCTGTCAGCAAGTATGTTGAGGAATTCGATAAACCAGAAAAGAAAGATATTTCTATACGGCAAATTCTTAACATGACAAGTGGCCTTGAATTTCCAAGTCATGAACATGAAAAGATGTTTTTTGAGAAAGATCACATGAAATATGCACTTAATATTGATTTAGAGAGTAAACCCGGAGCAAAATTTGAATACAACAATGTCAACTCGATGTTGATAGGTGAGATTTTAAGGAATGCGACTGGCAAAACAGCAAAAACTCTTATTAAAGAAAGAATATTTAGCAAGATTGGTTTGGATAACTTTACTGCATGGGAGGATAGCGCTGGAAATACTCTTACTTATTGTTGCTTAGACATGTCTGCCAGAGATTACTCAAGATTTGGATTATTGTTTTCAAGGGACGGTAATTGGGATGGAAACAATGTGATTTCTAAAGATTATGTTAATGAAACACTTAAACCATATTGGGGAAGCACACCTAGTATGGGGTGGGTACATAGTGACACTAGAGGCTATAGCTTACAATGGTGGATTTCAAAATATGATGAACAAGCTAAGATTTATAATACTAGCGGCAAATTTGGACAGTTTATTTTCATAGATAAAGACAGAGATATTATTTTTACACGTATAACAAAATACTATCCAACTAAAGGAGATGTTCAAAACTTTGGACCTCTTAAATTTTTGAAATTTTTGGGTAGTGTTGATGCTGCCATCGGTTTAGCAAGGTTTCTTAATAATATAGGTTTAATAAATTTTTCGGGGGGGGATATTCAAACTCCGGTTACCCTTGAAGAGGGTGAGTCAAATGAGTTTTACGAGCAATATATCGAAATTGTAAATACCTTAGCTACACTTCAAGCGAATTAAACTTTGAAAACTTTATTTATTAAATATGGACCAAGTTTCTCAAGTAACCGTTGGAGATGCGTTTGCACAGTCCTCTGCGTCAAAGAATAATATCAATTTTTACACCAGTAACTAAATAGTATGGTGATTAACCGATGTTCACTCCTTTACTAATTCTTTTAATTTTAGTTTTTCCATTATTTGTTGCTTATTCTTATTCCAGCTTTAATGGATATCCTATAAATATTAAAAAATATTCTTGTTGGGGTTTAGGCTTTAACTTTCTGTTCTTTTCTCTAGGACATTTTGTATTAACTGACGGAATGATCGAAATGTTACCTATGTGGGTTCCTTTGAAAACCTTATTAATTTATTTTACAGGATTAATAGAGTTATTTGTTGGACTTATGCTTTTTATCGCTAGATTTCAGACATTTGCAGCAAAATTGGGAATTTTGATTTTTATTATTTTTTTTCCAGCAAACGTTTATGCAGCAATCAACGGAATAGGTCTTGGCGGGCATCAATGGGGACCAATATATCTTTTGATAAGAGCACCTTTACAAGTTCTTCTGATAGCTTGGGCATATTTTTTATGTTTAAAAGATATTAAATTCAATAATATAAATTTGAGTGATTAGACCCTATCCAAAGACCCTTAAAACAATCTACTTAGATAAATTATCAAACATAATAATTTTTTTTGACAAAGATGATCATCTAATTTTTAGTTCTAGTAATCAATAATTCCTGATTTAAGGTGTTTATATGGAAAACATTTGGGACGTTATCTGTATAGGTGCGGGTTCTGCGGGGCTGCCTTTAGCAATTCAAGTTGCTAAAAGAAATGGTAAGATTCTTCATATTGAAGCTGATAATAGAATTGGCGGAACTTTACATTGGTCAACTGGACAAGTGGCAGCTGCTCAAACAAAGCTACAGAAAAGGATGGGAATTCAAGACTCTCCTGATGAGCATTATGAAGATGCGCAAAGAATTGGTAAGGGAAAAATAGACCCAACAATTTTGAGACTATTTGTTGATAATGCCGCAGCAACTTTAGATTGGTTAGAAGATTTAGGTTTTTGTCCTGCACCTAATATGCCTGTTGCTGGAGAAAATCATGAGGCATACAGAACAAGAAGATACCTTTGGGGTGAAAAAGGCGGAATATCTTTTTTAGAGATACTTAAACCAATTTATGAAAAATTTTTAAATGAAGGAAAAATTACTTTAAAGACACAGACAAAATTTACGGAATTAATTTTAAATAATTCTGGTGAGGTAACCGGTGTAAAAGTAATTAATAAAGATGGTAGCCAAGAAAATTTTTCGTCAAAAAATATTGTACTGACTACTGGTGGGTATGCATCAAATAAGGATGAATGGGAACTAAATACCCCTCAATATCCTTTTTATTCTCATTGTAACCCCTTTTCTCAGGGGGATGGTTTGAGGGCTGCAAGATCAATTGGGGCGGATACAGGTGGGGGTGAAAATTTCTTATGCACATTTTCGGGCTGGCTTGAGCGACCTCAAGATCCACTTTCAATTGAATTTTTGATGTTGTCACCAAAAGACAGAAATATTTGGGAAATTTTTGTAGATTCTAATGGTAAGCGTTTTATGCAGGAAGACCATCCTAGTATTGAATATCGTGAACATGCACTAATGAAGCAACCTGAAATGAGAATGAATATTATTTTTGATGATAAGATTATTCAAAATGCTACGCCAATTTCATTATTAGATTTTGATAAATATAAAAGTAAGTTTGGTAATCATGACAATTTTGTGAAGGCAGATACTATTGAACAGCTAGCTGAAAAAATTAATGTGCCATTCGGTAATTTATTGAAAACAATTGAAAATTATAATCATGCAGTAGAAAATCAAATTGATCATGAGTGGAATAAGTTTTTTCTTATACGAAAAATAGAAACCCCACCATTCTATGCAATCAAAAGTAATGGCTTTACAATTGTCAGTCCTGAAGGATTAAAGGTAAATGATCAACTAAATGTAATAAATAAAGAAGGAAAATGTATTAAAAATTTATACGCTGCAGGAGAAATTTTAGGATTTGGTAATACATCAGGCCATGGTTTTGTGGGAGGAATGTCGCTTACACCTGCAATGACCTTTGGCAAGATTTTAGGTGAAAATATTCTTAAATGGTAAATATAAAAAGGCGGGAGTAAACCTTTTACATATACGATTTCAATACTTGTGATCCAGCAATTATTTTTTTTGCTCGATAACTAAACAGAAATAAATTTTGTATTGTAGGCTCATGACTGGGGTGTTACCTCGCAACCTGAGTCGAGGCCTAGCACGTGGGTCATACGCCCCAATCCCATCCACATAGCAACGCAATAGGTTAAATCCGTCAATTCCGCTTCTGAGAATTCGGTACGCATCTCATTCCAGAAGGCATCATCGGCTGACAGTTTTTGAGGGTCTGTTCCCATAAGCTTGGCATATTGTATGGCGAGTTCTTCTTGTCGAGAGAGTCCGGTATAATCATCATCTAGTAGGGCCAAATAAAATTCTTCATCAGGTGCATCACCATTTTTGTCGACACCATTCTCTATGCCGAACTGGCTGACATCTCTTGCAGCACGCCAGTTCATGCATATTTTGCAGCCATTAATCATTGCTGTAACAATTCGGGCAGCCTCAAATGTTCTTAATGGTAGCTTGCTATTTGAATAAACGGCTTTAGCAAATGCTCCGCCTGCTTTGGCGATTTCAGGAATATAAACAGCACCCGGATCAAACTCGGTTGCCGTCGTTGTATCTGGTAAAGAAATTCTCATAAGCACCTCCACTATCACCTAAAAATCTAAACAAAAAACCTATTCTCGCCAAGTTATTCTTACCTCTTCTCTGGGCTATATTCGTTTTGGCTTGCCAAGATTTGGCCTTTTGGTTGAATATGGTCTCCAATATTGAGGGATATTGAAGGGAGATAACATGTCAAATAACGAAGAAAATAACAGGTTTACTATCCAGTCTTTCAAAAGCGTTGAATGCTTTGACGTTTCAGCAGATGTGCTTGTTTGCGGTTTTGGTGGTGCAGGCGGTAGTGCTGCTCTTGAAGCGGCTTTAGCTGGTGCTGAAGTGGTACTATTTGAGCGCGCAAGTGGTTCAGGTGGCTCAACAGGTATGTCGAGTTGTGAAATGTATCTGGGCGGCTCCGGCGGTACAGCCTTACAAAAAGAACTGGGTTATGAGGACAGTACTGAAAATATGATTTCATATCTTGAGATGGCGCTTGAGGAGCGCGGTGACCCAGAGAAAATCAGAACCTATGTAGAAGGGGCTGCGGACCATTATGATTGGGCTGTCAGTCTCGGTGTGACTTATAAACCTGCTGTGATGCTCGAACGTGACGTCGTGCCGTTAACGGATGAGTCATTACTGTTTACAGGTAACGAGCGCACCGAAATTTTTAAGCGCAAAGCTGACCCAGTCCCGCGCGGACATGTACCTTCTCATGAAGGTGATTTTGGTGGGCGAATTTTTATGGATGCCCTTACAGATGCTGTAGAAAAGGCTGGGGTCGATATTCATTATGACAGCCGGGTCATAAGATTGCTGGTAAAAGCGGATGGCCGTGTTGCTGGTGTTGTCGCGCGCGAGGATAATAAAGAGGTTTTTTATGAGGCGCGGCGCGGCGTCGTATTGGCTTCAGGCGGTTTTATTATGAATAAGGAGATGACGGCAAAATATATTCCTGAAATTCATAGCTGGGCGACACCTTATGGCAATCCGTTTGATATGGGCGACGGCATTCGCCTGGGGATGGCTGCGGGCGGTTCGGTGATAAATATGGATCAGGCTTTCTTGTCCTTTCCGCTTTACCCGCCAGCCAAGCTGACCAATGGCATTATGGTCAATTTACAAGGCGACAGATTTGTTAACGAAGATGCCTATCTTGCCCGGCTTGGGCATTATTCAAGCTTGCAGGATGAACAGCGCACTTATCTTCTCGTCGATCAGGATGATTATGATCACCCGATGTACATTGAACGTCTTGATGTTGTGGCTGTGGGTGACACAATTGAAGAAATTGAACGCGAGTCTGGTCTTTTCCCCGATGGGGCATTGCAAGAAACCGTTGCCTTTTACAATAAATTTGCTGAGACGTCCCAAGATCCAAAATTTCATAAATCCCCAGAATGGATAAAGCCGCTCAAAGCTAAACCTTTTGCTTTGCTGGATTTGTCATTTGAAAATCAGACTGCGGTTATAATGCCGGGTACAACAGGACCTTTGACTTTTTCACTTGGCGGGCTGGATACCTTGCCAAGCGGGGAGGTCATTAGTGTTTCAGGTTCAGTCATCCCTGGCCTATATGCCGCTGGACGCGTAACAGCCGGTTTGCCGCGCACGTCAAAAGGGTATGCCAGCGGCATGTCTGTGGGGGACGCAACATTCTTCGGGCGGCTTGCAGGTAAAAGTGCTGCGGCTAACGCGGGCCAGGTTTAAACAGTTTTAACAGCTTGTAGGACGGGTCTGATGTTCCTGGACATCCAATATGCACACCGTCAATCATAGGGTGATCAAGTGCTACATCCGAGGGGTCACTCACATAAACCCAATCAGCGTCAATGCATCGGCTGGAAAACTTCCAGACACCTTCACGCTTTTCGTAAATATCAAAGTACCGCCCGCCGATTAAGACATCATGTCCGTTCGGGTCATCTTCTGGCTGAACCTTGTGAAACGCAATGATATAAGTCTCGCCTTCGGCATAATTAGGGTTTTCAGGATCAAAAAAGATATTATGGGTCGTTACATTGTGATGAAGGATTGCCATTGCTTTTTGAATTTCAGGGAGCATATCAATGAATTCCATCGCTGGGCCCTTGAAGAAATTGCCATGATCGTCAAAGGCATCCTCGTGATATAATGACCGCATGAGTTCATGGTCATGTCTGTCGGCTGCACGACAGTATATTTGTACAAGTTCTCTAATAGCTTCTTTATCTAGAAGCTTTTGAAGTTCGTTCTGCGCATCTAATGGTGTTTTCGACATAAAGTTCTCCTTTTTTGGTAATAACTTTATTAACCACACTCATAAACTACAACATGAAAACTTAATAAAAACATACTGTGATATATTTGCTCAAATCATTTTTTTGGGTTAATTTCCGCACAATATTGGGTTTATGAGTATAACCCTCCAGGCAAAGGAGACGGATATGTCCGTTCAAAAGGTTCAGAAACGCTTTACGGTCCCCAGTCTCACCTCACGTAAGGCTGCCGGGGGAGACCCTATCGTTTGTCTGACATCTTATCATGCCCATACAGCCCGCTTGATTGACCCCTATGTTGACCTCCTGCTCGTTGGCGATAGCCTTGGTATGGTGATGTATGGCATGGAAAGTACGCTTGGTGTCACTCTGGATATGATGATCGCCCACGGTGCGGCAGTTGTGCGCGGCTCAGAACGTGCATTAGTTGTAGTAGATATGCCTTTTGGAACTTATGAAGAAAGCCCCGAAGTGGCTTTTAGAAATGCTGCTCGCATTATCAAGGAAACTGGCTGTCAGGCAGTTAAGCTTGAAGGTGGGCAATCAATGGCGGCTACCATTGCCTACATGCATGAACGCGGTATTCCCGTAATGGCACATATCGGCCTGACACCTCAAAGTGTCAATGTGATGGGTGGATTTAAAACTCAAGGCCGTACACATGAAGAATGGGCAGAACTGGAGGCAGATGCAGCCGCGGTTGCAAAGGCAGGGGCATTTAGTGTTGTTCTCGAAGGCATGGCGGCCCCCTTGGCTGATAAAATTACTGCCGAATTGACCATTCCGACTATCGGTATTGGGGCCTCCTCACAATGCGATGGTCAAATATTGGTGACCGAAGATATGCTGGGTTTGTCGCCAGAAGTGCCGCGTTTTGTGAGAGAATTTGCGACATTGGGGGCACAGATTGCCGGTGCGGCGGAAGCCTATGCGCGTGAAGTGCGTGCAAGAACTTTTCCAGCAGAACAACATACCTATGGTATGAAGAGAAAAGTTGATTAATCTAACGTCCTTGCGACATCACAATTTCTGGAGTGACCTGTGAGTGAATTATTTGATGAAATAGAAGCTGAACTTCGCAGCGATCGCCTAAAGGCATTTTGGGATAGATATGGTTCTACCATTATTATTGCACTCGTAGCGATCGTTGTCCTTGTTGCTGGAACGAATATTTATAGCTCTTACAGAACTTCGCAAAATATTAAAGCTTCAGAAAGATATGAAGCACTTATCATGCAAATTGGTGATGCCAATCAGGAGACCAGTATCCAGCTAATTTCGGATTTTATTCAGGTTGAAAATAACGGATATGGAAAAATCGCCGCTTTTCATAAAGCGCGTCTCCTTCATCAATCAGGTGATACCGATGCCGCAGTTAATGCTTATGATATTTTATCCGATGACGGCTCCTTACCTTCGTCTTTGAATGCGCTTGCTGAACTGAGTGCGGCTTCTCTGTTGGTCGGATCTATTGAAGCATCCGAGCTGGATGCGCGTTTACAAGATCTGTTGTCCCCCGATAATGCCTTTCGTCATTCGGCACGTGAATTGGCCGGTCTGGCTTATTTCCTATCTGAGGAATATCTGACAGCGCGTGAGATATATGATATGGCACTTGCCGATAGCGAGTTGCCCGAGTCTCTCAGGGCGCGTATCATCATCATGCGAAGTCTTGTTGTTGATGAATTGCTGAATAATAAAACTTGAAAGTAACTTTATGCACCATCTGAAAACCAACCCGCTTAAACTGCTTATCGTTGGCATGATTACGACATTCATGGTGAGCGCTTGTTCGGATGATAGTCGTGAGGAAGCTAAGAAAAAACTCAAAGGTGACCGTATTTCCGTGCTCAGTTATGAGCGTAGCCTGCGCGCTGATCCACGTTTGTCAGGTGTGCCGATTGTACTTCCCCAACCATATGAAAATGATAGTTGGCATCAGCCCGGTGCCTTTGCTGACAATGTTGCTCATCATTTAATGATTAATGATGAGACACGGAAAAAATTCTCTGTCTCATTTGTGAGCGGCAGTACGAAAGATTTGAAAATGACTGCGACGCCTGTCATTGCCGAGGATATGATTTTCGGCCTTGGTGCGGATATGCGCCTGACAGCGGCAAATGCGCATACTGGTAAAAAAATTTGGACGATAAAAGTCTATCAAAAGGGCGCGGAAACAGAAGACGGCTTTGGCGGCGGTATCTCTTACTGGGGAGGGCAGATTTTCGTGGCCACTGGCTTTGGAACACTTCTTTCGGTTGACGCTAAAACAGGCCGAATAAACTGGCGTGAGACAAGCGCAATACCTTTTAAAACATCCCCCACAGTAGATGACGGTAAGGTTTTCGTTGTCAGCCATGATAACCAGCTTCAGGTATTTTCCACTGATGACGGGCGTCGTATCTGGACGCATTTGGCGATTGTTGAACCCGCCACTATTCTCTCCTCACCAAGCCCTGCCGTTTCTGGCGATATTGTGGTGACTGGATTTAGCTCTGGTGAAGTTGTCTCTTTGCGTGTGGCGAATGGCACAGTTAACTGGGAAGATATGCTTTCCCGTGCGGGACAGTTAACACCTTTATCAGATTTAAATCCGATTGTCGGGCGTCCAGTCATTGACCGCGACAGGGTGTTTGCCGCTAGTCATGGTGGGCGCATGGTCTCAATTGATTTGCGTACTGGCGAGCGTGTCTGGATGGCAGAGGTTAAATCCATAGAGACACCATGGGTGGCGGGAGATAATTTGTTTCTTGTGACGACAGATGCCAAAGTGATTTGCCTGTCCAGAGGGCAGGGGCGTATTCGCTGGATCACGCAATTACAAGATTATGAGGATGATGATAACAAGGATGATCCTGTATCTTGGTCAGGGCCTGTTCTTGCTGGCGATAGGTTACTTCTGGCATCCTCCCTTGGAGATTTGGTTTCCATCTCGCCCTATACAGGTGAGATAGTAAGCCTTTCAGATGTTGGCGATCCGGTATCCATTTCACCGATAGTTGCGAATAAGACAGTTTATGTTTTGACCGATAAAGGTAGGCTGATTGCTTATCGCTAACAGGTCGCTTTTTTAAGTCAGGGAAGAAACTGATGAGCTTTACGCTTGCTATAGTCGGGCGTCCGAATGTCGGTAAATCAACGCTTTTCAATCGTTTAACGGGTAAAAAACTTGCCCTTGTGGATGATCGCCCCGGTGTAACACGCGACCGGCGGGAGGGTGAGGCGCGTTTGGGGGAATTGCGTTTCACTGTTATTGATACTGCGGGACTTGAAGATGCAAAGACCGGCACACTTGAAGCTCGCATGCGTCAACAAACCGAAATTGCCATAACGCAAGCAGATATGGTGCTGATGCTTGTAGATGCCCGAACTGGGCTTCTTCCCGAAGACAGATATTTTGCTGACCTTATTCGGAAATCCCCGCATGAGGTTGTGCTGGCAGCAAATAAATATGAGGGTGATAAAGCTGAGGCAGGGTTTTTAGAGGCCTATGAGCTAGGTTTTGGTGAACCAATCGGCTTGTCTGCTGAACATGGGCATGGAATTGGTGAACTTTATGATCGTGTTAAAGCAGCTATGGGTTCTGAAGCTGATCTTTTTGAGGAAGAAGAGGACGACGAAGCTTTTGATCCGGATACCCCTTTTGAGGTTGATCCGGATGTTCCATTGCGGGTTGCAATTCTAGGTCGTCCAAATGCCGGTAAGTCTACCTTAACCAATCATATGCTGGGCGAAGAGCGCATGTTGACAGGTCCAGAAGCGGGTATTACGCGAGATGCGATTGGCATTGACTGGCAGTGGCAAGAAGGTGACCAGAAAAGACCCATAAAGTTATGGGATACTGCGGGTATTCGCAGGAAATCTCGTGTATCTGAAAAGCTTGAGAAACTCTCCGTCGCCGATGCTTTACGTGCTGTTAAATTTGCTGAAATTGTTGTTTTGCTGATTGATGCTGATACCCCATTTGACAAACAGGATGTACAACTTGCTGATCTGGTTGAGCGCGAAGGGCGTGCCATGGTTATTGCCATTAACAAATGGGATCTCAAGCTGGATAGAAATAAAGTACGAGAAATTATTCGTGACAAGCTGGAATTCGCTTTACCTCGTCTGCGCGGAATTCCTGTTATCACGATGTCTGCGAAAACCGGAAAGGGTGTTGAGAGGCTCATGCCAGCTGTCATTCGACAGCACGAAATCTGGAATGGGCGTGTCCCGACAGCTCGATTAAATAAATGGCTAGCGGATGCCATTACTCGCCACGCGCCACCGGCTGATAAAGGCCGCCCTGTTCGTTTGCGATATGTCACTCAAGCAAAAGCTAGACCACCAACATTCGCGGCTTTTTCAGGTCGCGGCCATGCAGTTCCTGAAAGTTATATAAGGTATTTGATTAATTCTTTGCGTGAAACATTTGATTTGCAGGGCGTGCCAATCCGGTTTTTCATTCGTAAGGGTAAAAATCCTTATGATGATAAGTCCTAAATAAAATATACCTCTATATTTTCAAGTAAACACGCAACAAGTGCGGCAAAATTTTACTTTTCTGTTTTATAAGACGGATTAAATTCATGTTTACGTTATATACTAATATTGTTTTAGGGTAATATTATGATGATAAATCTAAAGAAATTTAATCCAATGATCTTTTTTAAAAGAATTGACGACTGTAAACATTCAAATTCACTTTTTTTCGTTATGTTTGCCTTTCTTTTGACCGCATGTGCATCTGCGCCACCTTTTGAGGAAAGAGCAGAAGGTTTAATTGGTCTTGATGAAAAAGAGCTTCTTGCTTGTTCAGGATTGCCGAATGCAAGCTTTACAATGCAAGATGGTGTTCAAATTCTGGTTTATTCAATAAGAAGATCAGAAATTAAAGATTATGGTTTTGGTTCATATTGGGGTCATTGGGGAGGTTGCAAACCATACTATGGCAGTTTTACAAACCGATGCAGTCCCTTTGGTATTGCCGGCGATCTTGAAGTGAGAGAACGTAGCTGTCAGGTCGGCTATTGGATTAAAGACGGCAAAGTTACAAACATTATGGGTGAAAACACCGTCGGGGGTAACGGACTGTGTGGACAGATTCTTAATCGCTGCCTAAAGCCACTTGAACAGGCTGAAGAAGGAGCGAGTGGAGATCAGGCAGAAAACAAAACCGATAAACCGAGCTACTAAAGAAGTTCACCTTTTGGATATAATCTCACCAGTCTCCTGATAATCGGGTGAACAAAGTGATACAATTTGTGGTGCAATATCTTCGGCAGTCGGCAAGGTCGAAGGGTTTTCTCCTGGCATGGCCTGTGCGCGCATTGCCGTTCTGACCGGGCCGGGCGAATAGAGATTTATTTTCAAAGAAGTATTTTTTTGTTCATTAGCCCAACTCTTTACCAGCGCGTCCAGTGCGGCTTTAGATGTACTGTAAGCGCCCCAAAATGGCTTGGTAGAATAAGCCGCGCCTGAAGTTAAAAACACTGCCCGCCCGTTATCAGATGCAAGTAAAAGTGGCTCCAACGCTCTAATGAGACGTGCGTTGGCGGTTACATTAACGGCAAGAGTTTTTTCAAACTCATCGGGTTTCATGTGGGCGACGGGTGAAATCGGCCCGAGAATACCTGCATTTCCGACAAAAATATCCAGTTTTCCCCAGCGCTCTGCAATCACCCCGCCCAGTCGGTCAATGGCTTCATAATCGGTTAAGTCCATAGGGACACCTGTTGCCTCACCGCCTGCATTGACAATCTCGTCATAGACCTCTTCAAGTCCTCCCTGAGTTCTAGCAAGCAGAAGAATATGAATATTCTGTTCTGCAAGGGCTAGTGCTACAGCTCTGCCGATACCGCGATTGGCACCTGTCACCAGCGCGACACGCTGGCTGTCCGTGGTGATTGAATTCATTAACCCTGTTCCTGAAGTAATGAGAGCTGACGGAAATCCTCATCTCCCTCACGGTCCGTAAGGGCAGTCGGGTAATCACCCGTAAAGCAATGATCAGTGAATTGCGGCAGGTCTTTATTCCGGCCTTCTTCATAGCCCATAGCACGATACATGCCGTCAATAGTAAGAAAGGCGAGACTATCCGCCCCGATATATTCTTTCATTTCTTCCATTGAATGTGTTGCTGCAAGAAGCTGATCCTGCGTTGGCGTATCAATACCATAGAAATCTGGATGCGTGATTGGGGGGCATGCAATCCGCATATGGACTTCTGTCGCACCTGCCTCGCGCATCATCTGAACAATCTTCACAGATGTCGTGCCGCGGACAATACTGTCATCAATCAACACGACCCGCTTGCCGGTCACATGCGCTTTATTGGGGTTATGCTTACGTTTCACCCCAAGTTGTCTTCCCAGTTGGGTTGGCTCAATAAAGGTTCTGCCGACATAGTGGTTTCTGATTATGCCCATCTCAAATGGGATATTGGCATGCTCGGCAAAGCCAATAGCTGCCGGCACACCACTATCGGGCACTGGAGTTACGACATCTGCTTCGACATAACTTTCTTTGGCAAGCATTGCCCCAAAATTCTTACGGCAATTATAAACACTCTTACCCAGGAGAATGCTGTCAGGTCTCGAGAAGTAAATATATTCGAAAATACAAGGGCGTGGCTTCATTTGTGGGAATGGTTTGATGCTTTCAATACCGTCTTCATTAATGACAACAATCTCGCCATTTTCTAAATCACGTACAAACTGCGCGCCTATGATATCCAACGCGCAAGTTTCCGATGCCAGCACAGGTGATCCGTCCAGGTCACCAAGTACCAGTGGTCGAATACCTAGCGGATCCCGCGCGCCAATCATTTTTTTATTAGTCAATACAACGAGACTATATGCGCCCTGAATTTGGAAAAGCGCATCAATAAGTCTGTCAATGGTCCTCCCACGCTTACTGCGCGCGACAAGTTGTAAAATTGTTTCCGTGTCGGAGGTGGATTGGAAAATCGCTCCCTGTTGAACAAGCTCATTCCTGAGTGTTAATGCATTTGTCAGGTTGCCATTATGCGCACAAGCAAAGCCACCCCCAGCAAGGTCGGCAAAAAGTGGCTGCACATTTCGTAAAGCTGTTTCGCCTGTTGTGGAATATCGGACATGTCCAATGGCGGAAGTACCTTCTAGGCGATCAATCACGCTGGCTTTCGTGAAATTATCACTGACCAGACCTAAACGTCTCTCGGACTGAAATTTCTCACCGTCAAAAGAAACAATGCCTGCAGCTTCTTGACCTCTATGTTGAAGGGCGTGAAGGCCAAGTGCAGTCAGTGCGGCGGCATCAGGGTGATTATAGACTCCGAATACACCACATTCTTCGTGAAGTTTATCACCGTGAAGAGATTGAATAAGGGATGTCATTTCACTATCGGTCAATGCATCGTATCCTTTGCCGTTTACTCAATTTACTCAACGGTTTCTTCTATAAGAGCATCAAGTAATTCGCGTGTTTGTTCATTATAGCCTGCACTATCATCTTTGTCAGATAATTTGCCAGAAAAATTATCTTTTATATCTGGCGGCAAGTTTGGCATATTGTCGTCTATGGCATTTTTCAGTACGTCCGTTTTCATTAAATCATCAATATCCGGGACTCTGTCGGATAAATTATCAAATGGGATAACGCGAACCAGAATAGCTGTTGAAGATTTCAGGACGGGTTTGGATTTTGCCTCACGCACCCATTCCGGGTGATCATCAGGTGGCAATAGCAATAAAAGAATGAGATAAGCAAAAGATACTATCACAACGCCACGGGTGACGCCAAAAACCAGTCCCAGAAGGCGATCAAGCATGCCGATTGGACTCTTTTTTAATTTATCAGTAAATGCCTTGGAAGCGAGGCTAAAGCCGATGAGAATGATAACAAAAACCACAACCAGGATGACACCATCTGCAATCCAAGCCGGAGAAATGAACTCTCTAACCATGTCCCGCAATAATGGCAAAGCAAACAATGCACCGTAAAAAGCAGCAATCCAGCCAATAATAGACAGCACTTCGCGGGTTAAGCCGCGTATCAGTGCAATAATGCCTGAAAGCGAAAGAACCGCTATGACGATGTAATCAAGTGCTGCTAATTCAGTCATATTTTTTATTTAACATGACTCGTCTGTAGGGGTGACATTCATCTGTTTCAATAAGTCGGTCAGCTTATCAAGATCGTTCACTTCAAGCGGCGGTTTTTCAATATTAGCTGGCAAGGCTGTATTGGCGGAGTGGAAACCAAGTTTGGCAGCTTCTTTAAGTCGTAACCCTGTCTGGCTCACCGGGCGGATCGCACCTGAGAGACTGATTTCGCCGAAGGTTACACTGTTTGGCGCCAGGGGCTGATAGCAAATTGAGGAAATTAAAGCCGCAGCAACGGCTAAATCCGCGGCGGGTTCATTGACTTTGAGACCACCAGCAATGTTCAAGAACACATCCCGTCCAGCAAAGCTGATGCCGCATCGCGCTTCCAGCACAGCCAACACCATTGAAAGTCGGTTTGAGTCCCATCCGACTACTGCACGCCGGGGCGTGGCAAGAGATGAAGGCGCTGCAAGAGCCTGAATTTCGACAAGTAGCGGGCGTGTCCCTTCTAGTCCGGCAAATACAACTGAGCCTGGAACATTATCTTCCCGTGCTTCCAGAAAAAGTGCCGATGGATTCGCGACTTCTACCAATCCGGCACCGCGCATTTCAAAAACACCAATCTCATCTGTCGGGCCGAAACGGTTTTTCACGGCCCGTAAAATTCTGAAATGATGTCCGCGGTCGCCTTCAAAATAAATAACAGTATCAACCATATGTTCGAGCACACGCGGCCCTGCAATTTGGCCTTCCTTTGTCACATGCCCGACCAGCACAAGTGAAGTATCTGCCGATTTAGCATAATGAATCAAATCCTGCGCTGAGGCACGAACCTGACTGACAGTGCCGGGTGCGCTTTCTATAACAGGTGACCAGATAGTCTGAATGGAGTCGATAATGACAAGATCCACATGCCCGTCAGATTTTTCTGACTTTAAAGTGGCGATGATGTTTTCAACATTTGTTTCTGCGCCGAGCTGAACGGACGCGTTTGATAGGCCAAGCCGTGCAGCGCGCATTCTGAGTTGGGCGATAGCTTCCTCACCGGAAATATAAACTACTCTTTTTCCATATGCGGCGAGGGCAGCAGCAGCTTGCATAAGAATGGTAGATTTTCCGATACCCGGGTCGCCACCAAGTAAAATGGCCGAGCCTGGTACAAAGCCGCCACCAATTACCCGGTCAAATTCATTCAAACCGGATAGGGTTCTATCGGGTGTATCACTATCGCCGGACAGGCCAGTTAAACTAATTTTTTGCGCCTTCGTCGCTGCTTTCAGGCCTTTACCTTTGGGTGGTGTTTCATTGCTGCGTTCTTCGATAATTGTGTTCCACGCGCCACAGCTTTCACATTTTCCTGACCATCTTGGCGTTACGGCTCCGCAGGACTGACAGACAAATTTTGACTGAGTGCGCGCCATTTAAGCCCCAGAGATTTCTATTGGCCCGTCTGCAAGCCCGTTAACGAATTGCACAAGGAATGGGTCATCGCTTTGATCAAGTGAATCTACATTGCCCGTCCAGATAATTTTACCCTGATATAAAAGCGCGGCCTTATCTCCTATCGTGCGAACACTGCTCATATCATGGGTAATGGTCATTGTTGTGGCGCCAAGCTCATTGACGCAGTCCCTGATAAGGTGATTAATCACATCTGTCATAATCGGGTCGAGACCCGTGGTTGGTTCATCAAAAAAGATAATGGGTGGTCGTGTGGCTATCGCGCGCGCCAACCCGACACGTTTGTGCATACCGCCCGAAAGTGAGGCTGGATAGAGGTTAAGAATATTTTCACCCAGACCAACCAAGGCAAGGCTTTCCTTTGCAAGTTCATAGGCTTCATCTGCCGGCATATTATTCCCTTGCATTGCTGCAAATGACACATTTTGCCAGACGGGAAGGCTGTCAAACAAAGCACCGTTTTGGAAAAGCATGCCAAACTGCCGGTTCACCAGATCTCTTTTTCCGCCCTTTAGCCCGACTGTGGGGAAACCGTTAATTTCAATCTCTCCTTTTTCGGGTGTCAGTAATCCAAGAATGCTTTTCATCATGACTGATTTGCCACTGCCCGAGCCACCTATCACGACTAGCGAACTGCCTT
The DNA here is from genome assembly GCF_000469155.1 of Candidatus Micropelagos thuwalensis. Taxonomy (NCBI): domain Bacteria; kingdom Pseudomonadati; phylum Pseudomonadota; class Alphaproteobacteria; genus Candidatus Micropelagius; species Candidatus Micropelagius thuwalensis. The sequence continues at coordinate 513,386 of NZ_AWXE01000001.1, read as the reverse complement.
TTTCAACGGATAAATCAACCCCTTTAAGCACATGCTTAGGGCCAAAAGATTTATGCACATTTGACAGTTTAATCATGTCCGTCATTGAGAATGTCCGGTCATGATGAAAATAACAGAGAAGTCATAAGATAATTGGCAGATAGTATGAGAATGGAGGCGGAGACAACTGCATTCGTTGTTGCGCGTCCAACCCCTTGAGCACCACCGGCGCTATGATAGCCGTTATAGCACCCCATAATGGCGATGATAAAACCAAACACTGCCGCTTTAATCAGACCCGAAGTAATGTCATCAGGCGTGATAAAATCAATTGTTAATTGCATGTAAATTGCGGGGTTAAACCCTAATGATTGGGTACCGACAACAAAGCCGCCCATAATGCCAATAATGTCAGCAACCAGTGCCAGTAATGGCATAGACAGAACGGCAGCAATCACACGTGGCGCAACAAGATATTTAAATGGCTCAGTTGAGAGTGTGGTCAGGGCATCAATCTGCTCTGTGACGCGCATGGTACCAATTTCGGCTGCAATAGCGGCACTGACACGACCTGCCACCATCAAGCCACCCAATACCGGGCCAAGTTCGCGGGTGATGCCTAGTGCCACAATGCTTGATACAATTGCTTCGGAATTAAATTGGTTGCCACCATAATAAATTTGCAAGGCCAGCACCCCGCCCGTAAAAAAAGAGGTGAGGGCGACGACTGGTAAAGAAAAGTACCCAATGCGTATCATTTGCTGCCCAATTAGGCGAAGATAATAAGGGGGTTGGATAATCGCTAGAAATGATTGAGCGATAAAAACAGCCAGTCGGCCAGTATGCGCCAGAAAGCCTAGAAAAAATTTACCTATTCTTGCCAGTGGGTTCATTATTATCTCCGGTTATGGCTTGTCGGATTGTTTATAGTACCGCTTATAACGTGTGCCAAGTCGTGTCAAAATTTCATAGCTTATTGAATTGGCTCTTTTAGCAACATCTGCAAGCTTTATATTCTCGCCAATAAGTTCAACCATCATACCTTTTTCGAGTTTTCCGTTAAAGTCGGTTACATCAATCGTTGTCAAATCCATTGATATACGTCCAATTAAAGGAAGCATTTGTCCTTCAAGAGCTACAGTGGCACTTGCGGGCTTGTTCTCTAAATCCCCTAAATGTCTGAAGATACCGTCTGCATAGCCGATACCGAGAATTGCAACTTGGCTATCACGTTGGGCGATGAAATCACACCCATACCCGACAGTTTCGCCCTGCTTCACATCACGAATTTGTAAAATCGGTACATGCAGGGACAATACATTTTGCAAACCTGCATCGGCAGTATCGAATTCAACACTACCGTAGAGGCCGATACCGGCTCTAATCAGGTTATAATGAAAATCGGAACCCAGAAAAATACCGCCACTATTTGCGAGACTGGCTGTTACATCCGGGAAAAGTTGCCGTGCAGCCTCGAATTTTTCCAACTGAGAACGGTTTTTGGGGTGCTCTTTATGTTCCGAGCAGGCCAGATGGCTCATTATCAGTCGCGGGGTAAATAGGCCGGCCTTCACCTGATCTGCTATTTCAGGCCAGTCATCGGGGCAAATGCCAAGGCGGTTAAAGCCTGTATCAATATGAATGGCGGCGGGGAGGTTAGAGCTTCTGTCAGCGCAAAGTGTTATCCATCTTGCCACTTCTTCTGCAGAAGCAAGGCAGGGGGCAAGCTTTTTATCTGCCAGTTCTGCACCGTCACAAGTCAGGCCATTCATAATATATATGTCGCTATCATTTGTGATGGCTCTCAGTGCGGCGGCTTCATTAGCGGTAGCGACAAAAAAACTTTCGCATCCTGCTGCTTTTAATACGGGTACGATGTTATCTATGCCCAGACCATAGGCATCAGCCTTGACGACTGTCGCCAGTTTCGCATTTCCAGATTTTTTCTGAAGTGCGACGTAATTATGAGACAAGGCCGTGAGGTCAATCGACAGGATTGGACACAACTCATTAACTGGAAATTTAGAGCTTACACTATTCGTCAATATAACCGTCCGGGTAACCATCCGGCAGATGTGTATCTTTCACCAAATCATGGAAGCGTGTGAATTGAGCTTCAAACGCCATATCGACGGTCTTAGTTGGCCCGTGACGGTTTTTCCCAATAAGAAGTTCGGCTCTACCCATTGCCTGATCCATATCTGCCTGCCATTTAAGATGCTCTTCAGTGCCCGGCTTGGGCTGATTTTTATTAATGTAATATTCCTCTCGGTAAACAAACATAACAATATCAGCATCTTGTTCAATAGACCCCGACTCGCGTAAGTCTGCAAGTTGAGGGCGCTTGTCATCTCTATTTTCAACCTGACGCGAAAGCTGGGATAGTGCGAGGACTGGAACTTCGAGTTCTTTGGCGAGAGCTTTCAGGCCTTGTGTGATGATGCTGATCTCGTGAACTCTATTTTCAACACCGCCTGATGATGACGCACGAACAAGTTGAAGGTAATCAACGACGATGAGTCCCAATCCATATTGTCTTTTGAGCCGTCTTGCGCGGGCTGTAAGAGTTGAAATCGGAATAGCGCCAGTGTGGTCAATATAAAGCGGTAGAGACTGAAGTTCCTTTGCCGTATTAAACAGCCGGGTATATTCTTCATCTGTCAGACTTCCTTTCCGAATGGAGTCGGATGAGATTTTAGTTTGCTCTGCAATGACACGCGATGCGAGTTGTTCGGCTGACATCTCTAGAGAGAAAAACCCAACAACAGCACCGTCTTTTACAATCTGACGTCCATCGGGCTGAATTTCAACATTGCCGTCGGCTACGGCGCGGGCATATTTGCGTGCAATGTTAAAAGCGATGTTGGTGGCTAAGGCCGTTTTACCCATGCCGGGGCGCCCTGCCAAAATCAGCAGATCACTTTCTTGTAACCCGCCCAGTACATCATCTAAATCTATAAACCCTGTGGAAATGCCTGAGAGTTTTCCTTCACGCTTATAAGCCCGGGTGACCATTTCAACTGCCCCGCTGACAGAATTGTCAAAGCTCATAAAACCTGAGCTGTGATGGCCTTTTTCAGCAATTTCGTAAAGCGCTTGTTCTGCAGTCTCAATTTGTTGTGATGGGCTGTCGTCAATCTCTGCATCATGTGCCGTGACCACCATATTCTCGCCAAGTTTGATGATTTCACGACGTAAAGCGAGGTCATAAATGGTTTTACCATATTGCTTAGCATTAATAATGGTGGTGGCGTTACTGGCGAGTTTAGATAAATATGCTGTACCGCCAAGTTGGTTAACACCCTCATCATGCTCAAAATAGTTTTTGAGTGTTACGGGTGATGCGGCATTGCCATTATCAATAAATTTTGCAGCGGCTTCAAAAATTCTGCCGTGAACTGGGTCATGGAAATGATGAGGTTCCAGAAAATCTCGAACACGGTCAAGGACATCGTTATTGACGAGCAGAGCCCCCAAAAGCCCTTGTTCTGCTTCGATGTTATGCGGGAGTGAGCGATATTCTGCTTCCTGATTGTTGTTGAGAGGTTGAATAATGCTTTCCATACAAATTTAATATCAGATAAAAAATAAAAAAAATGCAAAAAAAAGCTCCGCGAAAACTTAATTTCAGCGGAGCTTGTGAACAGTGGGGAAAAATCAAAAATAAAATTTTTCTCTAGCTTGACAAAGGCTACTCGGTGCTATCTTCGGCCTCTTCTGGAGTAATTTCTTCAGTACTTTCAGCCTCAGAGTCGTCTTCTGTTTCTGGAGCAGCTTCAACTTCTGGAGCGTCTTCGCTTTCAGTCTCATCGGAAAGATTCACATCTGCGCCTTCCTCAAAAACTTCCTCGGCTTGAAGCATGATTTCTTCTTCTTCAATCTTTTCGATAGTGACATCTTCGCCTTTACTTTGACGTTCAGCCTCTTCTTCAGTACGGGCGACGTTGACTGTCACTGTAGACGACACTTCAGGGTGGAGTGTCACCTTGGTTTCATGAAGACCAAGAACTTTAATAGGTGCGTCGAGGCCAATTTGACCACGTTCAAGATTAAAACCTTTTTCTGTTAAGGCTTCAGCAATATCGCGTGGACTAACAGACCCGTATAGCTGGCCGGTTTCGCCGGATTGCCTGATGATGATAACTGTCTCGCCGTCCAGCTTGGCTTTCACGCCTTCAGCTTCTGATTTCTGCTCGAGATTTCTAGCTTCAAGCTGGGCGCGTTCATTTTCAAAGCGCTCCAGGTTGGATTTATTGGCGCGTAAGGCTTTGCCCTGAGGTAACAGAAAGTTTCGGGCATATCCATCTTTGACAGTGACGACGTCGCCCATCTGTCCAAGTTTTGCAATTCTTTCGAGCAGTACAACCTGCATTTTATTCTCCTTAGTCGTCAAACTAAACGGCTAAATCGTTTGACGTCCATTCCGTTTAAAATCTTGATCTGATACCTATGCGGGACTCAACAAGCCCGGTAATGCTTACGAGAATCGCAACCCAAGGCACCAGAAAAACAATAAAATAAACAGCCGTAATGAAAACTCCACGACCATTCCATGTGCGGGAGATAGCATGAATTACCGCAAGACCCAATAGAAAATATGCGGTTAAACACAAACAAACCAGAACAAGGAAAAACACCGAAACCCAGTCTGAAGATATAAATATCAGCAGAAGGAGACCAGTCAGAACATATTCTAACTTGCCCGGCAGTTGCATCACCGAATAATCGGGTGTTGGTCGTAAATTAATTTTAAAAAACTTGGCTATTGTCTGTGCAGTTTGCAGACTACCCAGGATAATTAACATCCATGTTAATGGCGTCAAAACAATAATTGTCTCGGCCAGAATTCTGACAAGATTATCCGTTAATTCTACTTGATAAAGGGTTTCAATATCGCGGATAAAATTCTCATTACTAAGTATCATTGTTTGCAGGATACCAGGTAAACCGCCCGTATTATTTGCCGATAAACCAAAAGCCAAAAAGGAAAAGCTGGCGCAAAAAGCTATGGCCCAGATGATTAAACGCTCAGGCGGATAATAGACACGTTCATTGACGGAAGTATCTGCATCTGAAGAGGCGGTGTTTTCGTTATCTGCTTGCATAGAGCGCGATAACAAAGCTTGGCGGACAAAGAAAATGGCGGGCAAACCAATAGTGATAGCCATGCCAATAGCAATACCAATATTCAGCCACAGGCCGAGTAAAATAAAAGAAATGATTATACTGGCAATGGTTGAATACAGGCCCCAAGCCAGCCCAACCAACATGCTGGGTATCATCGCAAAGGGGGAAAGCAGCACACTCACCGTCAAAAGAGCTGTTACCAACCCAGCGATTACATTCCTTAAGAGAAAGTCATATGGCATATGCGACCCCAATCAGGGCTTGAACTACTCGACTGTATAAGGCATCAGAGCCAGAAAACGTGAGCGTTTGATAGCTTTTGCTAACTCTCTTTGTTTTTTGGCTGAGACGGCGCTTATCCGGCGGGGGACAATTTTGCCGCGTTCGGATACATATTTTTGAAGCAAGCGCACGTCTTTATAGTCAATTTTAGGAGCGTTCTCGCCTGAAAAAGGACAGTTTTTCTTACGACGGTTAAATGGCTTACGACCAAAACTCATGAGTCTTCTCCTGAATTTGAACTTATCTCTTCGCTGGCGGATGAACCTTCACCATCATTGTAGTCGCCACCGCGTCTTTTTCTTTCATCTTTATTTTTGCTGCTCAGAGGAGCAGAGGGCTCCGTATCATGTTCATCAACACGAATGGTCATGAAACGTAAGATGTCATCATTGAGACTCATTTGACGCTCCATCTCTGAAATCGCCGAATGATCAGCTGTGATATTAAGAAGCGAATAATGGCCTTTACGATTCTTTTTAACACGATAGGCAAGGCTTCTAAGGCCCCAATATTCTGTTTTTTCGACGCTACCACCCTGTTCAGAGAGAATGGCTGTCAAGTTTTCGGTAAGACTCTCAACCTGTTGCTGAGAAATATCCTGACGGCAAATAAACACATGTTCGTATAGAGACATATGCCTTTCCTTTCTTTAACCTTACCGGATGATTCCGATAAGAAGACCAATGTGAACTCGGCGCTGAGCCTCCAGCAAGCCCCAATCCGGTCTGAGGGAAAGGCTTACAGGGAACGCGAGAGCGAAGACACGGGAATACGGATTTAAACCTGTCACAATAAATCTAAAAATGAAAAGATTTAATGTGATATTCCGTTCAGCCTTCAGCCGAGCAAATTCACGAAGGGTGATACACGGTAAAGCACTATGTAGCAAGGGTTTTTTAATTGAGAATTTATAGTACTTGGCAATCTCCGTCGCGATATGTAAGTAATGTGCTTAAGACAAGGAGGGATTATGAGCCGAGCTATTATTTTTCCCGGTCAAGGGAGTCAGTCAGTAGGCATGGGACGTGGGCTAGCCTCGCAATACCCAGAAGCCAGAGAAGTTTTTGAGGCTGTAGATGATGCATTGGGCGAGAAGCTGTCTGCTGTCATCTGGAATGGTCCTGGTGAGGAATTAACTCTAACAGAAAATGCGCAACCCGCTTTAATGGCCGTTTCGCTTGCGACTTTTCGTGTTCTTGAAAATCAAGGGTTTAACCTTTCCATTCATGCCGATTATGTCGCTGGTCACAGCCTTGGCGAATATTCAGCTTTGGCTGCGTCGGGTGCGTTAACACTTGCGGATACAGCAAAATTACTTCGGATACGAGGCAAAGCCATGCAACAAGCCGTTCCTGTGGGTGTTGGTGCAATGGCAGCCCTATTGGGGCCAGATTTTGATACTGTTGTTGAGATTGCTGCTAAAGCAAGCACCGATGAAGAAATTTGCAGTGCTGCTAATGATAATGCCCCAGGCCAGGTCGTGATTTCTGGTTCTGCTGCTGCTGTTGCGCGGGCAATTGACCTGGCAAAGGAAGCTGGCGCGAAGCGGGCCGTTGAGTTACCAGTTAGCGCACCTTTCCATTGTTCACTTATGTCACCCGCCGCTGATGCAATGCGCGATGCTCTGGCGGATGTTGAGATTTCAGCACCCCAAATCCCTATAGTCACCAATGTGACGGCAGCTTCTTGTTCCGACCCAGAAGAAATACGTTCTCGGCTTGTTGAGCAGGTTACTGGAAGTGTCAGGTGGCGTGAGTCCGTAGAATGGCTCTGTCAGAATAACGTGACTGAACTGGTTGAAGTCGGTAGCGGTAAGGTGCTGACCGGGCTGGCGCGACGTATCACTAGGGAATTAGTTGCTTCAGCGATTAATGAGGCCGAGGACGTTGACGCATTCATAGCAAGCCTTACATAGGCCAACATTAAAAAAGAGAGAGAAAAACAATGTTTGATTTAAGCGGAAAAACAGCTCTGATTACCGGAGCATCAGGCGGTATTGGTCAAGATATTGCTGCACGGCTTCATGAAGCGGGTGCTAAAGTAGGACTTGCCGGTACTCGTGAGGCGGTCCTCAAAGAGTTAGCCGACAAGCTTGGCGATGGAGCTATGCCTTTGGTGGCTGACCTATCAACATCCGAAGGCATTGAAAGCCTTATAAAAAGTGCTGAGGAGGCACTCGGCGGTATTGATATTCTTGTCAATAATGCAGGTATCACGCGTGATAATCTGGCATTACGGATGAAAGAGGAAGACTGGAATGATGTACTGGATGTTAACCTAAAAGCAGGTTTTCTATTATCAAAAGCGTGTCTTCGCGGAATGATGAAACAACGCCACGGACGTATAATTGGCATCACCTCAGTAGTAGGGACCACCGGAAACCCTGGGCAGGCGAACTACGCCGCTGCTAAAGCTGGCATGGTTGGGATGAGCAAAGCGCTTGCACAAGAAGTTGCCTCACGCGGTGTCACAGTTAATTGTGTGGCTCCTGGTTTTATAGCTACACCAATGACAGATGTTCTGCCTGACGAACAAAAAGCAACACTGACTGCGGCTGTTCCGGCGGGTCGGCTTGGTAGCGGTAATGATATTGCCGCAGCTGTTCTTTATCTGGCTTCCGATGAGGCTGAGTATGTTACGGGTCAAACGCTTCATGTGAATGGCGGCATGGCGATGATATAAAGGTAAAAATTTCAGTGCTTAGACTGAAAGTTTTATATATTCCATTTTATTTCCTGTATAAGCGTCGCTTTACAGGAAATAAAAAGGGTGTTATTCAGCCGAATTAAATTTTGAAGGATGGTTCATTCTTATTTAGATTTTACATAAATGAATGAATCCTGCTATTGAGTTACAAATTTCAACCATCAATTTAAGGAATTTTGAAATGAGCGATGTTGCCGAACAAGTTAAAAAAATAGTTGTTGAGCATTTGGGTGTAGATGCGGGTAAAGTTGTAGAAAACGCAAGCTTTATTGATGATTTGGGTGCTGACAGTTTGGATACGGTTGAGCTAGTCATGGCGTTTGAAGAAGAATTTGGTATTGAAATTCCTGATGATGCCGCTGAAACAATTTTGACAGTTGCAGATGCCGTTAAGTTTATCTCAGAGGCTTCATAAGTCGCCTACTGATCATAATTTCATAACGATATTGTCTCCTGTCTCTAATAAGATTGGGGTTTAACTTGAGAAGAGTTGTCATAACAGGACTTGGGACTGTCAATCCTCTCGGTGCTTCTTTTGATGAGAGTTGGCAAAACATCCTGCTTTCTCAATCCGGGGCGGGTCGTATTGAGGCTTTTGATGTCTCAGACTTACCTTGTCAGGTCGCTTGTCACGTTCCGGATAGTTTTAATGCTGATGACTGGGTTGAACCCAAAGACCAAAAAAGAAGTGATACCTTCATTATTTATGGCATTGCAGCTGCCACAATGGCACTTCAAGACTCTGGTTTTGTAGCTGAGACGGATGAGCAGCAATATAGAAGCGGTGTTTATATTGGATCTGGCATAGGTGGACTTGCCAGCATTGAGGAGACGGCTTTACTTCTGAATGAAAAGGGCCCTAGACGTGTCAGCCCTTTCTTTATTCCCGGCTCAATTTCCAATCTTGCAAGTGGTCAGGTTTCTATCAGAAATAATCTGAAGGGTCCAAACAGTACTGTTTCTACAGCCTGTTCTACGGGAGCACATGCAATTGGTGATGCTTTTCAGCTTATCAAGCTGGATCAAGCCGATGTGATGGTGGCAGGGGGTGCAGAGGCATCTATTTGTCGTCTGGGGATAGCTGGGTTTGCAGCCTGTCGAGCGCTTTCAACGAGTTTTAATGACACACCAGAAAAAGCATCACGCCCCTATGATAAAGACCGTGATGGTTTTGTTATGGGGGAAGGTGCAGGCGTCGTCGTGCTGGAAGAATATAAGCATGCAAAAAAACGCGGTGCCAAGATTTACGCTGAAGTAATTGGTTATGGTATGTCGGGTGATGCCTATCACATTACGTCTCCTGCGGAAGATGGGGATGGTGGCTTCCGTTCCATGCAAGCTGCCCTAAAAATGTCAGGACTTAATTTAGAAGATATTGATTATGTTAATGCGCATGGTACATCCACGCCAATGGGCGACGAAATTGAGTTGCGCGCCATTGAAAAGCTTTTTGGTAGCGCTAGTGCTAACCTGACAATGTCTTCGACAAAGTCATCTGTAGGTCACTTGCTGGGTGCTGCGGGTTCTGTTGAAGCTATTTTTTCTATTTTGGCGATGCAGGATAATGTTGCGCCGCCGACAATTAATCTCGAGTCACCTTCAGTTGAAACTAAAATTGATCTCGTGCCTAATCAGCCAAAAGAGAAAAATATTGAAGCCGTACTATCTAATTCTTTTGGGTTTGGTGGGACAAACGCCTCTCTGATATTTAGAAGCTGCCCCTAAATGCCAGGCGATACCGAAAGCGTACCGCCACAAACGAAAAGCAAGTCGGCTATCTTTCTCACACGTCTAAAAACTATTTTATCTGCCGGGATTATTACCGCATTTATATTAGGTGTTGCGATAGGCGCGCTTTTCTTTTTACCGTTTCAAAATGATAAGGACACAGTTTTTACTATTGAAACAGGTTCTCCGCTGCCTTTAATCGCACAGCGTCTTAAAAATGAAGGTTTGATTTCCAATCAATATGTTTTCCGGCTGGGAGTTATATTGTTCGGTAATGCCGCTCAGCTAAAAGCAGGCGAATTCAGCATCTCATTGAGAAGCTCTATGTATCGAATCATGCATGTTTTGACTGAAGGGCAGGCGGTTCTTCATTCTGTGACCATTCCTGAAGGCTTAAGTAATGTTCAGATTTACAGTCTGCTTGCGAAGACACCTTTATTGAACGGAGATATAACACGCATGCCGCCAGAAGGTTCGCTTCTGCCTGAAACGTATTATTTTCCGAGAGGTGGCAGTCGAGACGCGTTGATTTTGCAGATGGAAAAAGCCATGCGGCAAACACTCGACCAGCTATGGGATAACAGAGCACCGAACTTACCGCTTCAAAATCAAGACGAAGCCCTTGTTTTGGCTTCAATTGTAGAAAAAGAAACAGGTGTCGCTGCGGAAAGAGCCTTAGTCGCTTCGGTTTTCATCAATCGCCTGAATAAAAATATGCGTCTACAGTCTGACCCAACCATTATTTATGGTCTCAAAAAAGGGCAGGTGTTGGGTCGACCAATACGCAAAAGTGAAATTAAAATGCCAACCGCCTACAATACATATGTAATAAGAGGCTTGCCACCTACACCGATTGCGAATCCTGGACGGCATGCCCTTGCTGCAACGTTAAATCCTGCGAAAACAGATTACCTATATTTTGTTGCTGACGGGACAGGGGGGCATGTTTTTGCGAAAACGCTGTCGGCGCATAATAAAAATGTTGAAAACTGGCGACGTATGAGAGCAAGACAATAAGCTATAATGTAAAACATGAGTGATTCTTCAGGACAAAAAATGACAGATGATTTCTCCCGGCGCGGATTGATGCTTGTGCTGTCGTCCCCGTCCGGTGCGGGTAAAACGACCTTAAGCCGAATGCTGTTGGAAGAAGATAATGAAATTACTATGTCCGTTTCCGCGACGACGCGCCCCCCGCGTACAGGTGAGACGCATGGTGAGGATTATTATTTTGTCGATAAGGAAACTTTTGGCCTGATGGTCAATAAAAATGAGCTTCTCGAACACGCTAAAGTATTTGACAATTACTATGGCACGCCACGAGGCCCCGTTGAGGAGGCTTTGGTCGCAGGTAAAGATGTTCTATTCGATATTGATTGGCAGGGAACACAACAGCTTGAGGAAGCCTCAGCAGATGATCTTGTCCGCATATTTATTTTGCCTCCTTCAGCCGCAGAACTTGAGTCACGGCTTAAAAAAAGAGCGCAGGATTCACTTGAGACTGTGACGAAAAGAATGGCGCAGGCATCAGATGAAATCAGTCACTATGCAGAATATGATTATATAATTTTAAATGAAGATATTGCTGTTAGTCACCGTAAAATAATGACTATTTTAAAAGCCGAGAGACTGAAACGTGTGCGCCAAACGGCTTTGTCTGATTTTGTTAAACAATTACGCGCCTCCCTATAAACTCACTTTCAAATCTATATGTATTCTTTTAATGCTCTAGCGAGTGTGCAGAATTCTTCAATCGTTAAGGTTTCTGCGCGGCGCGTCGGGTCAATATTGCAAGCGATAAGTATGGTTTCTGCTTCATTCGTAATCTGCTTAAGGCTTGCGCGTAGCATTTTCCGGCGCTGGCCAAAAGCCGCTGCTGTCACTTTTTCAAGCGTCGGTAAATCTGCCTCAGCCAGTGGGTGTTCTCTGGGGATAAGGCTGACAATCGCTGAGGTTACTTTGGGCGGGGGGACAAATACGTCTGCTGGCACATCAAATTCAATTCTTGTTTCAGCCAACCAATTGCTGAGGACGGCTAACCGTCCATAGTTATCTTCGCCAGGTTGAGCGCAGATACGTTGTGCAACTTCTTTTTGGAACATTAGCGTGAGACTGTCCCAACCTATAGGAGATTGTGATAGCCATTTGATGAGAAGAGGAGTTGCAATATTGTAGGGCAGGTTGGCGACAATTTTATAATTGCCTTCTAGGATTTCAGAAGGATTGATTTTAAGCGCGTCTCCCATAACCACGGACAGCCTGTCTGGATAGGTAGTAGCGATATCTTCCAGAGCTGGACGAAATCTCTCATCCGCTTCTATAACTGTCACGTGCTCGGCACCTTCCATAAGTAGTCCGCGCGTCAAACCGCCAGGGCCAGGGCCAATTTCAATGACTTTATGTAAGGGGGTGGCGCCTGCTTGCGTTGCCGTTCGGGCTATACGCCGTGTCAGGTTTAAATCCAAAATAAAATTTTGTCCCAGAACTTTGCTTGCGCGTAAATCATGGTCACGAATTATGTCGCGTAAGGGCGGTAGTGGGTCGTCCGTTTCCGGCACTACCGATACTCTACGATTGAGTCACGCCTTAATTCTCTCAAATGACGGCGTGCCATGATAGCCAGTCTTTGTGAGTAAAGATTGTTTTCAATTGCGTCGCGGGAAATGGTCGCGCCTTGGTCATCTTTGCGGTCGCAGACGACGACCATTTCGGCGATTTTCTCGTTCTTTTTGGGGCCGATTACTTGCCCAGCTTCCGTCGTGCTGATTTCAGATTGTAGGTTTTTCGGAAAGCGGCGAAGTTCCACCTGTCCTGTTCTGGTCACATTTCGAGCGTCCATTTCCTTGGCTTTTGCCTCTGTATTTTTACAGGTCGTAAAACTATCCCGTAAAGACTCAAGCTTTGCCAAATGGCCTTCAGTGGCAACATCATATGTGATAATCAGCAAATCAAACAGATTACGCATAGGGTCAATGCCGCCAGATTGTTGTTTGCTGTTTAACTGAACAATATAGATACCTGCTGAGGTTTCTATTGGATCGGATATGTCTCCTGCAGCCATATTTTCAATAATCGGGACAATATTTTCATCAAGCTGGTTAACAGGGGTCCAGCCCAGATTGCCGCCACTCGCTGACGATGAGGCAGCACTGAATTGTCTGGCGACTGCCCCGAAATTAATACCAGCGCGAAGTTGTTGCACAATTTGTGCAGCTTCTGACATGAGCCTTTGTCCGTCTAGCTGGTTATTTGCGAGTAACAAAATTTCGCTGATATTTACACGATCCTGATTCATAGCCGCTTCAGCACGTTCCAGTGTCTCGTCAATTTCTATTTCACCGATTGAAACTTGCCCGCCAAATCGACCTCTCACAAAGCGATTCCAAGCTAGTTCAGCTTCTATTTGATCTTCCATGGTGCGGATATGGACGTTATTTTCTTTAAGGAATTTCTCAACTTCATCAAGACTTCGATTTGTACCAGATGCCATATCTTGCATCGCCGCGTTTATCTCTGCGCGTGAGATTTCGATTTCGCTATCACGGGCTTCTTGCAATTGTAGTTTTTCTTGTATCAGAGTGCGGAGAACCTGACGTCTCAAGCCATCAATATTTTGCGGGGTGCGCTCAATACCTGATGTCACCAGAAAAAGATTAACACGTTGGTCAACGTCAAATTTAGAAATTACCTCATCATTCACAATGGCAGCAATACCTTCAACCTCTCGTGCTTCGGCGGTATTGAAGGTCATAAGAGCCATAAAAATAAAGGCTATAAATTTATTTTTTGTGGTCATAAATTTACTCAAAGATACAGTTTTGCTCATAATATGGGTCAATTAGGTAATTTCCGCTTACATTTAGTAATTAATAATCGAATCCACTAATAGAAGTTCGCAGGTTCGCATGTGAAAGGTTTGGAAACAAGACTTGAGTTAAAAATTCTCTTTGTGGTTTGGCCGATTTTATTTACCGCCGAGAGTGCGTAAAATAATTTTAAACGTCACGCCATTACGTGGTCCGATATTCCCGTTTCGTGTGAATGACTGATTAAAACTCAGGCTTATATCAGTGCAATCATCCCGATAGATTAGCCCGATTGAATTTTTTAGGCGTTTTTCTCTTTCCATATCATATCTTATATGGCCATTTAACAACCAGTTTTCAGATAAGCTGAAATCAAAGGAGCCTCTCGATTCTTCTCGCTCAACGCCGTCAGGCGTTATCGACGCATCCAGATGTGTATAGTGGAGTGAAAAATTTGCCTTTTTGATACTGGCATAAATTTCGCCATCGCTTCGAATGAGCTTCTGATCATCATCGTCAAATCTTAATTGACCATTGAAACCCAAAGCTGAGCCTTGCTCGAAACCTATATCGAGGAGCCAGTCTGAGGCTTTCGCGTCCTGCTCGGTGCCAATTGTCGGGCGCTCTAAAGCTTTATCCCGATAAGACTTACCGACAAACATGCGGTAGGAACTCCCCTTATCCCCTTCAAAAACCGTATTGACCCCGACATCAAACCGATTACCCGTATCAAAGCGGTCATAGCCGGTGTGACGGTAAACATCAAAAAGGTTTAAACTGTCAAATTCCGACGAAAGACTATCTTCATTCGGAATTGCCCCCTCACTGGTTTCCTCATTGGCGATTATTATTTGCGCTGTCGGTTCAATAATCACCGCTCCAGATGTCTGTCTTTTGATAAAGGGCATGCGCCACTTAATGCCTGCATGTGCAAGTAAAACGGACTCCTCATCCTTATTTCTTTGCTCACCACTATCAGTTTCATAGTCATAATAGGCACCACGCACACCGCCGAAGTAATCAAGAATTTGACCAGATTTGAGGATTGACTGACGGTTCCATTCTGTCTCTGCCGCGGCACGATTCAAGTCTGCACCGTTTTTTCGGGACATTGATATTATGTCAGATGTTACACGCAATTCACCGCCGGCGAGATTATCAAAATAATGTTCAGTTCTGATTTGGGGGGCGACTTCTGGCTGAGCGTCTTCATCAATATTGAAAATAGATGTTTTAAAATCGAGTAAACGAACATCAACTATATTCCTTCCATTTGTTTGGCGGATATAGGCTTTAGAGGTGAAAAAATCATCATCATCAATGTCATAGCGCCGCATAAATGATTTATCGGATACCCACCAATAATCATAACCCGCCTGCCAGTTTTCACTCAGCTTAAATGCACCTTTACTTTGAATATTACCTCGGAAGGTTTTGTCATTATCGAGGTTATCCTCTTCATCAAGCCAAAGGCCATTTCCCGAAATGTTATAAGTGCCTTGTGATGTTTTCTGACGCCAATCAAAACCGAGCATGGAGCTTCCATCTGAAATGTAGCGAGGGGAAAGCGTTAAATCATAATCTGGCGCGAGGTTAATGAAATAGGGGAGAGCGACATCAGCTCCCGTGTCGGTTGAGGATTTGAAAACCGGGAAAAGAAAACCACTACGCTTTTTAACATTTGGTGCTGGATGTGTGAGATAGGGTAGATAGAAAACCGGTACACCGCGCATTTCTAAGCGGACATTTTTGTGGGAAATTGTTTTATCTTTTTCATCATAGACAGTTTGGCCACTTCTTAATTGCCATGTCGGAGACGCGTCAGGATTATTTTTGCAGGGTTTGCAAGCCGTAAAAATTGATTTTCTGACGCTGGTTAACTTGCCGGATTCGCGTGATGCCGTTTCCCCCTTAAAACGTAAATTATTTTTCATCATCAGACTGAATTTTTTCAGTGTGGCTTGCTTCATTTCATCTTGAAGCTCGGCACTTTGCGAGGTAACGCTTGTGCCGTCGGTATCAATGAGGATGACATTATCACGAGCTATGATGCGATCTGATTTTTGGTCCCATGTGATTTTACCGGCACGAAGCTCTCTCCCACGATATTGGATTTTTACATCCCCTGAGGCCGTCACAATTTCGGTATCTTGAGCATATGACATGCTCTCAGCTTCAATAAGCGCCTGCTCATCATTAAGGGTTTGGGCATTTATATGAAGCGGGATCATGCACATACAAATGATGAAACCGGTTATAAGAAAATGGCGCATCATCCATCCTCGCGGTGTAAGAGCAGGGTAATTCCAAGCAGGCTAGCAATAACACCCGGCGTCCATGCCGCCAAGGGGGGGGATAACATCGCCAATTCTCCGAGCGTTTTCATAAATTCTGCAAATATAAAAAGCAAAAAGCCGGAAATAACAGACAAAACCACCCCGGATATATGCCCGCCTGACCTTGCATGCTTAAGTCCAAAGGTCGCTGCTATCAGCACCATAGCCACCATTAATAGAGGTCGGGCAAGCAGAAGATGAAAATACATTTCATATTTCTTTACCGGTAATCCGGAAGCTTCGGAAATATTAATGAAGTCATGTAAATCCCAAAAAGAAATAGAACTCGGTGCTTGAAAATTATCAACGATTTGGTCCGTTTTAAATTTTGTAGGTATGTAAATGCTATCTTTTTGAAATGTTTCTAAAGTTTCTTCTTGTACCAACACGTTTTTCAGATGCCAGTTTTGAAAACCTAAAATACCGCTTTTTGCAGTTGCCCGACTGATCAATTGATTTTGATTGTTAAATTGCATTACCACCGGATTTCCAATCTGAATTGGATTTGTTTCTGACACGCTTTCGGCATGTAAAATGTAGAACCCGTCTTTCGTATTCTCTCTTAGCCATAAGCCGTTTTGAGAAATTTTAAGCTGATTGTTTTTTTCGTAAAATTTACTTTCTTTATATTGTTCACTTTGCATGTAGAGATACGATGAGATTGGTTGCCATAGCATCATAAAACAGCTCCCGACGAGGAGTGTTGCCGCTAACCCCGGGGCCAAAAATTGCCATACAGATATGCCTGAAGCTCGGGCGATAATCAGTTCGTTTGAGTTCCGCATTTTTGTAAAAAACCCGATTGTGCCAAACAGGAAAACAAATGGTAAAGTTTCATTTAACAAATTTGGTAAACGCATTAACGAAATAAGCGCAATATTAAAAAAATTGAATGCTTCCTTATTTGAATTGGTTTGAGCGATTTCTGACATATCAAAAACCAAACTAATGAAGGCGGTAAAAATAAACGCACCTCCAACCCATAAAAGGAATTGATGACCAAGATATTTTTTTAATCGCGTGTTGAGTGTCATTTTGATTTCTTGTTTCGTGGCTCGTTTTAATGATTTGGTTTGTTTAGGTCTGCTGTAGAGGTGTGTGACGTCATTGATTTAAAAATTGATGGCCAATTATTTTTAGAACCTCCAAATTGAAGATACAGACAAGCAATTATTAATGCAAAAACCGGAGGGGTATAGATATTCGCAATAATACCTGACTTACTTTCTGCGAGTCCTGCGAAAATCATAGCGATTATATAATATCCCAGCGTAACTATTATGCATGTGCTCATTCGCCGTTTATTGCCAGTGCGTCCAAAGATACCGGTCAGGATACAGGCTGAAACAATCAGCCCGATAATGAGTGGGGTCAGGATGTTTGCGATACGTTTGTGACCTGAAATTTCATATTTTCTAAGGGTTTGCGGAGCCAGTTGAGACGCGTTAGGGGGACTCAACAAATCTCTGAGATACATTTCATCGGTTTTAAACCTGACGTCTTTGGGTTTTTTTGTTTCTAATGTGTTTTGATAGACATATTCTTCGAACGATAGACTGCCCTTTATATCATTTTGAAGGTCCTGCAAAACCTTACCATTCACTAACCTCATGCCCGGCTGATTATTATTCTGAACAATTTCAGCACTCTCAGCAATATAGACAACAGACCTGTCCTCTTTGGTTGCATCATAGATGATGATGTTTTCATAAAAACCTTTGTCAGAGATGCTGTTTACATAAATTGTGAGGCCTTTGCCGATTTCACTGAAGGTGCCAGGCTTTATGAGATTTACAAAAAGATTATCGGCGATTTCTTTTCTTTTTTCTCGAAGCTCTTGCATAGTCATTGGTTGCACCTGAAATTCCATCAAGGCCAGAAAAACTGTAACCCCTAAACAAAGCAGGAGGCCCGGCGCGGCAAGTTGCCAACGGTTTTGCCCAGAAGCAGAAAGTATAACCAGTTCATTATCGTTAATCATGCGTTGCTTGACGGAGACAAGTGCTGCAAGCATTGATAAAGGCATGACATGAACAAATAGTTTTGGCAGGAGTAAAAGCGTCAATCCGAAAAAATACAAAAGGCTGTCAATCCGCCCATCAATTTTGTCGAGTAACTGGACAGATTGGACGATATAAACCATTCCCCCAAACATGAGGGTAAAAATCAGGAGCGCGATCAGATATTGCTTAAACAGATATCGGGCGTAACGGGGCATCGCTCTCTCTTAGATGACTTGACCTTGTTTAGCATATTCGAAATGATTTCCCTACCTTTCAGAAAATTAATATATATATTTAACCGATATTTCAGAAACATAACCAATCAGGAGCTTTACATGAACCTCACCTTCTCAGCTTTAAAAATCCCCACATCCGGCACTTTAGGTATCACGGTTGGCGATAAGGGGCTTGGGACGTTGGGCAAAAAACTAAACAAGATGACAGGTGGCGCTCTTGAGCGCGCAATGAAAAATAGCGGCTTCAAAGCTGTATCGAAGTCATCTCTGACAGTTCTTGAGCCGTCTGGAACAAAGCTCGGCAAAATTATTCTAATAGGAATGGGACGTTCTTCTGCTGTCAAATCTCATGACCTTGAGCTGCTGGGCGGTAAATTTGCAGCGGCATGTGAAAAAGATAAAACGGCGACGGTCTTGTTTGAAACACCAGAGGGATATGCCCTTAAGTCGGATGAGGCGGCCGCACGTTTTGCACTTGGGGTTTTATTGCGCAGCTATAGATTTAATAAATACAAAACCGTCAAAAAGAATGCGCCTGTCTTAAACAAAGTGACAGTTGGTGTGAGTAACCCGACATCGGTGAAGAAGGCTTATACGCCGCTTAAAGGACTTGCTGCAGGTATGATGACAGCGCGTGACTTGGTTAATGAGCCAGCGAATGTTTTGCATCCAACAGAATTTGCCAAGCGCGCTAATAATCTGACGAAACTGGGTGTAACAGTTGAGGTGTTGACTGAAGCTCAAATGAAGCGTTTGGGTATGGGAGCGCTTTTGGGAGTCGGCCAAGGCAGTGTTCAGCCGAGTAAAATGGTTGTGATGCAATGGAAAGGCGCTGCTAAAACCAAAAAGCCGGTGGCTTTTGTCGGCAAGGGCGTGTGTTTTGATACGGGCGGTATTTCAATTAAGCCTTCAGCAGGCATGGAAGATATGCGCGGCGATATGGGCGGTGCTGCGGCGGTCACAGGTCTTATGGAAGCTCTTGCACGCCGTAAAGCCAAAGCCAATGTGGTCGGGGTGATTGGCCTGGTTGAGAATATGCCATCTGGTGATGCACAACGCCCGGGCGATATTGTGACGTCCATGTCGGGGCAAACGATTGAGGTTTTAAATACAGACGCTGAAGGACGTCTGGTCTTGGCGGATGCGCTTTGGTACACCCAGCAACGCTTCAAGCCTCAATTTATGATTGATTTGGCAACCCTGACGGGCGCTATTTTGGTTGCACTTGGTCAGGAATATGCAGGACTGTTTACCAATAATGATAAAATCGCTGAACGTCTGACACAGGCGGGCGAGGCCGAGGATGAAAAAGTATGGCGCATGCCCTTGCATGAGAAATTCGATAAGATGATTGATACTCCCAATGCTGATATGAAAAATATTGGTGGGCGTTATGCCGGATCAACCACGGCGGCGCAATTCCTTCAGAGGTTCACGAATAAAGTCCCATGGGCGCATCTCGATATCGCTGGTACGGCGATGGGGTCACCTAAAACCCCGACAAGCCAATCATGGGCGAGTGGTTATGGTGTAAAATTGCTTAACCGCTTTGTGCAGGATTTTTATGAAGGCTGAACATGACGGATGTTCTGTTCTATCATCTTGAAAGGCAGTCTTTAGAGCAGGCTTTGCCGATTTTGCTGGACTTAAGCATGCAACGTAATTGGCGTGTTGTCGTTCAGGCCGGGTCACCCGAACGCGTGAAAATCCTCGACGAGCATTTGTGGACATACCAAGATGATAGTTTCATGCCGCATGGCGCATCCGGTGATATGGCGGCTGAAGATGCCGCTACACAACCGATTTGGCTGACAGACAGCGCAGAAACCCCTAATGATGCACAAGTGTTGTTTTTGGTGGACGGTGCTGACCGTGATGAGATTAGACAGTTTGAACGGTGTATCTATATGTTCGATGGCGGTGATGATGAAGCTGTTCGCCAAGCGCGGGATAAATGGAAGTCTCTGTCCGATGAAGATTATAGCCTGACTTATTACCAGCAAAACCATGCAGGAAAATGGGAAAAGAAGGGCTGAAGGCTTTTCTTTAAACGCTAAATCAAAATGTATTTCTGACCGAATATGCCTGTTCTTGTGAGGCCTTGCAAAGTCTGTAAACACCTCTTATAAGGCCGATAAGACAATCTACAGGACAATTTAAGAGGATAAACTCATGGCTTTAGAACGTACTTTTTCAATCATCAAGCCCGATGCAACTAAGCGTAATCTGACCGGGAAAATCATTGACCGTTTTGAAAGTAATGGTCTTCGTGTGGTTGCTTCTAAACGACTTCACATGAGCCGTGAGCAAGCGGAAGGTTTTTACGCTGTGCATAAAGAGCGTCCTTTTTTTGGTGAGTTGGTTTCTTTCATGATTTCCGGCCCAGTGGTTGTGCAGGTGCTGGAAGGCGAAAATGCCATTGCCAAAAATCGCGAAATTATGGGCGCGACAAACCCGGCTGATGCCGATGAGGGGACAATCCGTAAGGATTTTGCCGAGAGCATTGAAGCCAACTCAGTGCATGGTTCAGACGCACCGGAAACCGCCGCAGAAGAGATTAAGTTCTTTTTCTCCGATGACGAAATTGTTGGCTAATTAACTAACGCTACTTAAATCGCTCTGCTTAAATCTTTAAGTGATGTTTTGTATATCGGGGGTGCGCACCGCCGCTTTTGGCTTGTAGAACTGCCTTTACATGTGCCTTGCGCCCGTTCTCAATACGCTGACACACGGACGGTATGGTGTATTTGATTGACGTCAATCTCTTTTATTTGACCATGCCCCCGATACAAAACTCGTTTTTGCTGCCACAAAAAAACCGGCACCAGGTTATAAACACTTGCTTTTCCGCAGGGAAAGCCCAGTGTGCCTTCCCCCGCCGAAGCCGTTTCGCGCCCTTCATGGGTCGTGAAACGGTGAAGCGGCTATTCCCGTAAACACGGTGCTGGCAACGCATAAATAAAAACCGGCACCATCAAGAAGATGGCGCCGGGGTATTAACAAACCGGTAACATTCGGCTACGACGTATTCGGCATAAACCTTATTTCGCCGCCACCCCGACTTATCGGAGTGAACGGATTTTCCGCGCAAAACATAAAAAAAGGCCTAACGTCCCAAAAGGAGCATTAAGCCGCATACGCTTCATGAATTGCAGCTTGTTACAGAGGGTGTTAATCCCCACTCATACGCCGTCCGCGTACAAGCAAGATTAATATATCAGAAATTGTCATTAAAAAAGGAGATAATAACTTGCTACACTTCGAATTTGTGGGGTGATGGCTTATCACCCGCGCAGGCGTGACAACATAATATCCAACGCTTCGGGATAGGCGATTAATTCTTGCTCCATTACCCGGGCTGCGAGCGTGTCCTCCGTATCGGTGGGAAAAACGTACACTTGTTTTTGTACCAATATCGGGCCTTCATCCATCTCAGGCCTTATCAGATGCACCGTGCAGCCGTGAGTGTTCTCGCCTGCTTCCAATACGCGGCGATGCGTGTGCAAACCTTTATAGGCTGGGAGCAGAGATGGGTGAATGTTTATGATGCGGTCTTGCCAGTAATTTACGAACTCCGGTGTTAGCAAGCGCATAAAGCCGGCAGCACAAATAAGTTCGATATCTGCCGCCTGCAAAGCTGTTTGCATTGCAGCATCAAAATCAGCGCGGTCACTATAATCCGTGTGGTTTATCAGTTCATGCGGGATATTATTATCGCGGCAAAAATCCAGCCCTTTTGCTTCCGGCCGGTTACAAATCGCCAGTTCCAGCGTGGCGGGGACATGCGCGGCATTTATATGCGCCGCAAGATTGCGTAGATTAGTCCCCGTTCCGGAAAATAAAATAGCAATACGGGTTGAGGCGGTTGTCATGTCTAGTTAGTTTTGAGGCCGGAGTATGTGACAGCGTCAATGTTTCGTTCAGTGATATGCCCGATGGCAAAACATGTCTCGCCTTGTTTCGTCAGGCTCGATATCAGCTTATCGACGTCCTCAGGCGCGACTACAACCGCCATACCAATACCGCAATTAAAGGTACGCAGCATTTCCGTCATCACCATATTGCCAGCCCGTTGTAACCAATCAAAAATCGGTGGCATCCCCCAAGTCTGCAGGTCAATATGCGCACTAAGTTCTGGTGTTAAAATACGCGGTAGATTTTCTTGAAACCCGCCGCCTGTAATGTGTACGAGACCTTTAATATTTTTAACCGTTTTGATTGTTGCGAGCAGAGGCTTGACGTAAATTTTTGTTGGTGTCAGCAGCGCTTCTGCAAGTGTCTTATTGCTACCCGTTGGGTCAAGGGATGACCAGTCAAGATTTTGTTGCGCCACCAACCGTCGAATGAGTGAGTAACCATTCGAATGTGGCCCGCTAGAAGCGAGACCTATAATCACATCACCGGATTGAATATCTTTGCGTGGCAAGATGGCGTCGCGTTCCACTGCGCCGACAGCAAAACCTGCCAAATCATAATCCCCATCTGCATACATGCCCGGCATCTCGGCTGTTTCCCCGCCAATCAAGGCGCATCCCGCTTGCTTGCACCCCTCTGCAATTCCTGCAACCACCCGCGTTGCAACCTCTACCTCCAAATGACCAGAGGCAAAATAATCGAGGAAAAACAATGGCTCGGCGCCTTGAACCACAAGGTCATTCACGCTCATGGCGACTAGGTCAATACCGACTGTATTATGGATATTGCTTTCAATTGCAACTTTGAGTTTTGTGCCCACGCCGTCATTCGCCGCGACCAACACCGGATCTTTGTAATGACAGGCAGCTAAATCAAAAAGGCCGCCAAAACCGCCAAGATCGGCATCTGCGCCGGGGCGGGAGGTCGCCTTCGCTAAAGGGACAATGCGGCGGACGAGTTCATTGCCGGCTTCAATATCCACGCCAGCGGCTTTATAGGTTTCTTCGGAGGGCTGAGTTCTGTCTTTTTTGTCTGTCATGTTTGGTTTATAACTTACTTTCCGCGTTATTGACCGTAATCGACATGAAAAAGCCGTTTTTTTCAAGTTGTATAACAGTATATCGGCTTTTGAGGAAAAAATGTTGAAATTCTTAACAAAAACAAGCGTATTTCTGGCGCTCACTTATGCTGCTTTTATCGGCTCTACTTTGGGCGCGCAGGCCTCTAACCTGTTCGAGGTTAAAAATGTCAACGTTGATGCCGAAGCTTCATCTGCACTTGAAGCACGGGGCATTGCCTTAAAAGATGGTCAATCTCGGGCCTTCCAGATTTTGTTAAAACGCTTAACCCGCGTTGAGGATTGGCCTGTTCTGCCTATTGTCAGTGAGCAGGAGATAGAAACTTTCGTTCGCAGATTCCGTGTGCAGGATGAAAAAACTTCCAGCCGTCGCTATTTGGCCTCCATGTCAGTCGTTTTTGAACCTGAAACCGTGCTAGATTTGTTACGCACGCTCAATATTCCGTTTTCAGAGACCCAAGCGCGCCCCATGTTGCTTTTGCCCGTGCTGGAAGATGTTGATGGTTACCGTCTCTGGGATAATCACTGGTGGGCAGAAAGCTGGGCGCAGGTGGACTTAAGAAATATTCCCGCGCCTATGGTTTTGCCGCTGGGTGATCCGGAAGACCGCGCCATGCTGGATGTCGAGGATGTCTTGCTCAGTGATACACAGAGCATGGCAGCGCTGGCTAAAAGATATAATGTCGACACGGTTGTGATTGCGCACGCATTGGCAACAGAAAAAGGAAGGTTGGATGTTTCGGTCTATCAATATTCCGCAGCCGGCAGTCGGCTATTTGTCAGAAATTATAAGGGGCAACGTAATCCGGCAGATATTGCTGGCGAGGCTGTAGAGGATATTCTTTCAGCTTTTGCGAAAGAATGGAAACAGACATCCGTTGTTGAGGTCGGCGATCAGGTCACTTTTACCGTTGCCGCCGATTATGAGCGCATGGGCGAGTGGCTTACAATGCTTGAACGTCTTGAGGCGGCGAGCTTTATAAAATCATTGGACATTCATGTGCTAACCTCACAAGGTGCAATTTTGTCGTTGGCCTATACAGGTTCAGTTGACCAGTTGGCGTCAAATCTGGCGCAAAGTGATATGCTGTTACGAGAAGAAAAAAATGGCTGGCGACTTAAATTGAGACGCTGATAAAAGGAAAAAAAGTGCAAAGCATCACAATGAAACAACTCCTCCTTCTCATTGCCGCCGCGCTCAGCGTGTGGTTATTCGTTTCTCTGGCAGATATAATGTTGCCATTCATTGCCGGTTTTGTGGTCGCTTATTTGCTGGACCCTCTTGTGGATAAGCTGGAGAACATTGGCCTGCCAAGACTTCTGTCAAGTTCGCTGGTGATGGGGACGTTTATGTTACTCATCATAATCTTGTTTACTTTAGGGTTGCCCGTCATTGGCGAGGGTATTCAAGAAGCCATAGCTGCTTTGCAGGAACAATATGCGAAATTTAAACTCTGGTTTGCAGGGGTTGAGGACACATATTTGAAAGATAATGAAGACATTCAAAATACCATAAAAGAATTCTCATCTACGGCGGTGGATAATATCTCGGCTGTGGGGCAGGGCGTATTGTTGCGGGGGCTATCTTTCCTAAATATTTTGACCCTGATTTTTATCACGCCGATTGTTTCCTTCTATTTGTTAAATGATTGGGACAGAATGATTGAACAAATAAACAACATTCTGCCACCAAAACATGCCACGGCAATTCGCGAAGTCGTGGGTGAGGTTGAGGAGGTTCTCGATGGCTTTATTCATGGGCAAGCCACGATTTGCGTTTTCCTCGCTATTTTTTATGCCGCTGGATTATATTGGGTTGGCTTAAATGGCGCCATAGCCGTGGGTGTTCTGGCGGGGCTTGTCAGTTTTATTCCTTATGTTGGTGCATTATTTGGCGGCGTTTTAGCCGGGCTTCTTGGGTTGATGCAATTCTGGCCCGATATTACGAGCTTGTTGCTTATCGCAATGGTCTTTGCAGTCGGGCAGTTTATAGAGGGGAATTTTTTGACGCCGAGATTAATTGGCGGCAGGGTGCGACTGCATCCTGTATGGATTATGTTTGCCTTGCTTGCATTTGGTTCTTTACTTGGTTTTATCGGCTTGTTGCTTGCGGTACCCGCCGCTGCAGTGATTGGTGTGTTGGTGCGTTATACAATCAGGAACTATCAATCAGAAAATCAAACGGATAGTGCCTCACCTGCCGGGCAGGATTAATGCCCGAATTAGAAGGTGAGCAGCTTGTTTTTGATTTGCCAGTTCGGCCTGCATTGGACAGGGAGAATTTTCTTGTCTCAGACTCCAATCTTCGGGCAGTTGATACGATTGACAGTTGGCCGTCTGGTTCAGAGATAGAAACAGATTATGTGAAAATAATCTGCGGCCCTGCGGCCTGTGGGAAATCTCATTTGGCTGCAGTTTGGGGGCTTAAGATGGATGCTTACATTCTTGCCGCTAAAGATTTACACCTCCATGAACTCGATCAATTGATGGATGAAAAAGCGTTAGTCGTAGATGGTGTTGAAAATATCGGTAGTGATCCTCTCACCCAAGCTGCGAATGAAGAAATATTGTTTCATTTGTTTAACAATGCGCGTCAAAGGCGGCATCCGCTTTTGTTGACCGCGAGCTTGGCTCCGGGGCATTTGCAAATTGACCTTGCTGATTTAAAATCACGATTATCCGCTTTGGTCGTTGCTACGATGTTGCCACCATGTGATATGTTGATGCGGGCAATTCTTGTTAAACTTTTTACCGACCGGCAGCTTAAAACAGATGAAAAGGTTGTGTCTTATCTTGTCTCAAGATTGGAAAGGTCATTTTTGAGTTTGAATGAAATTGTCTCAACAATTGACCGTACGACGCTGAGTCGGAAAGCACCGATTACTGTGCCAATGGTCCGCGAGATTATGGCGCATAACGATGATTAACTGAACGATGAACCGGGTAGAGACCTCATGAGTGAAAAAATAATTAAAGATAATCAATCTAAAAAAGAAGATAAGAAAAACGTCACCGGTCGGCTGGGCATAATTCGCAAAAGTGGTGATCCGCCCGATAGCTTGTTTGGGTTTTCGCGTTCCGCGCGTTTCATCAACCGCGAACTTTCTTGGCTGGCTTTCAACACACGTGTTCAGGAAGAAGCCGATAATAAAGATCACCCGTTAATGGAACGGCTTAAATTCTTATCTATATCCGGCAGTAACTTAGATGAATTTTTTATGGTTCGGGTTGCCGGCTTGCACGGGCAAAAACTCGCTGGTGTTGATAAACGCAGTCAGGAAGACATGACGCCCGCTCAACAGCTTGAAAAAATTCTGGCGCGCACGAATGAACTCATGACGCGGCAGCAGAATAGTTGGTTGACTATTCTCGAGGAAATGAAGGCGCATAATATTGAAGTTGTAGGATCCCATGATATCCCGCAAGAAAATGAGGAGTGGTTGGAGTCCTATTTTTTATCCGAGGTGATGCCCGTCTTAACACCATTAGCCATTGACCCGGCGCATCCATTTCCATTTATTCCAAATCTTGGTTTTGCGCTTGTCCTGCAGATGTCGCGTCTCACAGATAGCAAGAAAATGAATGCGCTCTTGCCGTTACCTCAACAGCTTAAGCGCTTTATAAAACTACCAACAAATGCTGATAAAACCGTATTCCTGCCGTTGGAAAATCTGGTGTCACTTTATTTGGAGCGTATTTTTCCGGGCTATGAAATTTTAGGGCAGGGCGTTTTTAGAGTTCTCAGGGACAGCGATATTGAAGTTGCAGAAGAAGCCGAAGACCTTGTGCAATTATTTGAGACAGCATTAAAACGCAGGCGACGAGGTATGGTTATACGTCTCGAGATTGATAAATCCATGCCGGATAATCTGGTGCGTCTGGTTGTGGATGAACTTGAGGTGCAGGCCGAAGATGTGGTTTTTGTTGACGGCCTGGTCGGTGTCTCGCAGACGGATCAGATTGTTGATGCGATTGGCTCAGAATTTAAGTTTAAACCTTTTATTGCGCGTTTCCCGGAACGTGTTCGGGAACATGGTGGCGATTGTTTCGCGGCTATTCAAGTGAAGGATATTCTGGTTCATCACCCCTATGAAAGCTTTGATGTTGTTGTACAATTTATTCGTCAGGCTGCAGCAGACCCTAACGTGGTGGCAATTAAGCAAACGCTTTACAGAACCACTGAAGACAGTCCGATTGTGCAAGCTTTAATTGAAGCTGCGGAGGCTGGTAAAACTGTCACAGCACTTGTCGAGTTGAAGGCGCGTTTTAATGAGGCGACTAATATTCGCTTGGCGCGCGACTTGGAACGCGCAGGTGTTCAGGTTGTTTATGGTTTTATTGAATTGAAAACGCATGCCAAAGTCTCGCTGGTTGTAAGGCGTGAGGGTTCTGGATTAAGAACTTATGTGCACCTTGGCACGGGTAACTATCACCCGATTACGGCTAAAATTTATACTGATTTATCCCTTTTTACTTGTAATCCCGAGATTGCCAGTGATGCCGGTCAGGTTTTTAATTTCTTTACAGGTTACGCTGAGCCGAGTGATTTACATCAGATTGCTGTATCACCGGTTAATTTGCGTGAGACGGTTGTTGAAAAAATTGATGCTGAAATTGAGCATGTAAAAAATGGGCGCCCTGGTTCCATCTGGGCAAAAATGAATTCTCTTGTTGACCCTTTCATTATCGACAAACTTTATGAAGCTGCTCAAGCTGGTGTAAAAATCGATTTGATTGTGCGGGGAATATGTTGTTTGCGCCCTGGTGTTGAGGGACTTTCGGAAAATATCAGAGTGAAAAGCATCGTTGGGCGTTTTCTGGAGCATGCGCGAATCTTATGTTTTGGCAATGGTCATGAGATGCCCTCTGAACACTCATTAGCGTTTATTACTTCAGCTGACTGGATGCCTCGAAACCTTAACAGACGCGTTGAGGTGCTTACACCAATTCTTAACCCGACGGTGCACGAACAAGTTGTTCATCAGATTATGCATGTCAATTTGCTGGATAATCAACAAAGTTGGTACATGCAGCCTGATGGAACTTATAAACGAGGGGTGGTCGCTAATGGAGAATCATCTGTAAATGCTCATGATTATTTTATGATCAATCCAAGCCTCTCGGGGCGCGGTAAATCGGCTAATCAAAGCGACTTGTAACGAAGCCTACTGACCGGAAACTTGAATACGATGGCAAAAAACGGTCTTAAATTCCCAAAAATCAGCTTCGGACGTCAATTCCGTTCACCGGAAGCTCCCCTTGGAATTGTCGATATTGGGTCAAACTCTGTGCGTCTTGTTGCTTTTGGCGGATCTGCCAGATCTCCTGTGCCAATTTATAATGAAAAAATCTTTTGTAAGCTCGGTGAAAGTGTTGCAGCTACAGGTCATATTGAAGGCGCGTCACTTGAATTGACACTTGCAACACTGAAGAGATTTCGTGCAATCGGTAAGCGACTTGGTATATCGGATTACCGCGTGGTTGCAACTGCCGCCGTACGTGAAGCCGAAAATAGAGATGAGTTTGTCAAAAAAGCCAGCCTTGCTTTGGGAACGGATATTCAGGTTATTTCTGGTCAGATGGAAGCCAAATATGCCGCGAAAGGCGTCATGATGGGTTTTGAAAAAGTGGATGGCGTTGTAGCAGATCTTGGTGGTGGCAGCCTCGAACTTGTAAGGGTTGTCAAAGGCGAGATTATTGATGCGGAAACGCTTCCGCTGGGTGTTTTGCGTCTTACAGCCGAATTTGGTGATGATAAAGACAAAATGGCAGCCCATATCAAAAAACAAATCTCATCACTTCAATGGCTTAAGAAATCTTCCGATAAGCCTGTCTATATGGTTGGGGGAACGTGGCGGGCTTTGGCACGCATCCATATGGCGCAAAAAAAATATGAACTCAAAATGCTCCATCACTACAAGATGCGTTCTGCTGATATTTTAGATTTCTCCAGGCTTATCGGCAATTTGTCGCCTGAGTCGGTTGAACATATACATGAGGCGAATGCTGTGCGGCGGCCCTATCTCCCTGTCAGCGCCATGGTACTTTATCGCATTACCAAATTAACAGGCTGCAACAATTTAATTGTCTCTGCTAACGGGTTACGTGAAGGCATTATTTACAATTCGCTATCGACAGCTTTGAAAGACAAAGACCCGCTTATGGTTGCATGTGAAGATATTTCAAAAAGAATGACCAAAGACCCGCTTTATGGCATGGAACTTCTGGAATGGACTTCCGGCTTGTTTAATGGTCAGGGCTTGTCACCTAAGAAATTAAAAAAATATAACAGACTTCGCAGAGCAGCTTGTCTCATCGGGGATATGGCATGGAATCAGCACAATGATTATAGGTGCTGGTTTGCAGCTAATACGATTTTACGTGCACCGTTGAATTGCATCAATCACGAGGGGCGTCGCTTTCTCGCTCATACTTTATATTCGCGCCATAATGGGAACTTGAGTGAGTTGCCGCTAGGTATGGAGCCTGTTGAAGATACGACGCTGGCGCTGAGCCGTGCTTTAGGGTTGGCGTTTAGGTTAGCGCATTGTCTTTCAGGTTCGCTGCATGGATTGATTAATGATACACGGCTTTCACGGCACGGGAAAAAACTCGTTTTTGAAATGGATGCCGGGCGAAGCCGTCTTTACGGTCCCATCGTTGAGAAAAGAGTATGTGCTCTTGCAGATGCGTTAAATTTACAACCCGAAATTTATGTTGGTGCGGATAAGATAGAGCTTGGTTAAATTCAGCCTTTAGTCGCGTTTGATAATTAAGATTCTGTCATTTTCGGAGGCAAGAGCCAGCCTGCCGTTTTTCAAATCCATAGCGGCTGAACCAAAAACATCCTTGCGCCAGCCCTCCATGCATTTGACATCGGGATTATCATCGCTAGCGATACGTTCGAGGTCAGCAACGTTGGCTATAAGCTTGGGTGCGACTTGATTTTCTTCACAGCAATACTTCAAAAGAACTTTCAATAAATCTACCAGAGGGCCAATACCGGGGCGATTCTCAACCACGGGTGGGGGGGCGGTAAGTCGTTTTTTGTCAGCTTGCGCCCAGCTTCAATCGCTTCCATCAGTCCTGCTGCATTTCGAGAAGAGATAAAACCTGTGGGGACAGAGCGCATTTTGTCAAAGTCTTCCGGCTTTTTAGGGTTTTGAAGCGCTATTTCTCGAATGGCGTCATCTTTGAGTATCCGGTTTCTTGGGAGATCGCGGGTTTGTGCCTGAATTTCCCGCCATTTAGCCAGTTCAATGACGACCCCCATAATATGAGGTCGTTTATCTTGATATTTTAAGCGTTTCCAAGCGTTTTCTGGCGATTGATTATAGGTTTCAGGATTAGTGAGCATATCCATTTCTTCTGAAAGCCATGCTAAACGTCCTGTTTTTTTAAGGTCATTCTCAAGGTTTTCAAAAATATCCCGCAAGTAGGTCACATCCGCGAGTGCATAGGTTAGCTGGTCGTTATTTAAGGGGCGTCGACTCCAATCCGTGAATCGTGAACCTTTATCAATTGTTCCCTGTGCGATACGCTTTACAAGCGCTTCATAGCTGATTGAGTCACCATATCCACACACCATGGCCATGACTTGGGTGTCCATCATCGGGCTAGGGATAATACCGGCTTCTTTGTGAAAAATTTCAATATCCTGCCGGCAGCCATGCATGACTTTGAGGATGTTCGGATTCTTTAAAATTTCGAAAAATCCCGACATATCAATGCCTTCAGCCAGAGGGTCAATAAGAGCCTCAAAGCCGGGCATAGCTATTTGAATAAGACAAAGCTTGGGCCAGAATGTTTTTTCGCGAAGAAATTCAGTGTCAATTGTGACATATCTACTGGTTTGAAACTGGGCGCAGGCCTGATTAAGCTCTGAAGTTGTCGTAAGTAATCGCATCGGTTTGGTTTATAGACCAGTCGGGGGTATTCTAAAAGCTAATTTAAGTCTCGAAAGGTGCTTGACAAAACAGGCTCAGGCATGTGATTTCCGGCACACAGAGAGTCTTCTAACTACCACCCGACCGGAGGTTTCATGAACATCTACAGGACTCATAATTGCGGAGAACTTCGCAAAGAAAATATTAACGAAACAGTGCGCCTCTCAGGCTGGGTGCACCGTAAAAGAGACCATGGCGGTTTGCTTTTCATCGACCTGCGCGATCATTTTGGTTTGACGCAGTTGGTGGTAGAGCCGGAAAGCCCTTTTTTTGCCGATGTTGAGAATGTTCGGGCGGAGAGTGTTATCCGAATAGCGGGCACGGTAATTGCGCGTGACGGTGAGGCGATAAACCCCAATTTACCAACTGGCGAGATTGAGATTCGACTGGATGAATTTGAGCTTCTTTCAGCCGCAGGTGATTTGCCATTGCCGGTTTTCGGTGAGCCGGATTATCCAGAAGATATCAGGCTTCGTTATAGATTTTTGGATTTACGCCGAGAGACGATTCACAAAAATATTGTTCTTCGCTCGCAGATTATATCTTCTCTCAGGCAACGCATGATTGCGCAGGGGTTTACAGAATATCAAACCCCTATTTTAACAGCCTCCAGTCCGGAAGGTGCTCGGGATTTTCTGGTACCTTCCCGCATGCATCCGGGCAGTTTTTATGCCCTACCACAAGCACCACAACAGTTTAAGCAGCTTTTGATGGTGGCTGGTTTTGACCGTTATTTCCAGATTGCGCCTTGCTTTAGAGATGAGGATGCGCGTGCAGACAGGTCTCCCGGTGAGTTTTACCAGCTTGATATAGAAATGAGCTTTGTCACCCAAGAAGATGTGTTTAATGCCGTTGAGCCGGTGCTTCATGACATTTTTGTCGAATTTGGTAATGGCAAGCGTGTCACAGAAACATTTCCGCGAATTCCTTATGCCGAAGCGATGCGGAAATATGGCTCAGATAAGCCGGATTTGCGTATTCCTATCGAAATGGAAAATGTTACGGATGCTTTCCGCGGCTCAGACTTTAAAATCTTTGCCAAAATGATTGAGAAAGATGACAAGGTTGAGGTTTGGGGTATTCCAGCCAAAACGGGTGGAAGCCGCACATTTTGTGATCGCATGAATAGTTGGGCTCAAGGTGAAGGGCAGGCCGGACTGGGCTATATTTTCTTTAGGGAAGGTGAAGGCGCAGGCCCTATTGCGAAAAATATTGGGCCGGAGCGAACCGAACAAATCCGTACTCAGTTCGGATTAGAAGATGGCGATGCCATATTTTTCTGTGCCGGTGTGCCGAAAGACTTTATGAGTTTCGCAGGTGCGGCGCGCAACAAGGTCGGGCATGATCTCGAGCTTATTGATGCGGATCAGTTCTCATTTTGCTGGATTGTTGATTTCCCACTTTATGAATTTGACGAGCAGGCACAGAAAATTGATTTCTCGCATAACCCGTTTTCTATGCCTCAGGGCGAGATGGACGCTCTAGAAACCAAAGACCCGTTGGATATTCTTGGCTACCAATATGATATTGTGTGTAATGGCATTGAATTGTCATCAGGTGCTATTCGGAATCACAAGCCGGAGATTATGCTCAAAGCCTTTGAGATTGCCGGATATGATGCGGAAGTTGTCGAAAAAGAATTTGGTGGCATGCTGAATGCCTTTAGATTTGGTGCACCGCCTCACGGTGGTATTGCGCCTGGTGTTGACCGAATTGTGATGCTTCTAGCGGAGCAGGAGAATCTTCGTGAGGTTGTGGCGTTCCCAATGAATCAACAGGCAGAGGATTTGCTTATGCAAGCACCAAGCCCGGCAACAAATGCTCAACTGCTTGAGTTGGGTCTGCGAGTTATTGAAACCAAGAAAGATTAAATTTCTCTGACTGGACGCAAGATATGTTAAATGGCAAACTGTAAGTAGAAAGAGAGTCGGTCTATGCAGTTCTTGAAAATGCTTTTCACTTGGTGGCACGGCGCAACATTGGGTACGGCTCTGTTTACGAGTCGTCGTGGTCGCCTCATCGGAACAGATGACCAAGGCAATAAATATTATGTCGATAAGAAAAACCAATCACTAAATGGCAAAGTTCGCCGCTGGGTGATTTATGAGGGCGATGTGGAAGCGAGCCGTGTGCCACCGGAATGGCATGCATGGCTGCACTACACTGTTGATACACCGCCGAGTGAAGTGATGCCGGAACGCAACAGCTGGGAAAAGCCGCATCAGGTGAATATGACCGGCACGTCACATGCACATAAACCTAAAGGTAGTTTGTTGGATGATGTCCCTGAAGCTGCCGAAGGTGTTGGATATCAGGCTTGGAAGCCTGAATAGCTAAACAAGAATAATAATTGAACAGGATAAAAATCATGCAACATAATCTTGTAGAAACCTTGGTCGGGGCATTTGTCATCGCTGTTTCAGCTATCTTTTTGTCCTATGGCTATTCTGTCAGCGATATGTCGCCTAAATCCGGATATAAGCTTATTGCTGAATTTGATCGTATTGATGGTTTGACTGTCGGAAGCGATGTCCGCATGTCCGGTATTAAAGTCGGCACCGTGATTGATCAGGAATTGAATAAGCAAAATTTTTACGCGACAGTCACACTCTCCATCAATGATGATATTGAACTTCCGGATGACACCAGTGCTAAAATCACTATGGAAGGGCTGCTCGGTGGGAATTATGTTTCGCTCACTCCGGGTGGGAGTTTTGATTTGCTTACTGACGGTGATGAAATTTCTTATACCCAAGGCTCAGTAGATCTAATTGGGCTTGTCAGTCAGGCGATGTTCAGCACACAAAATGAAGACAGCGAATAAATTTCAATTCCTCGGGCTTTGTTTGGTCTGGGTGATGCTTTTGTCGCCAGCATCGGCTCAGATGGTGACATTCAAAACTCTTGATAAAGTGACAGCAAAAATAAGTCGTCTGGAGACAGAGGTCGGGCGCCCCACCGTTCTTGGACCGCTTACCATTACTGTGCGTACTTGTAAAACGACGCCGCCGGAAGAGCCGCCTGAAACAAGTGTCTATCTTGAAATTGACGAAAGCCGCGAGAGTAAAACCGAGCGTCTGTTCTCTGGCTGGATGTTTGCGTCCAGCCCTGGGCTAAATGGGTTGGAGCATCCGGTTTATGATTTATGGCCTGAAAGCTGTAAAATGCTTGCCGATGACGTGCTTATCGGCAAAGAATAAAAATCAGCTGGTTGCTCAAGAGCATCCTGTAAATAGGTATGATACCGCCCACGCGGCACTTCAATAGCTCCAAAGCGTGAAAGATGTTCTGTCGTGAATTGCGTGTCCAGCATGGTGTAACCCCCATGCTTCAAACGTGCTATAAGGTAAACAAGTGCAACTTTACTGGCATCAGTTTCAAAGCTGAACATGCTTTCACCAAAGAAAGCTGCGCCAATAGAAACACCGTAAAGCCCACCGACGAGCTTATCTTCTTTACCATCATTCAGCCACGCTTCTACCGAATGGGCGTGTCCGCGCTCAGCAAGATTGCAATAAAGGTCGAGAATTTCATCATTAATCCAGCTATTTAAACGGTCTGGTCGGGTGGCGCGGCAATTCTCCATGACACCCCGAAAATCTTTATCGATATGAATTGTAAATTTTTCTTTTTTTACCGTCTTAACGAGACTTTTAGGAATATGGAAATTTTCGAAAGGCAACATGCCACGGCTTTCTGGGTCGACCCAAAATATCTCTTTGGACTCTTTGGTTTCCGCCATTGGGAAAACACCCAGCATATAGGCACGTAATATGACGTCGGGGGCAATGTTAAGTTTGGTGCGGTTACTCATTTAGCTTTCGCTCGAGTTTTCCAGCCAATTCTCAAGCCAGTGAATATCATAATCAGCAGTATTAAACGCTTCAGCCTCGAGTAGTTCCTCAAAAAGCGGAATAGTACTTTCAATGCCGTCTATCACGAGTTCATTCAAAGCGCGTTTCATCCGCATGAGACATTCGTCGCGATCACGCCCATAAATAATAAGCTTACCGATAAGACTGTCATAATGCGGCGGGATAGAATATCCGCCATAGGCTGCCGAATCCATTCGGACACCTAATCCACCCGGCGCATGGTAATGTGAAATCAGTCCGGGAGAGGGGGTGAATGTTTTGGCGTTCTCCGCATTAATTCGACATTCAACCGCATGTCCTTGAAATTCAATATCCGCTTGTGTGAAGTTCAGCTTTTCACCTGAGGCGATACGAATTTGTTCACGCACAAGATCAAGGCCGGTAATCATTTCAGTAACCGGATGCTCAACCTGCAGTCGCGTATTCATTTCAATGAAGTAAAACTTTCCGTCTTCATAGAGAAACTCGACTGTGCCGACGCCGCGATAACCAAGGTTTTTAATGGCTGTTGAAACTATCTTACCAATATCCTCACGGGCGGCATCATCGAGAACTGTGGATGGGGCTTCTTCAAAAACCTTTTGGTGACGACGTTGAAGAGAGCAATCTCTTTCACCGAGATGAGCGACATTCCCATGAGTGTCTGCAATCACTTGGATTTCAATATGGCGGGGTTTTTCGAGAAATTTCTCAATATAAACTGCATCATCACCAAAGGCGGCTTTTGCTTCACTCCGCGCTGTTGAAAATGCTTCTTTCATTTCGGTATCGTTTCGAGCGATCTTCATGCCACGTCCGCCGCCACCCGAGGAGGCTTTGACGAGAACCGGATACCCGATGTCTTGCCCGACTTTAATGGCATCCTCTACTGTGAGAACCTCTCCATCAGAGCCGGGAACCACAGGTATGCCCAGTTCTTTGACTTTATCTTTAGCGGTGATTTTGTCACCCATCAGACGTATATGATCACCGGTTGGGCCAATAAAAGTGATGTGGTGTGCATCCAAAACATCCACAAATTTGGCATTCTCGGATAAAAACCCGTAGCCTGGATGAACGGCATCCGCCCCGGTAATTTCACAGGCGGAGACAATGGCAGCTATATTGAGATAGCTATCTTTCGCAGCAGGTGGGCCGAGACAGACACTCTCATCAGCAAGCCGGACGTGCATTGCTTTTTCATCAGCCGTTGAATGAACGGCGACGGTGGCAATGCCCATTTCCTGACAGGCTCTTATAACCCGAAGGGCAATTTCACCGCGATTGGCAATGAGAACTTTTGAAACCATCAGGATATGTCTCAGCTAATAATCGCCAGCACCTCACCGAATTCAACGGCTTGTGCATTGGCGACAAGTATTTGGTCGATTTTTCCGCTTTTATGCGCCGTGATCGGGTTCATCGTTTTCATAGCTTCGACGATGAATAGCGTTTGCCCTTCACTGACTTGATCCCCGACTTTGCAGAATGGCTGTGCACCTGGTTCAGGAGCGATGTAAGCGGTACCTACCATAGGTGATTTTAATGCGCCGGGATTTGCGGATAAATCTGCAGAGGTATCATCTTTAGTTACTGGTGAAGCCGGTGCAGCAGCTTGTACAACGGGTGTGGCTGAAACGGACACGCCACCTCGTGCGACACGAATGCGCGTATCGCCGCTTTCTATTTCGATTTCGCTCAAACCTGTTTCATTAAGAAGGTCTGCGAGTTCACGAATTTTTTCGCTGTCAGATTTTTTAACCATTCGGGCGTCCTTTTTTTAAACCTATGATTGTGACAGATAATCAATAGCCATCACATAACCTTGAGCGCCTAGACCACAAATCAAGCCTTGTGCAGCAGGTGTGATGAAGGAGTGATGACGGAATTCTTCTCGTTTGAAAAGATTGGAGAGATGTACCTCGACAACGGGAATTTCAAGAGCCAATATCGCATCGAGTATCGCAACTGAGGTATGTGTGTAAGCTCCGGCATTGATAATGACACCCATGCCCGAACTTCTGGCTTTTTGTATGAGCTCCACAAGTGCCCCCTCATCATTTGACTGGTGAAAAGAAACAGACAGGCCATGCTTTTCGGCATGTTTTAGACACATGGCTTCAATGTCAGCCAATGTGGTTGTCCCGTATATTTCGGGTTCCCGCGTTCCCAGCAAATTCAGGTTGGGGCCATTAAATATGTATATGGTTTTAGCCATTTGTTCCCGAGAAAGGTTTTATTAGTAATAACTGATTCATGTTTCATACTACATCAGACAGCAAAATACGAGTAAATCTAGATTAATGAGTTGTTTTGATTATTTTGCTTTCGATATCTTGCAAATTTAATCAATTATAAGCAAACTCCGGCAAATTGGCACCTAAATGTCCTATGAGCATGAGCAGGCACAAGATGAATATTGTTTTAAATGGCGAAGAAATAAATATAGCTGACAGTTTAAATGTTATGGGATTAATCGAACTTTATGAATTGCCTGCCAGTAAAGTAGCCGTTGAGCGTAATCTGGAAATTGTTCCCAAATCAGCTTATGTAACCACCATGCTAAAAGAAAACGACAAAGTCGAGATCGTTCATTTTATTGGGGGCGGATAAACTTATGGATGATACACTTCTGGAGATTGCAGGTCGAAAATTTCATTCCCGTCTCATTATAGGTACAGGAAAATACAAAGATTATGCCGAAAACGCTGCCGCCGCCGAAGCGGCAGGGGCAGAAATAATTACTGTTGCGGTGCGCCGCGTGAATCTGACTGATCCGAATAAACCCATGTTGGTCGATTTTCTGGATCAGAAAAAATATACCTATTTGCCCAATACTGCAGGCTGTTTTACTGGAGAAGATGCCATTCGCACATTGAGGCTCGCCCGTGAGGCCGGCGGGTGGTCTTTGGTTAAACTAGAAGTTCTAGGCGATGAAAAAACACTTTATCCGAATATGCCTGAAACCCTCAGGGCCGCAGAGCTTTTGTTGGCGGACGGGTTTGATGTGATGGTGTATTGCAGCGATGACCCGATTATGTGCAAACAACTTGAGGATATGGGGTGTTGCGCCATTATGCCATTAGGAGCACCGATTGGTTCGGGGCTTGGGTTACAAAACCCCGTCAATATCAGGTTAATTATTGAGCAATCAAATGTGCCGGTTCTCGTCGATGCCGGTGTTGGTACGGCCTCAGACGCAGCCATTGCAATGGAGCTCGGCTGCGATGCGGTGTTGATGAATACAGCGATTGCTGAAGCAAAATCGCCCATATTGATGGCGGAAGCCATGAAAAATGCTGTTATCGCTGGGCGTCAGGCTTATCTGGCTGGTCGGATGCCAAAAAAAATGTATGCCGATCCAAGCTCGCCGCTTGCCGGACTTATTTAGAGTTGGGTTGATTTAGTTTGCTGAACTTCTGATTTCATCAATCAGACTTTGCATGTCGTCATAGCTTAATGCGCCGCTAAACAGCTTATTATCAATTATAAATGCAGGAGTGCCATTTACCCCAAGGCTTTGTGCGAGATTTCTTACATCCATAATATGCGCATCAATGTCCTTATTTTTACCACGGGTAACAATCTCGTCAGCATTAAGACCATGTTTTTCAATTAAGCTAGAGAGTGCCGCACCACTAACATTGCCACGTGCATTGAGAAGGCTTTGATGAATTGCAAAATATTTGCCGTCACTCTTGCTTGCAAGAGCCGCACGCGCAGCTTGCTCTGAGGCCGGGCCGAGGATTGGGAATTCTTTGAACACCACACGGACATCAGGATTTTTTTGTGTGAGTTTCATGATATCTGGAAAGGCACGCTTGCAGTACCCACAATTGTAATCAAAAAATTCAACGACGGTTATTGGTGCATCTGGACGTCCAATGCTGAAATCTCGTTTATCATTATAAAGCGCATCACTGTTTTTCTTTAATATCTCGCTTTGACGTTTTTCATCCTCTGCAATCAGGTATTTTTGCGTGTTCTCAAAAACTTCAGCCATTACCGCCGGGTTTTCAAGCAAGTAGCTACGTATAGCTTCTCCTAATGCATCCTCCGACATAGTTACGGATTTATCGGTTGCATTCACATTCAATGAGGCCGTCGTTAAGACAGTGAGGAAAAGCACGAGAAAAACTTTTTTCATTACAATCTCCGGTCAGAGGTTAGCCATAATGTCTTGAGCTTTGAGCCATTCCGGTGAGTTTTTAGGAAGATGTTTCATGGCACGATGTGCATGCATAGAGGCTATCTCAAGTCTTCCGAGAATATAGTATCTTTCTGCCGTTGCAAGCTCTGCCCGTCCGGTATCGCCTAAAAGTGCATAGGCTGTTGCCATTTGATAGTAAGCGGTCATATTGTCCTTTTCCATACGGAGCGCCTTTTTGAGTATTTCCAGCGCTTCTTTGGCGGATGCTTTGGTTTCCAATGATATTAAAGATGTTGCCAGCCCGATTTGAAGGAGAGGCTCTTTAGGAGCTATTGCCACACTCTTCCGGTAAGGGGCGATGCTTTTGTCCAGATGACCCGCTTCATAGAGTATCTGTCCTTTCAGCTCAAAAAAGTAAGGATTGTCAGGCTGGAGCTTTATGAGTTTATCGACCAGTTGAACAGCTTTTTGAGTTTCCCCGTTTTTATAAAATGCAATGGTGCGGGCATATTTAGCGGGCAGAGTTTCCTGCCTTGCGTATCGCCGTAAAGTTGTGCCTGGATGGTCAAGAAAACCATATATTTTCGCTTTCGCCATATCATGTCTGAATTGGAGTTCAGGGCTGTCAGTCCGGTCACTAAAATTAGATAATTTCATGCCTTCTTCAATAAAGTTCACACGATTACGAGATAGGGGGTGAGATCTGACATAAGGGTCTTGATGAACACCAGAAAGTGCTTCTTGATCGGCAAGTTCATCCATCATATCTCGGATACCGCGTGCGGATTGTTCGGTCTTTTCCAACAGTCGGAGCGCAATCTGGTCTGCGGATGCTTCCTGAGCGCGGCTGAAACTCAAATAACTCCCTTTTGCGATTTGTTGTCCGCCGGTGATGAGCGCCATGCCCGCATCGGCCTGGCCAGCGGCTAACGCACCGACCCCTAAAATAGTCGCCAGCAGCATAGGTTTGCTTGCTGAGGCAATTGCATCGGACGTACGGGCGAGGTGCCCCCCGACAATATGTCCGGTTTCGTGAGCAATTACCCCAATAACAACATTTGGTGTTTCTGCCTCAAGAATAAGCCCGGTGTGGAAATACATATTTTTGCCTCCGGCTACAAAGGCATTTAAACTTTTGTTATTAATAATTCCGATATGTACTTCGTCGGGTTTCAACCCAGCGGCTAGAAAAATCGGATTGCTATAATCCTCAAGAAGATTTTCTATCTCAGCATCACGGATAAACTGAGCCTTAGCTTGCTGGGTTATAAAGAAAGTAAGAAAAATAAATATAGTTATATGCTTCTTCATAATCGAAGGCAGTTTCATATTTCTGTCGCTTTGAATTTTGCTTTTATTATGGTAGAGATTTTGCATTGTCGTTTATGTGCCTGTTCAATTAGCTGACTAAGCTTTTTGGCCAAACCGGTAAGCTTGACTCGATTGTCTTATCAGATACATAAACATACTTTTTCATACCATAGAACATGCAGTCCAAACATTAAAAAATCTGAGAGGTTTGGTACTATGACGTCCTCATCTTTTTCGCGCCGTGGCGATATTGCATCCTTTTTGGCTATGGATGTCATGCGTGAGGCAAATCAACTGCAACAAACCGGGCAGAATATTAGTCATTTGGAAGTCGGGCAACCCTCAACGAAAGCGCCGCGCGTGGTGCTGGATGCCGCAAGATATGCGATTGATAGTGAGCTTATTGGTTATACAGATGCTTTAGGGCTTGATGACTTGAGACAGGCACTCAGCGCTTATTACCATACGACTTATAAGGTTGATGTTGCGCCTGAGCGCTTTGTTATCACAACAGGATCCTCTGCAGGCTTTATTCTGGCGTTCCTAGCCTGTTTGGATGCCGGACAGAGGGTCGCTGTAACCGCGCCGGGTTACCCAGCCTATACGAATATCATCCAATCGTTAGATCTTACACCAGTGACCATAGCTTTAGGCCAGGAAAATAATTGGACGCTAACGCCTGATGATTTGCGCGATGCGGAGAAAACGCATGGTGCTATAGATGCCCTATTAATAGCAAGCCCTGCTAATCCAACAGGCACAATGTTAAGTAAACAGGCATTGACCGAGCTTTCATTGGATTGCGCGCATGCCGGGCGTTGGTTTTTTTCTGATGAGATTTATCACGGTTTGACCTATGCGCAGGAGGCGACATCAGCTTTGCAAGTCGGTGACCATAATCGGCTAATCGTGATGAATAGCTTTTCAAAATATTTTTCTATGACAGGCTGGCGGATTGGATGGATGATTGTACCCCCCCAAATGGTGCGCGTAGTTGAAAGGCTTCAACAAAACTTGTTCATATCCGCGCCAACCCTTTCGCAATATGCGGCATGTGCTGCACTTACGCAAAGCGCACAAGATGAGCTTCAAAAGCACGTGGAGCTCTATCGTCACAACCGGGATAAGTTGATTGCCTGCCTACAGGATAAGGGTTTGACTGACATTGCACCTGCGGATGGTGCATTTTATCTTTATGCAGATTTGCATTCTCTATCGCCGTCTTTGGAAAGCGAAACATTCTGCGCTCAATTACTCAAGGAAGCACAGATTGCCATAACACCAGGTGTGGATTTTGATAAAAATAGGGGCGCACGATTTGTTCGCTTTTCCTTTGCCCGTGCTGCAAATGAGATTGATCTTGCCGTTGACCGCCTTAACGCATTTCTAGGCCTTTTACGGTAAGTCAGAAGTCTTATCGACGCCACCATCCTGACCGTTTTTCCCCCTCATTTGCATCTATCTCCTCGGATTTAGTTTCAATATTTTCAGATGCTATAACTTCAACAGGAGGTTCTTGAGCAGAAGATGTTTCAGGTGCAGATGTTTCTTCTTTTGTGCTGGCCTTTTTAC
Organism: Candidatus Micropelagos thuwalensis; assembly: GCF_000469155.1. Taxonomy (NCBI): domain Bacteria; kingdom Pseudomonadati; phylum Pseudomonadota; class Alphaproteobacteria; genus Candidatus Micropelagius; species Candidatus Micropelagius thuwalensis. The sequence continues at coordinate 471,357 of NZ_AWXE01000001.1, read as the reverse complement.
GCGGCGAGCGTCTCGGTTTTTTAGCTGCTGTTTTGGGCTTTGGTGTTTCTTCGGGAGCAGATGTTTCCGATGAAGCTGCATCAACATTATCTTCTTGTTTCTTTTTTCGTGGGGCGCGTCTTGGCTTTTTTGCCGGTTTGTCCTCCGCCGCCGCGTCAATGGCTGCCTCAGCAGGACTTTCTTCTGAGTTCATTGGTGCGGGGGAGGTAATAATCAACCCGTCATTTATGTCGTCATTTTGAGAGAATTCAAATGGCGGTGCAGGTGGAAGTTCTGAGGCTGAAACATTATCAGAAGTACTGTCAGTTGCGCTTCCATCGCCATTATTGACAGTGTCACCATTGGCTTGATTATTTTCATCATATTCGGATGAAGCTTTACGCCTTCTTCTCCCGCCACGACGTCCTCTTCTCCGGCGACGTGGCTTGTCTTCATCATCCTCAATTCCATCGGCGCGTTCTGAGGGTCTTTCATCGGCTTCGGAGCTAACTTCATCCTCCGAACCAGACGCTTTTTGATTATCTTCAGAATTATCACGCGCATTGTCATTCGAACCATCACCACTGCCACGTTTTCCACGTCTGCGACGTTTACGTCCGGACGGCTCTTCTTCGCCGCCAGGTGTGATTTCTGGATTACCGTCCATTCTTATTTGTGTGGCATTGCGCGTTACGGCACTGGAAATAGACATCTCCATCGCATTCAGCGCTTCGTCGCTGGAAACTACTATAAGGCAAACTGAATTGCTCTCAATGGTGACAAGATGTGTGCGTTTGTAATTCAGAATATATTCCGCAACCTCACGCGGCACTTTCACCTCGATTGTTTTGTCATTTTGGTCTTTTAAGCTCACGGCCTCTTGCTCAATTCTGCGCAGAACATGCAAAGCGCGACTTTCAATTGAACGAACCATGCCGGTACCATTACAATGACTACAATGTTCTGAGCTTCCCTCCAGAACGCCAGAGCGCATTCGCTGGCGTGACATTTCCAGTAATCCGAAGGGACTGATTTTGCCGACTTGTATGCGTGCACGGTCTTTTTTAAGCGCGTCTTTAATGCGGCGCTCAACGGCTCTGTTATTTCTGTTTTCATCCATATCAATGAAATCAATCACCAACAGACCTGCAAGGTCTCTGAGCCTCATTTGACGGGCTATTTCTGTCGCGGCCTCTAAATTTGTTTTTAATGCGGTTTTTTCAACGGAGTGTTCTTTGGTCGAACGCCCTGAGTTAACGTCCACCGAAACCAAAGCTTCGGTCGGATTAATAACGAGATAGCCCCCAGAGGGCAAAGGCACGACAGGATTGAACATGGCGGAAAGTTGGTCTTCAATACCGGTCTCTTGAAACAGGGCTTCATCTTTTTTGAATAGCTTAATTTTACGCGCATGGCTCGGCATGAGCAGTTTCATATATTCTTTGGCGTTTTTATAACTGTCTTCACCTTCAATAAGAATTTCTTCAAAATCCTTATGATATAAATCCCGAATGGATCGTTTAATCAGACTGCCTTCTTCATAAACGAGAGAGGGGGCTGAACTTTCAAGCGTAAGTTCACGAATATTTTTCCACATCCGCATGAGATATTCAAAATCACGTTTAATTTCGACAGCCGTTCTCTGCGCGCCTGCTGTTCGGATTATCAAACCCATACCTTGAGGCACGTCGAGTTTTTCCGTGATTTTCTTCAATTTTTTTCTGTCGTTAATGTTGTTGATTTTTCTCGAAACACCGCCGCCTTTGGCTGTGTTTGGCATCAGGACACAATACCGTCCCGCCAAAGAGAGGTATGTTGTTAAAGCTGCACCTTTATTGCCGCGTTCCTCCTTAACCGCTTGCACGAGAATTACCTGGCGACGTTTGATAACTTCCTGAATTTTGTATTTTCGCGAAAGCTCTCTCAGGCTTCTGGAACGGGAAGCTTCCTCATGGGCGTCCCCACCAATATCTTCCACATCCATAGAGGGTGTATCGCCACTATCTTCTTCGCTATCTTCATTATTATTACCATCGCTTGCGCTGGAAGAGTCAGTGAGGTCATCATTATCGTCATCTTCGCTGTGAGCCTCTACTTGGGCTTGTATCAGTTCTTCCCTGTCGGAAAGTGGGATTTGGTAAAAATCTGGATGGATTTCATTGAACGCAAGAAATCCATGTCGATTGCCGCCATACTCAACAAAAGCAGCCTGAAGTGAAGGCTCAACTCGGGTAATTTGTGCGAGGTAGATATTGCCCCTTATTGGGCGCTTGTTTTCGGACTCAAAATCAAATTCTTCGATCTGGTTCCCATGCATTACCACGACCCGGGTCTCTTCCGAATGGGCTGCATCGATTAGCATTTTTTCTGTCATAAATTTTTTCTCCGCGATCCAAGCGGCGGGCGAGTAAGGTCTCAGCCAGCGTCTCAGCGCAATGGGTTAGGGTATGCAGTTGAAATGCAGGCTGGAGTGACTTGAATTCACTGCAATTTTGGATTTTGAGAATATATTCCATTTTCTATTCTAAACCTTAACACTTCACTGCTATTTAGCTGAATGTAGACAACCTGATGGGTAGTCATACACGTCAAAATTCATTTTTTAACCATTAATGCAAAAAGTTTTTTTGAAATTTTCAAATTCCTTTAATCAAAAACGGATAATTAATTTGGTAATCGGATTCCGTTCTAAATAAAACTGAATAATTACCGACATAGACTGTTTAACCATACGCCAATAGCATTGCAAGCAGATGACATGATTATTTAACATCGATTTTTACAAAATTTTTGTATGATGGAAATAAGTTTCATGAGTCGTTGATGAATAAACAAAGAAACATAATAATATTTATCGTCTTGCTGGTCTTAAATTCGGTTTTAAGTCCTGCCTTACCGTTGTCCTCTTTTTTGTCTTCTGTATATGCCCAGACGTCATCTCCGTTGACAGCTAAAAGTTTAAGACTCGGCGCAATTGAAGAACATACGCGTGTGGTTGTCGAGTTTACGGAGGCGGTGGATTACAAACTTTTTACCTTGTCGAGCCCCTATCGTGCAGTTATCGACCTCCCGGAAACCAAGTGGGATATTCCCGACACAATTCAGGATAAGGGATTGGTATCAGGCGTCCGCTTTGGATCTTTCAAGCCGGGGCAGGGGCGTATTGTTGTGGATTTGCGTGGGCCCGTTAATGTGCACAAGCATTTTCTTTTGCCGCCCACGGTGGCGATTAAAAATCACCGACTTGTGATTGATTTTGAACCGGCGACCATTGCAACTTTCCGGCAGATGAAACCAGCTATCTCTCAAACACAAACAGCCTCAATTTCAGCCCCTGATTTTCAGCCGACGCCAACTCCACAACCTCAATTTTCTTTACCGACTGGGGAATTTACACCTAAGCCTCGTCCTCGTAAAACGCGGAAAATTATTGTCATTGACCCGGGGCATGGTGGCGTAGATCCTGGGGCGTTAGGCACTCGTTCACGTGAGAAAGACATCGTGCTTGCGTTTTCAAAGGAACTGGTGAGGCAACTCAAGGCGACACGTCGCTATGATGTATATTTGACCCGTTCGTCAGATATTTACATTCCCCTGCGACAGAGAGTTCAGATTGCAAGAAACCGTAACGCAGATTTGTTTATTTCCATTCATGCGGATGCCATTAAGAAGAAAAATATTCGTGGCCTTTCTGTGTATACCTTGTCTGAAAAAGCTTCTGACCGAGAAGCAGCGGCACTCGCAAAGAAAGAAAATCAATCTGATATTATTGCCGGTGTTGATTTTGGCGACCAGTTGCCGGAGGTCACAAATATTCTGATTGATCTTGCACAACGTGACACCAAAAATGCTTCCGTGAAATTTGCTGAAAGTCTTATCAGTTCGGCGCGTGGCAAAACCTTGTTACTGGACAGAACACACAGATTTGCAGGTTTTAGGGTTCTTAAAGCCCCAGATGTGCCCTCTGTTCTGGTTGAATTGGGCTTTATTACCAACCGTACGGATGAAAAACAGCTTTCATCGAGTAAATGGCGCCGCCGTGTCGCAACCGGCATGGTAGAGGCTATAGATAATTATTTCCGCCTTAAATAAGTCGAAAATTTAATAATTTTATGTCACAGGGTTGCCTTATTTGTGGTCTAACCACACACTTGAACCGCGTACAGTATTGTACGTTCATGTTGGAGTAGAGCTTGATACGCATAATCGGTTATTTATTTGGGCTGGGTCTTACAATGGCGGCATTGCTTAGTTTTTTCGCCGGTGTCTATCTATGGCGTTTAAATAAGCAGCTTCCTGACCACGATCATCTTGCTGATTATGCGCCTCCAATCATGACACGTGTACATGCGGCTGATGGTGATTTGATTGCTGAATTTGCTCAAGAACACAGGTTTTTTGTGCCGATTGGGGTTATTCCCAAAAATTTGATTCAGGCGTTTTTATCCTCAGAGGACAAAAACTTTTACGAACATAAGGGCGTGGATGGGCTTGGCGTTGTGCGCGCGATGATAAAAAATGTGTCCAACATAACTCAAGGTAAAAGGCTTGAGGGCGCGTCTACAATCACGCAGCAAATCGCAAAGAACTTTTTGCTGACAAGTGATGTCACCATTGAACGAAAACTAAAGGAAGCCGTGCTTGCTATTCGCTTGGAACGCACTTTCACAAAAGCTGAATTACTAGAGCTTTATCTTAATGAAATTTATCTCGGTATGGGAACATATGGCGTGGCTGCCGCGGCATTGGCTTATTTTGACAAACCTCTGGACAGCCTTTCAATTTCAGAAGTGGCCTATCTTGCGGCGTTGCCTAAAGCGCCAAATAATTATCACCCATTCCGCAAAACCCAACGCGCCTTAGCGCGCCGAAATTGGGTTATCGATCGTATGTATGAGAATGGTTATATCACCCAGCTTGATGCGATGGTGGCCAAGCAAAAAGACCTTGGGGTCAAATCAACAGGAAGAAAAATTAAGTCTATTGATGCAGCATACTATGTTGAAGAAATCCGACGGCAGGCATTCGATATGTATGGCGAAAAACAGCTTTATGGCGGCGGTCTCTCTATTCGTTCTACACTGAACACAGATTATCAAAAATATGCACAAAAAGCATTGCGGGACGGTCTGTTGAATTATGATAAGCGCTATGGATGGCGTGGGCCAGTCAGGCAGGTTGCGCTTGAGGACTTTGAAGATTGGGCGCTTCCTGTTCAGGATGTTCCTATTCCATCCGATCTCGCACCTTGGCGATTAGCTATTATTTTAAAGGTGGAGGAGGATAAAGCCGAAATAGGTTTGCGCCCGCGTCGAACGGCGGCAGGTAAGTTTGAAAAAAAACGCGAAACCGGAAAGATATTTTTGGACGGTGTTAAATGGGCCCGCAAATCGGTCAAGGGTGGGTTAGGGCCGAATATCTCATCTGTAAAAGATGTCTTATCTTCCGGAGATATTGTCTGGGTCGAGAAATCGGGTGCTGGACATATTTTACGTCAGATACCTGAAGTGAATGGTGGTCTCGTAGCGATTGACCCGCATACCGGCAGAGTGCTTGCAATGGTTGGCGGATTTAGTTTTCAGGCAAGTGAGTTTAACCGAAGCACTCAGGCCATCCGACAACCTGGTTCAGCCTTTAAGCCTTTCGTTTATGCGGCGGCTCTTGATGCCGGATACACCCCAACAAGTCTTGTGCTTGATGCGCCTTTTGTTATGCAGCAGGGCAAGGATATGGGGTTATGGAAACCAGAAAATTATGGGCGACAATTTTATGGATTGTCGACTTTGCGTCTAGGCATTGAGAAAAGTCGGAACTTGATGACAGTCAGGCTCGCCCAACAAATAGGTATGCGTCCGGTGGTGAGTTATGCGCGCAAATTTAATATCGTTGATCACATGCCACCTGTGCTCTCGATGGCGCTGGGGGCAGGTGAAACAACCTTGATGCGCCTTACAACGGCCTACGCTATGCTTGTGAATGGCGGTAAACAGGTATCTCCAACACTCATTGACCGAATACAAAACCGTTATGGTGAAACAATCTATAGATATGATGAACGCCCATGCGTCGGTTGTAATGCTATTTGGACAGGGCAAGATACCCCTATTCTGCCAGATGTCAGGGAACGAGTATTATCCCCTCAAACCTCCTATCAAATTGTTTCCATGCTTGAAGGTGTCGTGAAGCGCGGCACGGGGCGTTCTATTCGTTCCGTTGGCAAGCCGTTAGCTGGTAAAACCGGCACCACTAATGATAGTCGTGATGCATGGTTTGTCGGGTTTGCACCTGATTTGGCTGTTGGTGTATATATTGGTTTTGACTCGCCGAGAACGCTTGGTGAGGGGGAGACAGGCGGACGGATAGCGGCCCCGGTATTCAGAGATTTTATGTCCAGGGCGTTACGCGATGCACCTGCCACACCATTTCGGATTCCTCCCTCCGTTAATCTTGTAAGGGTCAACGCCCAAACAGGTAAACTAGCCAAGGCTGGTGACGGGTCTGTTATTCTTGAAGCCTTCAAGGTCGGCACGGAACCAGCTCCCGGGCGTGCGCAGGCTGTGATTGGTCGTGGCGAAATTGCTCCAAAATCTGAAAGCACGGAGAATTCTGCGATTGGCTCCGGCACGGGTGGGTTGTACTGAAATTTATCATCAGGGCTTTACTCCTGACAGTTCTGGATTTTATAAAAAACTTTTTGGGAAGAAGCTGTGAAAGCCGAAATACAAGTGCAAGTAGATAAGATTAAGCAGTCACTCGAACTGCTGAGGAGGCATCTTTGACTGGGATGCAGCACTCAAAAGGCTGGAAGAATTAAATAGTAAAGCTGAAGACCCTGACTTGTGGCAAGATCAGGAAAAGGCGCAGGCTCTTATGCGTGAGCGCACACGGCTGGATGAGTCTATAAAATCCGTCATGGCGGTTGAGCGCGAACTTGCCGATAATCTTGACATGATAGAAATGGCTGAAGCTGAAGGCGATGACGATATTGTTGCTGAAAGTGAAGCTGTTATTTCTCGGCTTTTCTCTGAGGCTGAGCGCATGGAAGTTGAGACGCTCCTATCCGGTGAAGCGGATTCAAATGACAGTTATCTGGAAGTTCATGCCGGTGCTGGCGGGACTGAGAGTCAGGATTGGGCCTCAATGTTATTGCGTATGTATCTCCGCTGGGCTGAGAAAAAAGGATTTAAGACTGAGCTTATTGAAGAAACCTCTGGCGAAGAAGCAGGCATTAAATCTGCGACAATAAAAATTTCCGGGCATAACAGTTATGGATGGGCCAAGACGGAGTCCGGTGTGCATCGTCTGGTGCGTATCTCACCTTTTGACAGTCAGTCACGTCGTCATACCAGTTTTGCAAGTGTTTGGTGCTATCCGCATGTTGATGAGAATATCAATATTGAAGTGTCGGATGCGGATGTACGTATTGATACATTCCGTGCCAGTGGAGCAGGCGGGCAGCATGTCAACACTACAGATAGTGCTGTGCGGATTACGCATAATCCAACGGGAATTGTTGTGCAGTGTCAGAATGAACGCTCACAACATAAAAACCGAGCAACGGCTTGGAATATGCTGCGCGCGCGACTGTATGAGATGGAACTCAAGAAGCGGGAAGAAGAAGCCAATGCCGCCGCTGAAAGCAAAACTGAAATCGGCTGGGGGCATCAAATTCGTTCTTATGTGCTTCAACCTTATCAGATGGTTAAGGATTTAAGAACGGGGGTAGAAAACGGCAACCCGCAAGCCGTTCTGGACGGTTCACTAGACCCGTTTATGGAAGCAGCACTCGCGCAAAGAGTAAGCGGTGAGACTGTCGAAGTTTCTGATATAGATTAATTAATTGTTTGACCAGATGGCTGTTGGGCCAACTTATCTGGATGTCCGTTTGTTGCAGGTTTAGTATCAGAGCTTGGGGCAGGGACATTCAGAGGGATGGAGGCTTTGGCAAGTGGGTCTTTCTCACGATGGACAGAGCCGTTAAAAAAGGAACCGGACTCAATTGCCAATGCTTCATGAAAAATCTCACCTTCAACATGACTGGTTGCACACAAATGTACACGTTTTCCTAGGATTGTGCCTTTGACGCGTCCACGAATGGTTACATCATCAGCAGCGATTTCACCTTTTACATTTGCGGACTCGCCGATAACAAGCTTACTTGAGCGCACATCACCGTCAACATGCCCGTCAATATGTATTTCGCCATCGGCAAAAAGTTGACCCAGAACATTGATGTCTGAGCTCAAAATTGACGGCGCTGCTTTACCGGATTTACTGATTTTTGGCGCGTTCATTTTCGTAGAACTCATCCGAAACTCCTATTGTCCACTGGGTAAACCACTTGAAAATAAGTGCTTACCAGCCTGTGTAAAATTCATTGGATTTTGAACTTTATCTTTATACCAAATCTCATAATGGAGATGCGGCCCTGTGCTTCTACCACTTGAACCTACCGTACCAATAACCTGATGGAAGTCAATTTTTTGTCCACGTTTAACTTTTATTGATTTGAGGTGGGCGTATCGGGTGCGGAAACCATTGCCATGATCAATCTCAACAGCTAGCCCGTAAGGCCCTTTGTGGCCTGCTTTAACAACTCTCCCGGGAAGGGTGGCATGAACGTCGGTGCCTGAAGGTGCGCCAAAGTCAAGGCCTGCATGAAAGGCACGGCGTTTGTTGATAGGATCAATACGAGGGCCGAAATCACTGGTTGTTTTGTAATAATGCACCGGTACGGATAGAGGTAATTGTGAAAGAGACAAATTTAAATTTGAAAGTTTTTCCAGATTGTTAGATATGCGTAACATCTGTTTGAACTTTGGATCAGCGCGATCAATATCTGCGACCATGGGAATGAACGGTCCGCCAGAAGCAACAGAAGTATCAGGGAGAATGCTTGCGATAAATTCTTCTGCATTGACAGTTTCTGTCGCATTAATGATTGCGGTAGCTTCAGCAATCTTCTGGTCGGTATTTTCTTCCAGCGCGTCAAGAAGCTCTTGTTGGCGGATTGTGAGCCTTTGAACCCTGTCACGGATATTGGCTGGTACATCCATCAGATCTTGTTTGCTAACAAAATCATTGTAATTAATCTCATAGCTATCAGAGAGAATAATTTTGTCGGTGTTATTTACGCCGGTATCAACGCGGCTTTGAAATTGATCACTTTTATTACCGATAGGCGAAGCGATAATATTTGTGCGAGATTTACTCCTGACGACGCGGTTAGAGGCGATCGCAAATTTGGCTTTCATCTCTTCAAGCTGAGCTGTAACGCTCGCATTTTTTTCAAAGATTTTTGTTAACTCTTTATGTCGGAGTTCAAGTGTTGATGTGATCTCTTTGAACCATTCCTGCGTGAGCTGGTGCTTTTTGTCGAGTGAGTCAATATTTGACTGCATTTGAGCCAGCTGAATTTCATAACTCTGGACTGTTTCCTGAAGTTTTTCGTTTCTAAATGCGATAATTTCATCTTGCATGCTGATGAAAGTGACTGAGGCGACAAGGGTCAGAACAAGCAAAATAGAAATAATGAGACCCGAAATTTGCATTCCTGGCGTCAGGGTAAAATATTTTACCGAGCCTTGGTTTCTAATATAAAGCTCTTTGCTTGAGAAAATTTTAATTAAAAATTTGCGCACTATACTCGCCCCAGAATGTTACAAAGAAAGTATTTACATTATTTTTCAACATCTTGAAAACAAAAAAGTTATCTGGCGAAAATGTAAAACCTCTCTGGCAGGCCGGCTTCATCTCGTGCTGGTTTATTAAAAGGGGGTTTAATGTCCCCTTTGAAATAGGTTTGCACAAAATTTTGATATCGGGTTTGCGGATCTTTATTTTGTTTCCGACAAAGATAAGAAAACCATTTACTCCCAATAGCAACATGAGTTTTTTCATCCTCGTAAATAATACCAAGGATATCGGCACTTTCTTTGTCACCATTTTTAGTAAGTTTTTCAATCATTTGCGGAGTGACATCCAGACCGCGAGCCTCCAAAACCATGGGGACGATAGCTAATCTGGCTGCGAGATTATGCGCAGTATTCTGTGCCGCTTCCCAAAGCCCGTCATGTGCGGGAAGGGCGCCGTAAGTGCTTCCCAATGATTTTAACCGCCCTTGCAAGAGCATAAAATGTTTGGCTTCTTCTGCCCCAACACGCAACCAATCTGCATAAAAATCTTCAGGCATAGGGGTGTTTATAAAGCGTCCAATCAGGTCAAAAGCCAAATCAATAGCATTTAATTCAATATGGGCGAGAGCATGGAGCAACCCGATACGCCCTGCATGACCACCCGATCGTCTCTTGGGCATGTCCCTGGGATGCAAAAGTTCGGGCGTTTTTGGTCTCCCGGGGCGTTCAGGCCAGCCTTCACTTTCTACCAAAGATTTATTTTGTTTCCCTTTTTGGTAATGGGCAAAAACATCAAGAGCATACTCTGCCTTTTTTTCGGCATTATCGCAAAGCAACACATTGCGTGCTTGTTCTCTTAAGCTAACTTGAGTGCCTAAAATCATTTAAACTCTGACTTATCCAGTTTTTGCGGCTTCCAAAACCTCTGCAACGTGGTTTTTAACTTTAACCTTTCGCCAGATTTTTTGGATTTTACCATTTTCATCAATCAAAAAAGTGGCGCGTTCGATACCCATATATTTTTTGCCATACATATTTTTTTCAACCCAAACTTCATAAGCATTGAGCACTTCATGATCTTCATCGCTTCCAAGTAGAATTTTCAGATTATGTTTGTTTTTAAATTTTTCATGTTTCGCAACTGTATCGGCAGATACACCGAGAATCGACGTATTAGCTTTATCAAAGTTTTTGATTTGTGCCGTAAAATCCAAAGCTTCTGTTGTGCAACCCGGTGTATCGTCTTTTGGGTAAAAATATAAAACTAGCTTTTTGCCGGCATAATCAGAGAGTTTGGCTTTTGTGTCGCCATCACATGCGAGGTTGAATTTTGGCGCTTTTGAACCTTCGGTAAGGGGCATGATGATTTATTTCTCCTTTGGTAATGAGTGTTATAGTAATTAGGTCAAATATGCGTGTGAATCAATCTTTGACATCATTATGGGCTGGGTGAACTGAAATTGATTAATAATTTAAAAAATAACTTTTTGTCGCTGTCGACTTCCCAGCTTTTAAGGGCATTCTTTCTAATTGTTTTGCTGCTTTTACTTGCCGTTATCGGCTTCCTGATACGCCTGTCCATCAACCCAATGAGCCTTGACCGTTCTGTACCTGTTATCAACTATTTTATCGAAAAATCGCATTTGATAAGTTCCGCGAGTCTCAAACAGCTGACGCTTTTCTATGACATGGATCAAAGCAGTCTGATGATAACAGCTGGCAGTGCTGATATTCGTATGATTAGTGGCAATCGTTATGAGCTGTATAAAGTCAATCTGAGCTTAAGTACGAAGGCCTTCTTAAGCAGCCTGACTTTTGTTCCTAAGACAATTGAGGCGGAAAAAGTTTATCTTAATATTTTAAATAAAAATCCGTCTCAAATGAAGTCGATAGACGTGGCTTCCAATGCAAATGTGGGTGACACCTCAACATCTCTGCCCGAGCTTGGAAGTATCATTAAATCTGTACGTGACTTTCAAAGCAGCAATGATTTGCCTTATGTAAAAAGTGTCCAGTTTCCTGATATTCGGCTGGTGGTAATGAATGAAGCCACGGGTGAAAAGTTTGAAACAAGTGGATCCTCTGTTTTTTATGAGAGTCTTTCAGATATCCGTCAGGCCAATATTAATCTCGCAATAAACGAGGCTGGCGGTGAAAGCCAGTTAACTTTTGAACTTTATCAGCCCTTTTCAGCCGCAGGGCAGGGGAGTCTGAAGCTTCATAATATTCGTCCGGTTTTATTAAGCTCATTATTTCCCTTTGCTTCTGTATTGGATCGCCTGAATGTGCCGATTGATGGACAGATTGATTTTACATCGAATAATCAGGGGGAGATATCTCTGGCAAAAGTCAGGTTTGATTTTGCCAAAGGGAATATGCAAATTGGTGATAAAAACCACCCCGTTAGAAAGCTTGGTCTTAGAGCTGGTCTCGACTTAAAAGCGGGTATCGGTGAAATATCGCAAATGGATTTTGACGTTGGGCCGCATCAGGGCGCTTTTTCAGGCCAGGTTAATTTTGAGCGTACTCTTCGCAACAAGCTGGATTTTATTTCAGGTAATTTATCCGCAGACATCATTGCCTTGTCTTTTGACAATGCCGGGGGAGACATGTTTTCGCCGGATGATTTGACGTTGAGTTTTGAAGTAAATTTACCTGAAGCGCGTCTTGATATTACTGAAGTCAAATTTTCAAGTGGTGGTGGTGTATTAGGTGCCAGTGCTGAAATATTTTACGATCAATTGGATTTACCGATTATTTTTACCGGACACCTTGATAACTTACCCATAGAGAGTTTTAAAAAGCTTTGGCCAAACAACTTATTAAAACGGACACGGGGGTGGTTTTTCCGGAATGTTCATGGCGGCGTGATGAAACGTGGCACCATGACTATGGATACGACTTTTATGCGCCTTAGAAAGTCCACCAAGGGTAAGCGATTGTCCGAAAGTGACTTATTTGTCGATATAGATATCGAAAAATCCAAATTGAGATATTACAAAAAGCTACCTGAAATGTATGATATTGAAGGTAAGCTGATTGTTAAAGGTAGCCGTCTTGAAGTGCAGGTGCAAAATGCACTTCTGCCGTCACCAGGCGATGCACCTATTCGTATCACGGGCGGCAGTGCTGTTATTCCCGAAAACCATATTCGCCAAAGCGATATGATTGTGACGGCGATGATGGAAGGTTCAGCGCCAAATATTTTAAAATATATTGATCAAGAGCCTCTGCGCCTCATGCGTGGATTTGCCTATAGCCCAGATACGATTCTCGGAAACTTTGATGGCACGGTGCGGTTACAATTTCCACGATTAGGCGAGCTTCCATTTAACCTCATCAGCACGCAAGTTGATGCACAAATTAGTGATTTTGTATTGACCAAGCCGGTTGCTGGTTATCGTCTTGATGCTAATCGCTTAAAGCTTAAGGCCACGAATGAGCAGATTTATGTAACCGGTGAGGCGCGCATAAACACTGTTCCTGTCAGCGTAGAATGGTCTGAAAAAATGAAAAATAAAGGTATTAATAACAATAAGTTAAAAACTATAATTAATATTTCAGCTGAAGTAACTGAAACACATTTGGCTGCATTAAATTTGGAATTTTTATCATCACGAATTCGTGGATATGTGCAGGCTGATGTAACCCTTTCGGGCAGTTTAAACAATTTTACTTTGCTAGAAGTTATTGCTGATTTGTCTAAGGCGAAGGCAAGTTTCTCTCCACTTAACCATATTAAACCTGTGAATACGCCAGGAATGATTAAGGTGCGAACTGACTATGGTGATAAAGGCCGTGTCAAAGGGGCGTTGTTGGACATTGATTTAGCTGATTTTTCAACGCAGATTGAATTCACCTATGACGACTACATTACCGACCTAAAAATATCTCCCTTCGTGATAAAGGATAAATATAATTTTTCACTATCATTTGGTGAAAATGAAGATCGTTATGAAATTTCGCTTCAAGGTAAAGATTTTGATATTTCTGCGTTGACGAAACCGATTGATTTCGGCCTGCCGGATGGAGTTTTGTCTAGTGAAAAAAAAGGTCAATCGCCTTTTGACTGGGTTAATAGGCTGGGCGAAAACCTGTCAATCAAGTTGGATGTTGACAATCTGCACATGAATAATGGTGTTGTGCTCAAGGGGGTTTCTGGGGTTGTTGAGCGACAAGATAATCTTTTTGAAAAAATTGTCCTGAATGGCTCCTTCACTGAAAAACATCGCCTAAGTTACGTCCTCTTCAGAGACGAAAACCGCAATCGCCATGTGTCTCTTGAAGTCCCTAGGGCAGAATATTTCTTTAAGGGTTTCGGTTTTATTGAAGGCATGGAAGGCGGATATATGAGCCTAAATGGCACAATTCCTGACACCCCTTCAGATGACATTGGAGAACTGGATAAAAATAAAACACTCGCCGAAGGCTATGCCTATCTGGTGGACTTTAGCATGAGAGATTTGCCAGTGCTGGGGCGTATCTTGTCACTTTCTTCATTCCAAGGAATTGCTGATATTCTTACCGGCGAAGGGCTTCGTTTTGACGGAGCAGAAATGCGATACCGTATTACACCAGAAGAATTTAAATTCGTACGCCTGAAAGCCAATGGACCATCTATGGGGCTGAAATTAGATGGAAGTATAAATCTTCGTAATGCACGAGCCAATCTGGGAGGGAATATTTATCCAGCTTATTCCTTGAATTCTATTGTTGGTAATTTGCCAGTAGTTGGACAAGTATTAACCGGTGGACGCGAGGGGGTTGTAGGTATCAACTATGACCTGAAAGGTCCTCTGTCTAATCTGAAAGTAGAAGTTAATCCATTATCCATTCTTGTGCCGGAAGTGTTGAAGGAAATCGTTTCCGTCAGGTCGACACGCTAAAACCTAAACTGGCTTTAACAGCACATGTTTTTTCTTACCTGAAGACAGTTTAATAGTGCCGTCATGAACAGCATCCTCAGATGAGATTTGAAGCTTTATATCACTTACAGTGGCATCGTTTAGCTTTGCTCCGCCGCCTTGTACCAGTCGACGGGCTTCACTGTTAGAGTTTGCAAGACCCGCTATCACAAAAGCTTCAAGAATACCTATGCCGGTTTTTAAACTTTCAGCAGGCACGTCAATCCTTGGCAGGTTCTGGCTTGTGCCGCCGGACTCAAAAGTTTCGGTAGCTGTTTTAAGACAGTCGGCGGCTGCCTCTTCCCCATGCACCAAAGCTGTGGCTTGCGTTGCGAGAATTTTTTTGGCCTCGTTTAATTCGGCACCTTCGAGTTGTTCAAGCCGAGAAATTTCTTCAAGAGGGCATTCAGTAAATAATCTTAAAAACCGTCCAACATCTGAGTCCTCAGTATTTCGCCAGAATTGCCAGTATTCCCATGCGCTGAGCATCTCGGCATCAAGCCAGACAGCACCTTGCGCTGTTTTACCCATTTTTGCGCCGGATGATGTTGTGAGGAGTTCAGTTGTCAGGGCATAAAGTTGTGCCTGATCCGTCCGGCGTCCAAGTTCAATACCATTAATTATATTGCCCCATTGATCTGAACCTCCCATTTGCAATGTGCAGCCGTGACGGCGGTAGAGTTCCAGGAAATCATAGGCCTGTAAAATCATGTAATTAAATTCGAGAAAAGAAAGTGGCTGTTCGCGATCAAGCCGGAGTTTAACAGAGTCAAAACTCAGCATTCTGTTAACTGAAAAATGCCGCCCGTAATCACGCAGAAAGGAAATATAATTAAATTCGGAAAGCCAAACATCATTATCAAGCATGATGGCGTCTGTCGGGCCATCTCCAAATGTCAAAAATTTCTCAAAAACTTTCTGAATGGATTTTTTATTGGCTGCAATATCCTCTTCTGTCAGTAATTGTCGGCTTTCATCCTTGCCGGAAGGATCACCAACTTTCGTTGTTCCGCCGCCCATAAGAACAATCGGTTTGCCTCCAGCTTGCTGGAGTTTGCGGAGCATCATGATTGAAATCAAATTCCCGACATGCAAACTTTTCGCGGTGCAATCGTAACCGATATATGCCGTGACAATGCCATCGCTTGCGGCAGCGTCTAGCCCCGCTTCGTCGGAACATTGGTGAATATATCCGCGAGACGACATTAGGTTAAGGAAATTTGATTTAAATTCTGTCATGATGTGAATGGGTAAGACAAGCAAGCTTATTGGTCAAGAACGGAAACTACATGGTTAACAATATAACCGCAAAAAAACCAGATAACGAGATGAAACCACTAACGGCTATTGGGCTTATGAGTGGTACATCAATGGATGCGATTGATTTGGCAGTTATTGAAAGCAATGGCGGGGAAAATATTAGTTTCGGACCCTCCGGGAGTGTGGCTTATACAATGGCGGAGCGCGGTCTTCTCGATAACGCCATGCAAAAAGCGCGAACATGTGACGGACCCGTTCCTCTAACTGGTGTTTTTGCTGAGGCCGCTGGGCTGGTGACACAAAAACATGCCTATGCCGTTAAAACATTTTTAAAAGAACACGAACTTAAAGCGCGGGATATTGATTTGCTTGGCTTTCACGGTCAGACCATTCTTCACCGACCTGAGGAGAAATATACTTGCCAAATTGGTGACGGGCGAGCATTGGCCCGATTGACGGGTATTGATGTCATTGGTGATTTTCGCTTGGCAGATATGCGAGCTGGCGGACAGGGCGCACCGTTAGCGCCGTTATATCATGAGGCGTTATGCACCAAACTTTTGGGAAAAGACAATGTTGCTATTTTAAATCTTGGAGGGGTCGGCAATGTTACTTTTATCAATAACAAAACTATTCTTGCTTTTGATACGGGGCCTGGTAATGCGTTGCTTGATGACTGGATGATGTTGAAAACCGGACGACCGCTAGATGAACAGGGTGCGATGGCACGTAAGGGTGTGATTAATGATGCGCTATTATCGGTTTGGATGAGCCATCCCTATTTTGACAAAGCCGCGCCCAAATCTTTAGACCGGCAGGGCTTCACAACAGCGGGTCTTGAGGATTTATCGGTGGAAGACGGTGCGGCTACTCTGACAGCTTTTACAGTGAATTCAATTTTAAAGGCCGAGGGCTTGCTGGAAACACCTCCCATGACATGGATTATATGCGGCGGGGCGCGTCATAATGATTTTATGATGAATTATCTCTCGCGCGTATTGAAAGGAAAAGTGATGACGGCTGAAGCTGCAGGTTGGCCGGGGGACGAGTTAGAGGCGCAGGCCTTTGCGTGGCTTGCTATCAGGTCACGTTACGGTTTGCCCTTAACTTTACCGGAAACAACAGGATGCAATCAGCCCACAGGCGGTGGCGTTTACTATTCGTCTCGAGACGCATCTTCTTCAGGGGGAGAAATTACCTCTATCGACGGACTCTCAGGAACGGCAAGTCGCTCATCAAGATAGTCATTTACTGTCTTGTCGAGCACGTCCATATGGTCGTTATAAAAATGATTAGCGCCAGCAATATTTTTATAGGTGATTTCAATTCCCTTTTGGGATTGTAGGCGTTCTACCATTTTCCCAACACTATCTGTGTCGACGATTTTGTCCTCGTCACCATGGACAACCAGTCCAGAAGACGGGCAAGGAGCAAGAAAACTAAAATCATGAAGATTGGCTGGAGGAGAGATGGATATAAAGCCGTTAATTTCAGGGCGGCGCATCAATAGTTGCATGCCAATCCATGCGCCAAAAGAATATCCGGCGAGCCAACATTGTTTAGCATCTGGGTTAAAGCTTTGAAGCCAATCCAGCGCGGAAGCAGCATCGGATAATTCACCAACGCCGTGGTCGAAAGTTCCCTGACTTTTCCCAACACCTCGAAAGTTGAACCTTAAAACCGTGAATCCTCGGTTTAAAAAAGTCTGATAAAGCTGATACGTAACAGGGTTATTCATATTACCGCCGAGTTGGGGAAGGGGATGGAGTATCATTGCCATCGGTTTCCCCTCGGTCGGTTTTTGAACATACCGACCTTCGAGGCGTCCTTCAGGGCCGTTAAAGATAATTTCTGGCATTTACAGGATCCGTTTTAAGAGTGAAAAATTGAATGGCCTAAACTTGACTAATCCAGTAAGGATTACTATATAAATCTCAAAAATGTGTTTAACACAAACCAGCACCTTAAAATCAAGCTTTTTAATATTTTATTTGTAGGAACATAGGGTTATGAAATTATCCACGCGCGGAAGATATGCTGTTATGGCCATGACTGACCTTGCCCAGCATTATTACGCCAATAAAGCGCGTGGTGAGTCTGCACTTTCAAAGCCCGTTGCATTGACGTCGGTTTCAGAACGCCAGCAAATATCTTTGCCTTTTCTTGAACAAATATTTCAGGATTTGCGGAAGTTCGGTCTTGTTGAAAGTGTCAGAGGTGCGCATGGTGGATTTCGCCTGTCTCGCCCACCGGAAGATATCTGGATAGGTGATATTATCTCAAGTGTTGAAGAAGTCGTTGATATCACACGGTGTCAGGCATCCGATGGGTGCTTGAAGGGTCATGCAAAGTGTCTAACGCATGATTTATGGGCGGATTTGACCAGCCAGATTGATGGGTTTCTTAACAGCGTCTCTTTGAATGATGTTATTTCTGGAAATACAGGCAAGCGATCTAATAGTTCTGCACAAGTATCGGCGCATTTGTCATGACCCAGCGCGTTTATCTTGACCATAATGCGACAGTCCCGATTAGGCCGGAAGTACTGGATACTATGTCCGAAGTTTTACAAATTGGCGGTAACGCTTCCTCTGTCCATGCCGAAGGGAGAAAAGCCAGGCAGTTTCTTGAGATTGCGCGGGAAAATATTGCAACCTTCGTTGATGGCGAAACCGGCGGTGTAATATTCACAGGCGGCGGAACGGAGGCATGTAATCTGGCGCTACAGACAAGAAAGGCGCCGAAGGGTGTTATTCGTCGTATCCTTGTGTCTTCTATTGAACACGCGGCTGTTTTAGCCCCGCTTGATGATTTAACTGAAAATGAAGATATCTCTGTAACGCATCTACCTGTGTCAGAGCAGGGGGTTGTGGATTTAAAAGCACTTTCGACAGCTCTTGAAGACCCATCACCAGCATTAGTTGTTGTTATGGCGGCAAATAATGAAACAGGCGTGATACAGCCGATAGCAGAAATAGGCGCAATGGTTCGGTCTCACGGCAGTTTGTTTTTTTGTGACGCGATACAAGCGGCAGGTAAAATACCGCTTTCTATGGAAGACATGAATATTGATATTCTAAGCCTCTCAGCGCATAAAATAGGCGGTGCTGCGGGTGTCGGTGCATTAGTGGTGCGTGACGGTATCGTGCTGAAACCACTTCTTAGGGGTGGTGGTCAGGAATTACGCCGTCGAGCTGGAACAGAAAATCTTGCCGGTTGTGTCGGCTTTGGTCTAGCTGCGCGTCTGGCTATGCAGGGACTTTCGTCTTATTCGAACTTGTCGACACTGCGTGATGATTTAGAAAGTCAGCTTGCCGATAGTTTCCCTGAGATATCTATTTTTGCCGAAAACACGCATCGCCTTTCTAACACTAGTTGTTTTGCTCTACCTGATATGCGCGCCGAAACAATGGTCATGTCTCTGGATCTTGCTGGCATTGCGGTGAGTTCAGGAGCGGCCTGTTCCAGCGGCAAGGTGACGCGGAGTCATGTTCTTGAAGCTATGGGTGTGAGTCACAATCTATTAGAGGGTACAATTCGTATCAGTTTAGGGCATACCAATACCGTATCGGATATCCACCAGTTAATTTCAGCTTTGAAAAGTCATGTTGACATTTCTCAGCCCAAACTTCAGTCAGCAAATCGGATATAGCTTAATGAGTCAGGCAAAAGAAAATATTGAAAAAGAAACCGTCGAGCAGGTTCAAAGCCTTGCAGGTGAGAAGTATAAATATGGCTTCTCTTCTGACATTGACAGTGAGAAGGCACCTAAGGGTCTGAATGAAGATATTATCAGATTTATATCGGCTAAAAAGGAAGAGCCAGAATGGTTGCTGGAGTGGCGTCTTGACGCTTTCGAACGTTGGTTGACCATGAGTGAACCCGAATGGGCAATGGTGGATTACCCTCAGATTGACTATCAGGACTTATATTACTATTCCGCGCCCAAAAGCATGGATGACCGCCCCGAAACTTTAGATGATGTAGACCCCGAATTGCTTCGAACATATGAGAAGTTGGGTATTCCGTTATCTGAACAAGAAGTTCTTGCCGGTGTGAAAAACAGGGTTGCTGTTGATGCTGTATTTGACAGCGTATCTGTTGCGACGACATTCAGAGAAGAACTTGCCAGTGCTGGGGTGATTTTTTGTTCATTCTCTGAAGCTGTTAAAGAGCACCCTGAATTGGTCAAAAAATATCTCGGTACAGTGGTGCCAAAATCCGATAATTACTTTACGGCTCTTAACTCGGCTGTTTTTTCTGACGGGTCATTTGTTTACATTCCGCCAAACACCCGCTGTCCTATGGAGCTTTCAACTTATTTCCGAATTAATGAACCAAATACGGGGCAGTTTGAGCGTACGCTCCTGATTGCTGATAAGGGGTCCTATGTCAGCTATCTTGAGGGCTGTACTGCACCGATGCGGGATGAGAACCAACTCCATGCGGCAGTTGTTGAGCTTGTCGCGCTAGAAGATGCTGAGATAAAATATTCCACGGTTCAAAATTGGTATCCCGGTGATGAAGAAGGGCGTGGCGGTATTTATAATTTTGTCACCAAACGAGGCGACTGCAGAGAGAATAACGCCAAGATTTCCTGGACACAGGTTGAGACAGGATCGGCGGTCACATGGAAATACCCATCATGTATTTTGCGCGGCGATAATACAGTCGGCGAGTTCTACTCCATTGCCATTGGGAATAATTACCAGCAAATAGACAGTGGGACGAAGATGATACATCTCGGTAAAAACACCTCGAGCCGCATTATATCTAAAGGTATTTCAGCAGGTAAATCTTCCAATGCTTATCGAGGGCAGGTGAGTGTGCACCGCAAAGCTGATAAGGCGCGTAATTTTACCCAATGCGACAGTCTGCTTATTGGTGATACATGTTCGGCGCATACTGTGCCTTACATTGAAACAAAAAACCCTACAGCTATTTTGGAGCATGAGGCTACGACATCTAAAATCAGTGATGACCAATTATTCTATTGTCAGCAAAGAGGTCTGGATGCTGAGGAAGCGGTTTCTCTCATCGTGAACGGTTTTTGTAAAGACGTTTTGCAACACCTGCCTATGGAGTTTGCTGTGGAAGCGCAAAAGCTAGTCGGCATATCACTAGAAGGAAGCGTAGGATGAGTGCTTTGCTTGAAATTAAAAATCTTCATGTTTCTGTTGCCGATACGGAAATTCTCAAAGGTTTGAGTTTGAGTGTTTCTGCTGGTGAAGTGCACGCCATTATGGGGCCCAACGGATCTGGAAAGTCCACACTTTCATATGTGCTCGCAGGGCGAGATGGTTATGAAATTACCGAGGGTGATATTCTGCTGAACGGCGTCAGTCTTAAAGATATGAACCCTGAAGACAGAGCTATTGCGGGGCTATTTCTCGCTTTTCAATATCCACTTGAAATTCCTGGCGTTACAAATATGACTTTCCTCAAAACCTCTGTGAATGCTGTGCGGCGCGGACGTGGCGAAGAGGAAATGGATGCGGCGAGCTTCCTGCGCTTTGTCCGCGATAAAGCGAAAGCGTTGCGCCTTGATGATGACATGCTGAAACGGCCCCTCAATGTTGGTTTTTCCGGCGGAGAGAAAAAGCGGAATGAAATTCTGCAAATGTCAGTGCTAGAACCGACCATGGCGATATTGGATGAGACTGATAGCGGTCTAGATATTGATGCTCTGAAAACTGTAGCTGAGGGTGTCAATGCGCTACGAGATGCCCAGCGTGGTATGCTTGTCATTACGCATTATCAGCGTCTACTGGATTACATCAAACCAGACATTGTACATATTCTGGCTGGTGGTCAGATTGTTAAAACTGGATCGCCTGAATTGGCTCTGGAACTCGAAAAATCTGGTTACGCAGATTATGTTGGCGAAGTGGTGGCCTAGATGGAAGCACGTACGTCATGACCAGTTTCAATCACATGCAGCAAGAAGCGAAACAGGTATTCGCGACACATGGCTGGCCGAACAAAAGAAATGAGGATTGGCACTATACCGATCTCTCTGCCCGTTTGCCGGAGACTTTTCAAAATCAGTTGCTGGAACTCTCCGAAGATGTCCTTATCGAAAACCTCACCCGCGATATTGATGAAGCTTATCAGTTGAATTTTATCAATGGACTGTTGGCAGAGGTCGAGGGTCTTCCGGATGGTTTAGAAATTAGTGCGCTCATGGATCACCCTGAGCTTGTCCAGCAATCAGATGAGGATATCACTGACCCACTGCTTTATGCTAATCTCGCGCACCTTGAAACAGGCATTGTGATTGATGTAACCAGCACAATTGAAGAGCCATTGGAAATCCATTTTCACAATACTGCCGCAGAAGAAGCCGCTTTTGTTCGTATCGTCCTTCGCCTTGCGGGTGGGGCGAGCCTCACGCTTCTGGAAATTCATAGCGGCTGGGGGCATACACAGCTTGTAAGCGATGTCTATCAAGAGGAAGACAGTGTTTTACGGCATTTAAAAGTGCATGAAGCTGAGGACACACAAGTTTCCTTATTGTTGAATAGAGTGTCTCTGGATGCGCGGGCGCAATATCATAACGTAGCTGTTAGTTTGTCGGGCGGCCTGGGGCGTCTTGAGACACGGTTAACATTTAATGCGGCTGGAAGTCATGCTGGTCTCGCGACGGCACTGCTTTCGAGTGGCAATCAACATATTGATGTAACGACACGCTTAAACCATCTTAGCCCCGATACGACGAGCGAAACGGTTGCCAGAACCATTTTGGATGATGAAGCATGCGGCATTTTTCAAGGCAAGGTGATTGTTCATGAAGATGCACAGCGCGTTGAGGCCACGCAAAAATCGGATGCGTTGATGCTATCTGCAGATGCGATGATGAATGTGAAACCTGAGCTTGAGATTTACGCCGATGATGTTGCTTGTGCACATGGCTCGGCAATTGGTGAGATTGACCATGAAGCACTCTTTTTTCTCCGCAGTCGCGGCATCAGCGAGGAAGCCGCACGAATTATGTTGGTTGAAGGGTTTGTTTCTGAAATTTTGGGACGTCTAGATGATTTTGCAGCAGGGTCAATCTTGCAGGAGCAACTTTCAAAGCGTGTTGCAACATTTTTAAAGAAGAGTGCGTAAGATGCAGAAAGCTGAAGTAATGACAATGAATACGGCTTTTGATGTTCAAAAAATCCGGGCTGATTTTCCTATCCTATCTATGGAGGTTTATGGCAAGCCGCTTATTTATCTTGATAATGCGGCCTCGGCACAAAAACCTCTTCAGGTAATGAATGCTATGAATGAGGCCATGACCTCTGGCTATGCGAATGTGCATAGGGGACTCCACTATCTTTCGAATAAAGCCACAGATGATTTTGAAGTGGCACGCGAAGATGTGCGCCGCTTTTTGAATGCATCATCTCTTGAAGAAGTAATTTTTACCGGCGGGGCTACTGATGCTTTAAACCTCGTTGCTCAATGTTACGGTGCTGATCATATTGGTGAAGGGGACGAGATTATTCTCTCCGAAATGGAGCATCATTCGAATATTGTCCCTTGGCACTATTTACGCGAACACAAAGGTGCGGTTATCAAGTGGGTGCGTGTTCATGATGATGGGGCTTTTGATATGGAGGATTACAAAAACCTCCTTGGGCCAAAAACTAAATTTGTTGCTCTGACACAAATGTCTAATGCTTTAGGAACAATCACGCCAATGAAGGAGATTATCCGCTTGGCACATGAACACGGCGCTCCGGTTTTGGTGGATGGTTGTCAGGGGGCCGTGCATCTTGAAACAGATGTTCAAGACCTTGATTGTGATTTTTATGTTTTATCCGGTCATAAGCTTTATGGCCCGTCTGGTATTGGGGCTTTATACGGCAAGGCTGACTATCTAAATAGAATGCGTCCCTATCGTGGGGGCGGGGAAATGATACGTGAGGTCACACTTGATAATGTGACTTATGGTGACTTGCCTCATAAATTTGAAGCCGGTACGCCACCTATTTTAGAGGTCATCGGTCTGGGCGCAGCCATTCGTTATATTGAAAGTTATGGTCGCAAAGAAATTGCTGCTCACGAAAATGACCTTTTGGAATACGCAACTCGTAAAATGACAGACATAAATAATCTGTCGATTATGGGCACAGCGCCTGAAAAGGGCAGTGTTATTTCTTTCACTATTAAAGATATTCATCCGCATGATCTGGCAACAGTGATTGACCGATCTGGGGTAGCTGTGCGCGCCGGACACCACTGTGCGCAGCCGCTCATGAAACGATTTGGCGTAACTGCTACTGCGCGCGCCTCTTTTGCAATGTATAATACACGCGATGAAATTGACTCACTTGTCGAGTCAATTCACAAAGCTGTAAGTTTTTTCGGGTGAAATAATGTCTGAAAGCACACCAAATAAGGACATGCCGGTTATTGACACGTCAACTGAGGCACATGCTTCAAAGGCATCCTCTGATGCTGATATACCAGTTGAAAACAATGATGAAATTGCTGCACCTGAAATGTCTCCGGAAATGCAAGCCCTGACAGATGAAATCGTCGGTGCTTTGAAAAGTGTCTATGATCCTGAAATTCCTGTCGATATTTATGAGCTTGGCCTGATTTATCGCGTTGAAGTTACGGACGACAGAGATGTGAATATTGATATGACCCTTACAGCGCCTGGATGTCCGGTTGCCGAACATATGCCGGTTTGGGTGCAGGACGCTGTAAGCGCCCTTGATGGTATTGGTGATGTGAAGGTAAATATGGTTTTTGAGCCACCATGGGATCCCAGTCGTATGACTGACGAGGCCAGAGTTGCACTAAATATGTTTTAGGTTTAGGGGTAGAGAATGAACCAGACTTTTCAATTACCAAAAACAATTACCCTGACAGACGCTGCGGCTGACCGCGTAAAGCATATTATGGCGCAATCCGACGAAAATTATCTGGGTGTGCGCCTTGGTCTAAAAAATGCTGGCTGTGCGGGTATGGAATACACTATGGAATATGCCACTGAAATCCTGCCTCAAGATGAAGTGGTCGAGGATAAGGGTGTTACTGTGCTGGTAGACCTTAAAGCGGTTCTGTTCTTGATAGGCACAGAAATGGATTTCGAGACGGAAAAACTTTCTTCAGGTTTTGTCTTTAATAATCCAAATCAGACCGATGCATGCGGTTGTGGAGAAAGCGTCACTTTAACACCTGCTAAATCACCAAATTAAAGAAAGAATAAAATGGGGACTGTCAGTTTAAAAAGCATTCTCGAAATTGAACAAATTGATGATTTGATTTTCCGCGGATTTACCCCGCAAGGCGGCACTGGTCGTGTTTATGGCGGCCAGGTCATTGCGCAAGGCCTTTCTGCTGCTTCCCATACGGTTGAAAACAGACCATGTCATTCTTTGCATGCTTATTTCCTTCGTCCGGGTGATCGGTCAAAGCCAATTATTTATGATGTTGATATTGCTCGTGACGGGAGAAGCTTCTCAAGTCGGAGAGTGACAGCTATTCAAAACGGTAAGCAAATTCTTAATATGGCGCTGTCATTTCAAGTTGAAGAAACGGGATTGGAGCATGCCGAAGAAATGCCGGATGTTCCTGCGCCTGAAACCTTAAAATCACTTCAGGAATTACAATCAGATATTATTGATAAGATTCCAGAAGAGTTTCGTGAGAATATTTTGCGCAAGCGTGCCTATGAGGTTCGTCCGGTCACGCCAATGGATTATCTTAATCCAAAGCCGATTGATACGCTGAATAATGTTTGGATTCGGTTAACTGATGACACTATACCGGATGATCTGGACCACCAACGGCTCGTGCTGACCTATATGTCTGACTTGACATTGCTTGATAGTGGCCTGCGCGTTCATGGCAAAGATTACATGAACACTGATCTTCAAACGGCTAGCCTTGATCATGCTTTATGGTTTTATCATCCTTACAAAATTGATGATTGGTTGCTGTTCTCTCAGCATTCGCCGGTGACAGGTGCGGGTAGGGGATTGAATTTTGCTTCGATTTATACACGCGACGGGAAGCTCGTTGCCTCGGCCAGTCAAGAAGGTCTGATGCGCGAAAGAGGTTAGGTGATTGACCTAACTTAAGGACGTTCATTATGCCCAAGGTGAGCAGATAGTTCCGTCAGCAATGTTTTTGCCGCATCGGGAATAACCGAACCGGGCGGGAATATCGCTTTCGCGCCAGCCTTGTACAACGCATTGAAATCTTGCGGCGGGATAACACCGCCGACAATCACCATAATATCTTGCCTGTCTCGTGAATTCAGTTCTTCTCGCAATTCAGGTACTAAAGTTAGATGACCGGCAGCAAGGGAACTCACGCCTATGGCATGTGCACCGCCTTCAATAGCATCTTCGGCTGCTTCAGCCGGTGTTTGGAAAAGCGGGCCGACAATCACATCAAATCCCAAGTCTGCAAAGGCCGTAGCTACAACTTTCTGCCCTCGGTCATGACCGTCCTGGCCTATTTTTGCTATATATATCTTAGGCTTACAGCCTTGTCTATCAGCAAAACGTGAAACCATATCGCGTACTTCCACAATAGCCTTGCTATCATTGCCAAAGTCGTTGGCATAGACGCCTGAGATGACATTTGGTTTTGCCTCATGGCGGGTAAAAGCTTTTTCCATGGCATCGGAAATCTCACCAACTGTCGCCTTGGCACGCGCTGCATCAACAGCAAGCCCCAACAAGTTGCCTTCGCCAGAACTTGCGGCGTGTGTAAGGGCTTCCAAAGATTGTGTAACAGCTTCATTATTGCGCTCATTTTTGAGTTTTTGAAGACGCTCAATCTGAGATTTGCGGACAGCGCTGTTATCAACTTTTAGAACATCAATATCATCTTCCTGATCAAGACGGAATTTATTCACCCCGACGACGGTCTGTTTACCACTGTCAATGCGCGCTTGTGTATGGGCTGCCGCTTCTTCAATCCGCATTTTGGGGAGACCTTGCTCAATCGCTTTAGTCATCCCGCCGGAGCCTTCAACTTCTTTAATGTGTTCCAGCGCTTTCGCCGCAAGGTCATGGGTCAGTCGTTCAACAAAATAACTGCCGCCCCAAGGGTCAATTACATTGGTTGTTAGGCTTTCCATTTGTAAAAGTAGTTGGGTGTTTCTGGCAATCCGAGCAGAAAAATCAGTCGGTAAAGCGAGAGCTTCATCAAAACTGTTGGTGTGAAGCGATTGGGTATGGCCTTGAGTGGCCGCCATGGCCTCCACACAAGTGCGCGTGATATTATTGTAAATATCTTGCGCCGTGAGGCTCCAACCGGAGGTTTGGCAATGGGTTCTAAGAGCCAGAGATTTTGGGTTTTTCGCGCCAAGACCCTGCATGAGTTGTGCCCATAAAAGACGACCTGCGCGCATTTTGGCAATTTCCATAAAGAAATCCATGCCAATGGCCCAGAAGAAAGACATACGGGGGGCAAATACATCAATATCCAGCCCGGCATCCATTCCTGCACGAACATACTCAACCCCGTCTGCAAGCGTATAGGCAAGTTCAAGATCCGCTGTCGCTCCAGCTTCTTGCATGTGATACCCAGATATTGAAATTGAATTGAATTTCGGCATATGGGCGGAGGTGTAGGCAAAAATATCCGAGATTATCCGCATCGAAGGTCGTGGCGGATAAATATATGTATTGCGAACCATGAACTCTTTAAGGATGTCGTTCTGAATTGTCCCGGCAAGTTTCTCTGGCCCAACGCCTTGTTCTTCGGCTGCTATGATATAAAGCGCCATTATTGGCAACACTGCGCCATTCATGGTCATGGAAACGCTCATCTCATCTAAGGGAATACCGTCAAACAACATGCGCATGTCATAAATCGAGTCAATCGCGACACCTGCCATACCAACATCACCGGCGACACGCGGGTGGTCGCTGTCATAGCCTCTATGTGTTGCGAGGTCGAAAGCCACTGAGAGGCCTTTTTGTCCTGCTTTTAGATTGCGGCGGTAAAAGGCGTTTGATGCCTCTGCTGTAGAGAAGCCCGCATATTGCCTGACCGTCCAAGGTTTGTTTACATACATGGTTGCATAAGGGCCGCGAATATATGGCGGGATACCCGGATAGCCATCCAGATGAGGCAAATCCTTGGTGTCATCTTCGGTGTATAATCTTTTAAGAGATAAGCCTTCAGGTGTTTCACGAGATTTTCGGTCATTATTTTGATTGATGACGTCTTGCCAATTTTGTTTCTGGCTATCTGGCGAAATAGATGAACTCGCGTTAAAGGCGATGTTACTGAAATCGGGTAATTGACTCATGACTGAACCTCATCATAGGCAACCCCTGATAGGCTTAGTGTCAATTGTAAAACCGAAATGGTGTCACAGCCCATAAAAATATTTCCATTAATTGCGTCCGACTCATATTTTCCAGCCAACCATACATGTGCGCAACCGGCCTCAGCAAGGCCTTGTGCCAATGTTTCCGCATGGTTCTCATAAGCTGCATCCGTGCCGCAAATAACGGCGACAGAAAACCCACTTGCTGTAAAGTCATCAATAATCGCATTGAGGTCATTGCCACCACAGCCAAGATGGCTCTCAATCCCACCAGCGGCAAATAAATTTGTGGCAAAATTTGATCTGGCGGTGAACTCAGCCGTTTCCCCAAGAACGGCCAGATATATTTTAGGTTTTTGGTTTTCTGCCGCAAAGCGCAATTTTTCAAAGGCTTCAGCAGGTCGCGTTTCTTGTAAAGCACCGCTACCATATACTGGGCGCGGCTTAAGCAAAGCTTCCTCCAAATTGGCGAAATCACCTGCACCCAGAACGGGCATTTTACGTTTTGCTATATCTTTATTTTCAGTAATGCGGTTTTCTTCAATATTAGTGGTGACTATTTTCATACCTTCAGGGGAGGCAATGCCGCCTGCTTTTTCGATGCTCTGAAAAAGTGACCAGCTTTTTGAGGCGAGGGCTTCAGATAGTGTTTCCACATACCATGAGCCACCAGCAGGATCCATAACTTGCCCGATATGACTTTCCTCTTGCAAAATTACTTGAGTGTTTCTGGCTACACGCCGCGTGAGCAGATTATCGCTTTCGGCGATAGATGTGCAGGGCAGTGCGGTTACAACGTCTGCTCCCCCAATACCGGCGGCAAGTGTGGACATGGTTGCGCGCAACATATTCACCCACGGGTCGGCAAGAGAGAAATATCTCTCAGAGCCTTCGGCGTGAATATATGGCGTGACAATTTTATCTTGCTTTAGTGCCGCGCAAATATTCCCCCAGAGGAGACGTAGAGCGCGTAGCTTGGCGATAGAACCAAAAAAATCTGTATCAGCGCTGACCGTAAGTGTCAGGCGGTTGATTATATCAGCAATATCAAGACCTGATTGTTCTAGATAACGCATGTAGAAGGTTGCCGTTGCGATAATAGCGGCAAGCTCAGTTATCGCATCTGCGCCTGCATTATGATATGTCAGTCCGCTTGCAGTCATAAGCCGGA
This sequence comes from Candidatus Micropelagos thuwalensis, assembly GCF_000469155.1. Classification (NCBI taxonomy): domain Bacteria; kingdom Pseudomonadati; phylum Pseudomonadota; class Alphaproteobacteria; genus Candidatus Micropelagius; species Candidatus Micropelagius thuwalensis. The sequence goes on along the minus strand of NZ_AWXE01000001.1, from coordinate 442,116 downwards.
TATTCGGGGATGATTGAGTTTGCTCAACAAGCCCTAACATTCCGGGGAAGATGGTATCGACATCATCATCAATTTTTAAACCCGATGCGGCGGCATAGCCCAACGGATCAAGATCAAGAAAGATAGCTTTATAATTGCCTATTTTGCTAGCGAGATGAGTAGCAAGATTAATCGCATTATCATCTGCGCGCAAAAATAACGGTGCAATATTGATATCAACACCCTCAAGCAGCTTATCAAGTTGGGTGGGTGTTACTGTGTCAAAACGACAATCCAATAGCAACGCACTCACGCCGCCTTCTAGGTCAGTGAGTACATCTTTATTATCATTACCTTTACGCCCTAGGGTAAAACGCGATGCGATATGCCAAGGCAGGAAAGAGTTTGAAAGCGATTTACTGCCCCGAAGAAAGGGCGCTTGACCCGGCATTCCATGAGCGGCTTGAGATAAGTTAACTGTCTCATTTGTATAAAGCGGTTCCCTGCTCAATCCATTATGGCGAGTCTGCAATGTCTCATAGGCGGCCCCTCTTAGAGCTTTCTCAACAGCTTCTAACCAGTCTTTTTTATCAGCATCCGGGAAATCATTTCCAAGCGATAGGTTTGTTTCTTGCGTCATAGATGAAGACTCAGTTTGATTAAAGTGTTAGGCACATAACATTTACAGACCATAATTTCAAATTTTGAGAGCTAGCACAATCATAAGACACCCCAGTAAACTCAGATTTATTATTGTGGTATCTGTGTTGCATTGGATGGAGTGGCAGGACGTGATATGAAGCCCATTCATAATGTTCGAGCATAATTGAGAAATCGTGATGTCCAGCCCACCTATTTTATATCTTCAGGATGTAAACCTGACTTTTGGTGTGACGCCGCTTCTTGAAGGGGCAGATTTGTCTATCGCACCGGGTGAGAGACTTTGTGTTGTCGGGCGAAATGGCTCAGGTAAATCGACACTTCTTAAAATTGCTGCTGGAATGGTTGAGCCTGATAGTGGGGAAAGATTTGTCCAGCCAGGAATAATGGTCAGCTATCTTGACCAAGACCCGACATTTAAGGGGGCTTCGACTATTGGCGAATATGTGCTGGCAGAACTCATGGATAATGAAGACAAACAACGTGCCTTTCAACTTATGGCGGATTTGCGTTTGTCTTCCGATCAAGGGCTTGAAAATCTCTCGGGCGGTGAAAAGCGTCGCGTGGCGCTGGCAAAGGTCATGGCGCCTGACCCTGATATTCTTTTGCTAGATGAGCCAACGAACCATTTGGATTTGCCGGCGATTGAATGGTTAGAAAATGCACTAAAGTCTTTGCGCTCCGCGCTGGTTCTCATTAGCCATGACCGAAGATTCTTAAGCAATATGTCTCAGTCAACATTATGGCTGGATAGAGGAAAGACAAGCTTGCTTAAAAAAGGTTTCAATCATTTTGAGGATTGGCGGGATCAGGAGATTGAACTGGAAATTATGCGACTTCAAAAACTCGACAGGAAAATTGAGCGAGAGGAGCATTGGGTGCGCTATGGCGTGTCAGGCAGGCGTAAACGTAATGTAAAGCGGCTGGCTGAATTATCGGCTTTAAAAAAACAGCGCCGGGATCATCAAGGCCCAGCAGGTAATGTGAAGGCGCAAGTCAGCGAAGCCGATATGTCTGGTAAGCTTGTGGTGAAAGCCGATAAGATTGCCAAAAGTTTCGGGGATAAAAAAATTGTCTCCCAGTTTTCTACACAAATTAAGCGTGGCGACAGAGTTGGTCTCGTCGGTGCAAATGGGGCGGGTAAGACCACCATGCTAAATATGTTGATTGGTGAGTTGGAACCTGATGTCGGCAATGTGCGTCTTGGAAAAAACCTTCAAATGCTTGTGCTGGATCAGGCACGGGCAGGTATTAAGCGCGACTGGACAATTAAGGATGCGCTGACTGATGGGGCAGGGGACTATGTCACTATTGGTGAAGATAAAATGCACGTTATTGGCTATATGAAGGATTTTCTTTTCCATCCTTCTCAAATGCGGACACCTGCCAATGTGTTATCTGGTGGCGAGTTGGCGCGTCTTTTGCTGGCGCGCGGTCTCCGGCATCCTTCTAATGTGTTAATCATGGATGAGCCAACAAATGATTTAGATCTTGAGACGCTGGATTTGCTTCAAGAACTGATTGCAGATTATCAGGGTACAGTCATTCTTGTAAGTCACGATAGAGATTTTCTCGATCGTACTGTGACCTCTGTAATCAATTCGGAGGGCGAAGGGCAGTGGGTAGAATATGCCGGTGGTTATAGTGATATGCTGGTGCAGCGTAAAGCCGGAGATGTGGGGGGTGATAAAGATGCGCATAAATTGCCCGAAGGTAAAAATCTAGACAAAAACGCGACAAGTCCCCCACCAACACATAAGGCTATTACCAAATTAAGCTACAAGCAAAAATATGCTTTAGAGCAACTGCCTGGTGAAATGCGCGAACTTGAAACGCTTATTGCCGACAGCAAAAAACTTTTATTCGACAGCACGCTTTTCACGAAAGACCCTGAGCTATTCAACAAAACCGCGATGGCACTTGAAAAAGCTGAAACACGTCTGGCAGAAGCCGAGGCGGAATGGTTGGAACTAGAAATCTTGCGCGAAGAGTTGGAAGGATAAAATGTTCTTGCCGAGGAAATCAACGCATGTTACCCCCAAACAAGATTAAAAATGTTTAGGTTGAGCGCGTATTATGTCTTCTATTTTACCAATTGTTATCTTTATTGCTGTCATCATCGTACTGAATATTACTCAGTTCGGTAGCATTGATTAAAAGAATTAATTAGGCGACATCCCTGTCAGTTTTTTCAGGTTTTTGCATCCACCAGATGATAATTCCCGCAGGAAAAGTCCAGGCCAGGCCGGTTATCAAATAAAACATAAATTCGATAAAGCCGTTAGCAGGCATCCATCCGCTGACTGCAATCGTCATGACAATCATGGCGTAAAAAAACAACACAATAAGCAACAACAACATGCCAATAAATTTTCTTAAGCGGACGGGTAATCTCATATCTATCTCCTGCTTTTGATATAGCAGACAGATGAGCTTTGACAATTCATCACATCATGATGGGCTTGGTTAATTTGTCGCAAGTCTTCATCTTGCCCTGATATGAGCACAGGTTTAAATCCGTTACATGGATATGTTGTATTCAAAAAATCATGTAACGAAGGAAAACCGAGCTGTAGGCATCTGGCTTCTCAGTGTGGCCAGTTTGATAATTCTCATGGTTTTGGTTGGCGGGCTTACCCGACTGACGGACTCTGGTTTGTCCATCACTGAGTGGAAGCCTGTGACGGGCGCATTACCACCTTTATCGCAAGCAGACTGGATGTCTGAATTCGATAAATATAAAGCCATTCCAGAATATCAGTTGGTCAATAAAGATTTCAGTCTTGAAGAATTTAAATATATTTACTGGTGGGAGTGGGGGCATCGGCAACTTGGCCGCGTTATCGGCGCTGTATTCTTTATTCCTTTTATGTTTTTTCTCATGCGCGGTTTTATAGCCAAAAAGAATTTTTTGCCGCTGACGGGCATATTTTTTCTTGGTGGACTTCAAGGCTTTATGGGGTGGTATATGGTGCAAAGTGGTTTGACAGACCGCGTCGATGTTAGCCAATACCGCCTCGCTATGCATTTGGGGCTTGCCCTTATTATCTTTTGCTTGGTTTTCTGGCAGGCTCTACGTTTGCTGCAACCTGCGCAGGCTATAGCAAAACCATCGAGACAAATTTATTTCGGATATTTTTTAATTTTCATGGTTTTCATGCAATCTTTGCTTGGTGCTTTGGTGGCAGGGTTGAATGCCGGCAAAACCTATACAGATTGGCCGCACATGGATGGTGTTCTTATTCCTTCCGGCTTGCTAGATATGCAGCCGGTCATGGATAATTTTTTCGAAAGCCATCTCACAGTCCAATTTGATCACCGCATCGGTGCTTATCTGCTATTAATTTTAGTAATCATACATTTCTGGTCGCAGTTTAAACAAAACGCGCCCACCCGCGTAACCGCAGGATTATTGATGTTCGGAGTGATCGCGCAGGCTGTACTCGGGATTGTCACCTTAATGCAGGCCGTTCCAATGCATTTGGGTGCTCTCCACCAGCTTGGTGCCGTATTTGTGCTGGCACTGAGCGTTTATCATGTCTATAAATTACAGTACACCCCATTCTCGGCTCAAACTGTTTAATTCCAACAGCTTAGATTTAGGTAATATATTACCATATTTATAAATAGTTGATAAAAAAGTATAAATTTACTACATCATATATTGACATCGATGCTGTGACGGCTTAGAAACTCTAAAAAATTTGTACCATTCAAATTTATTGGACTTTGACTTATGAAAACATATTCTGCAAAACCTGCTGATATTGAAAAAAAATGGGTGCTGATTGATGCCGAAAACTTAGTTGTCGGTCGTTTGGCTTCCATTATCGCAATGCGTTTGAGAGGTAAGCATTTGCCTACTTTTACGCCTCACATGGATTGCGGCGATAACATCATCGTTATCAACGCCGATAAGGTAAAATTCACCGGTAATAAAACTGGCGACAAGACCTACTACCGCCACACCGGTTATCCTGGTGGTATTAAGGCGACAACACCTGAGAAAATTCTTGAAGGTAAGTTTCCTGAAAGGGTTTTGGAATTGGCTGTCAAAAGAATGATGCCGGGTGGGCCGCTAACGCGCCAGCAACTCACAAATTTAAGAATTTATCAGGGCTCAGAGCATCCGCATGAGGCTCAAAAGCCCGAAGTTCTGGATGTATTATCTATGAACAATAAAAATCTTCCAAGAAATCTGAGGTCGTCATAATGAGCGAAGAAACAACTCTCGAAAATCTTGATCAGGCACTCAAGGCTGATACGCCATCACAGCCTACAGACGATGTGGTTGAAACGACACCTTCAACACCTGCGGAACCTCAAATTGACGCTCAGGGTCGATCTTACGCTACTGGTAAACGTAAAAATGCGATTGCGCGTGTTTGGATTAAGCCTGGTGCGGGTCGCATTACGGTAAACGGTAAAGGCGAAGAGACATATTTCGCACGTCCTGTACTGCGTATGATTTTGCGTCAGCCATTGGTTGCTGCTGGTCGTCCAGAATCCTATGATGTTGTCGCTACAGTTAGCGGTGGAGGGCTTTCAGGCCAGGCCGGTGCAGTTCGCCATGGTATCTCAAAGGCGCTTACTTATTACGAACCCGAACTGCGAGGTGTGTTGAAATCAGGTGGCTTCCTGACCCGTGATAGCCGGGTTGTCGAGCGTAAGAAGTTTGGTCGCGCTAAAGCCCGCAGAAGCTTCCAGTTCTCTAAACGCTAGTGAAATATACAAGACTCGTTTAAAAAGGAGCCTTGTGGCTCCTTTTTTATAGGGTGGTATTTGATTATGAGTGATAAAAAAGAAAATAAATTACGAGTTGAACGTGAGGAAATTTTAGAACTTCTGCCCCATCGTGGAACTTTTCAACTTATAGATGCGTTGGAAAATTTAAATGGTGAAGATAGTTGCACAGGTATATTCAAAGTAACTGAAGATGCGTTCTGGGTGCCTGATCATTTTCCATCACATCCAGTTTTGCCAGGTGTTTTGATAATTGAAGCTATTGCTCAAACGGCGGGTGCACTTGTGGCGCATCACCGAAAAGATGAAATCAACGCATCGGTCATTTATTTCCTGGGCATTGATAAAGTTAAGTTCAGAAAACCTGTTTTTCCGGGTTCTGAGGTTAGAATTGACGTGAACCTGATTCACCGTAGAGGTGCGGTATGGAAATATAGTGGTGTTGCGAAAGTTGATGGAGAAGTCGCCACTCAAGCCGAGGTATCGGCCATGAATTATGAACCAAAAGAGTAAAAGTTAGATGAGCTGATGGAACGGGCTGTAAATGTTGTGATTATTGGATCCTCCGGATATACCGGCGCTGATGCTATTCGGTTGCTGGCTGAGCATCCATTTGCCAATATTACAGCTCTCACAGCGCACCAGCATGCCGGAAAAAACTTATCCGATATTTATCCTCAATTCTCCGGCGTTTCGCCCCAGATTTTACAAACCACTGACGAGATTGATTGGTCCAATGTTGATGTTGCGATTTGCGGTTTGCCGCATGGCACATCGCAAAAGCTTATTGCGTCCATTCCCGACACGGTAAAGATTATTGATATGTCAGCAGATTTCAGGCTTAAAAATGCGACGACCTATCAGGACTGGTATGGCCTATCTCATGATTTTCCTGACTTATTATCTGAGGCTGTTTATGGACTGAGTGAGCATTATGCTGATTCCATTATGTCAGCGCGCCTAGTCGCTTGTCCCGGATGCTATCCAACAGCAGTTTTAACGGCTCTGCTGCCCGTTATAAAGTTAGGGCAGGTGAGCTGTGACGATTTGATAATTGATGCCAAATCAGGGGCAACAGGAGCTGGACGGAGCCTGAAGGAAACCAATCTGTTTTGCGAGATTGCTGAAGGGCTTGCACCTTACAGTATTGCGCATCATCGCCATGCACCAGAAATTGAACAAGAAATAGGATTTGCAGCAGGTTCAGATAATGTGACGATTAATTTTACGCCACATCTGGTGCCAATGAATCGGGGTGAGTTGGTTACTATTTACGCAAAAACTAATGGCGCAAAGGCAGATGATGTAAGGGCTTTGTTGAACGCATTTTATGACGATAAACCTTTTGTGAGGATTGTCGGTGCAGATGAAACACCAGCGACACGTCATGTGCGGGGGTCAAATTATTGTCATGTAGGGGTTTATGATGACCGGTTACCGAATAGGGTTATATTGGTCGCGACGCTGGATAATTTGGTTAAGGGGTCTAGCGGTCAGGCCATACAGAACATGAATCTCATGTGCGGATTTGAAGAAACCAGCGGTTTAACACAATTACCGCTTTACCCATGATTTAGAATTGGACAAATACTCAATGAAGATATTTTCAACCTATGGTTTTTTTCTTTTTCCCAAGCTTTTGATTTTAACGCTTGTGATTTCATTCGGGCTTGCGGGGTGTTCGAGTGCCTTGAATCCTCTAGATATTTATAGTGATATTTTCCAAAGCAAGGCGGCGCGTTCAGATGTTTTGAAAGCTGATGTTGAAAATCGCGCTCACTCAGATTTCATCCTGCGGGGTGGTTCACTATCCAGATTGCCGTCATTGCAAACAGATGAAGGGATTACCCCTCAGCCGTCTCAGCCGGTTGAGACAAAACCTCTTTCAGAACCTCCTCTTAATAACGAAGAGGAGCCATCGGCGGAAAATCAAACTCAACAGCAGAAGAAAACCCCCGCCTTTCCTGGTTTATCTGGTGTGGTGCAGTAGACTTGCCATAAGCTTGCCGCAATTAAAGGTATAATAAACTTATTATTATCGATGATTAAGAAATTCACATGGTTCAAGATTTTCAAAGAATACAAAGACTTCCCCCCTATGTGTTTGAGCAGGTAAACAAGCTCAAATATCAGGCACGTTCAGATGGGGCAGATATTATTGACTTTGGTATGGGAAACCCGGATTTGCCGACCCCTAAGCACATAGTCGATAAATTGGTGGAGACTGTTAATAACCCTAAAACTCACAGATATTCTGCCTCAAAGGGTATTCCGGGTTTGCGCCAGTCTCAAGCGAGATATTATGAACGTCGTTTTGGGGTCAAACTAAACCCCGACACCGAGATTATTGCCACACTTGGATCTAAAGAAGGCTTCGCTAATATGGCTCAAGCTATGGTTAACCCAGGCGATGTTATTCTGGTTCCAAATCCGACTTATCCAATCCACGCTTTTGGCTTTATCATTTCTGGTGCGACCATTCAGCATTTGCCAATTCTCCCAGATACTATGTCCACACCTGACGGTTTCTTTGAAGTTTTGGATCAGAATGTTCGTAATTCCGTGCCGCTCCCCAAGGCTCTGGTTTTGAATTTTCCAGGCAATCCAACTGCTGAAGTGGTTGATCTGGATTTTTATAAAGAAGTCGTAAGCTATTGTAAAAAAAATGATATTTTAATTCTTTCAGACCTTGCTTATGCCGAGATATATTACCACTCCGATAACCCGCCGCCGTCTATTTTGCAGGTTGATGGTGCGAAAGATATCGCTGTTGAATTTACATCCCTGTCAAAAACTTATTCCATGCCAGGCTGGCGTATGGGCTTTGCTGTTGGTAATGAACGCCTAATTGGCGCGCTAACACGCATCAAATCATATCTTGATTATGGTGCATTTACACCCATTCAGGTTGCGGCCTCGGCAGCGCTCGATAGCCCTGATAGCGTCATTCAGGAAATTCGGGATGTTTACAAGCATCGTCGTGATGTCCTTATTGACGCCTTTGACAGGGTGGGGTGGCATGTTCCTGCGCCTGAGGCAACCATGTTTGCTTGGGCACCAATCCCAGAGCCATTAAAAAAGCTTGGGTCGCTTGAGTTTTCAAAGCTTTTATTGCAGGAAGCCGATATAGCTGTGTCGCCCGGCATTGGTTTTGGCGAATATGGTGATACGCACGTCAGAATTGCGCTGGTTGAAAACGAGCAACGTATTCGTCAGGCCGCACGAAACTTGAAAAAGTTTCTCGATAAACATCAGATTTCAGCTGCCTGATCCCTGGAGAAGAAAATGGACTCTTTGAAGATTGGGATTGCCGGTGTCGGAACTGTAGGCACCTGTGTGGTTGTCAAACTGCTTGGTGGTGCGGTTAAGGATACAACCATTACACGTCTTGCAGCGCGTGATATCAATAAAGACCGTGGATTTAAGATGCCTGAGTCACAATGGACTCAAAACGCGCTTGATTTGGCTGATGAGGATGATGTTGATGTTCTTGTTGAGCTTATTGGTGGTGCTGATGGTACTGCATTGGATTTGGTGCGTGCTGCATTGGCAAACAAAAAACATATTGTAACGGCGAATAAAGCGCTTTTGGCAAAGCATGGTGTCGAGCTGGCTGAATTGGCGGAAAAGAATAATTGTATTTTGAAATACGAAGCTGCAGTTGCCGGCGGTATTCCAGTGATCAAGGCTTTATCTGAAGGACTTGCGGCAAATAATATTTTCCGTATTAACGGTATTTTGAATGGAACATGTAATTTCATCCTTACTGAAATGGAAACAAAAGGCGCGGGCTATGAAGAGACACTGAGTATTGCTCAGGAACTCGGCTATGCAGAAGATGATCCGACTTTCGATGTAGAAGGTATTGATGCTGCTCAGAAGCTAAGTTTGTTGTCTGCTATCGCCTTTGGTCAGAAACCAAATGAAAATGATGTCCTCACGCGCGGTATAAGTGACGTCGCCGCTATAGATTTCGAATTTGCAAAAGGTTTTGAGGCGGTTATCAGGCTGATAGCACGGGCTGAAAAAAAGATAAAAAGCGAGTCATCCAGCGCATCCATATCAGGCACTTCTGGTGAGGTTGTTCAGGTGGTTGAACCGTGTCTGGTACGAAAGACTTCTGTTCTCTCTGGAATTAGTGGTGTGACAAATGCTGTGCAGTTTGAAACGGATATGGTGGATGTCATACTTCAAGGGCCGGGTGCGGGCGGTGAAGCGACGGCCTCAGCAGTGCTGGCAGATATTGCCGATCTGAGCCAATTTATGAAATCAGGTATGCGCGTAACCCCTCATGTTTTCGGACGCTCAGTATCGGAACTTGTTGCTTCACAAAGCGAGACAGAGGTTATGCCGTCGCAATGGTATATAAGGTTGAATCTTAAAGATGCGCCCGGAAGCATGGCTAAAGTCACCTCAATTCTTGCTGAACATGACGTATCAATTGAGGAGGCGGTGCAAAGAGGGCCGCAAAATGGTGAAGACCACAGACCAGTTGTGTTTATCACCCATAAATGTGAAAAATCAGCTATTAAAAATGCGTTAGTAGCTCTTGAGGCTATTGATGTTATAGCCAAAGATGTAAATTATATGCCTGTAATTTAGGTTTGTAGTTCAATAAATCCGTCTGAGACCCCAACATAAAAGGATATAGTATGACCTCTGGAATTAATCGTAGCCTTTCGCTTGAGCTTGTCAGGGTAACTGAGGCCGCCGCTGTCGCCTGCGCACCTCTCATCGGACGTGGTGATGAAAAAGCTGCTGACCAAGCCGCCGTAAATGCCACTCGGACAGAGTTAAACCGTCTGAACATAGACGGAAGGATTGTTATCGGCGAAGGCGAACGTGACGAAGCACCCATGTTGTATATTGGTGAGGAGGTCGGCACAGGGCAGGGGCCAAAAATTGATATTGCTCTTGACCCTCTTGAGGGCACAACCCTTACGGCCAATGGTATGCCCAATGCGTTGGCGGTTATTGCTCTTGCAGAGCATAATAATCTGTTAAACGCGCCTGATACATATATGCAGAAAATCGCCGTAGGGGGTGGGTTGCCTGATGGTGTGATTGACCTTGATGCTTCGCCGCAAGAAAACATCAAAGAACTTGCTAAAGCTAAGGGCGTCGGCCCGGAATATATAACTGTTTGTGTGTTAGACCGTCCGCGTCATCAGGATATTCTCGAGGGTATCCGAAGTGCTGGGGCAAAAGTAAGCCTCATCTCTGACGGAGATGTGGCGGGCATCATTCACACAACAGACCCCGCTACAGGAATTGACCTCTATATTGGGACAGGTGGAGCACCGGAAGGTGTTTTGGCGGCAGCGGCGTTGGCCTGTACGGGCGGTCAAATGCAAGGCCGTCTTGTGACGGACAGTGAGCATCAAAAAGAGCGCGCGGCGCAAATGGGTGTGTCTGACTTTGATAAAAAATACTCAGTTGATGACATGGCAAAGGGGGATATTATTCTCTCCCTAACAGGTGTCACAAGCGGGTCGCTGGTCAAGGGTGTTTCTTATCAGCAGAGTGCGATTACCACAGATAGCCTTGTCATGAGGCGGTCACTCGGTGAAACACCAACTTCAACAACACGCTGGATACGCGCTCGTCATCACATTACTGACAAATTTTCGCAGGACGGAAAATGACATCTGAGCCGGTGCGTGAAACCCTGCTAGGGGTTGAACAATCTGCAGCCGGACGACGATGGGTCATGCGGCCTTACGATGAGCGTCTAGCTCTAACGATTGCTCAAAGGCACGGTTTGCCAGATGCAGTTAGCCGGATACTGTCTCAGCGGGGGATAACATCGGAAATTGTTGCCGATTATCTAAACCCAAATCTTGCCGACGTTTTGCCCGACCCTTTTGTCCTAATGGATCTTGAAAAAGCTGCCTCCCGTCTCGCTGATGCAATTATCCATGACGAAAAAATCGTTGTATTTGGTGATTATGATGTTGATGGCGCAACCTCTGCAGCTTGTCTTATCAGATTTATGCGTCAGCTTGGCATAACCCCTATGCTTTATGTGCCGAACCGCATGACAGAGGGGTATGGACCAACTGTACCAGCTTTTAAATCTCTCATAGATGATGGGGTTGGTGTGATTGTTACCGTTGATTGTGGAACAATGGCGCATGAGGCACTTACCTTTGCAAAGGAGCACTCTGTTGACGTGATTGTCGCTGATCACCATCAGACAGGAACATCTTTGCCGGATTGCTTTGCACTGGTTAATCCAAGGCGTGGTGATGATTTAAGTGGACTGGGTAATCTGGCAGCAGTCGGCGTGACATTCATGCTGCTCGTCGGATTGCGTCGGGAGCTTCGTAATCGGGGATATTTTTCTTTAAAAGAAGAACCGAATTTAATGGCATTAACAGATCTGGTCGCGTTGGGAACTGTGTGTGACGTTGTGCCATTGGAAGGGCTAAATAGGGCGCTGGTAAGCCAGGGTTTGCGTGTCATGGCAAGAAGAGAAAATACCGGCATAAAGGCTTTGATTGATTTGTGTAATCTGGAAAGCGCGCCTGAAGCGTCGGACTGCGGGTTTAAACTTGGGCCGCGAATTAATGCAGGTGGTCGGGTTGGTGAAAGTGATCTTGGCACGCGTCTGCTGATTTCAGATAATCCTGATGAGGCTGCAGGTTTGGCTTTACGTATGGATGAGTTGAACACGCACCGCCGCAGTCTTGGTGATGAAAATCTGTCTCTTGCTGAAAAAATGATCGAAGATATTATCAGCCATCGAAATGGTCTGCCGCCATATATTCTTTTGTCTCATCGTGAGTTTCATGCCGGTGTTATTGGCATTGTCGCCGGAAGATTGAAAGACAAATATAACCGTCCGACCTTTGTGATAGCGCTTGAAGCAGATGGGACGGGCAAGGGATCCGCGCGCTCTATTAAGACGGTTGATATTGGGCGGTTGGTATCTGCTGCTGTGCTGGCGGAAGTCCTTAACGCTGGCGGCGGTCATGCAATGGCTGCAGGGGTGACAACTCACATTGATCAACTGGCAGATTTTGAAAACTATCTCTCAAAGGAGCTTGGCGAAATGAGCTTTTCCGGCCCACGAGAAATGATGTTTGACTGTGCAGTCAGTCCTTCCGGCGCTGTGAGGGATTTTCATAATCTTATATCTCAAATCGGGCCATTTGGTGCCGGCAATCCTGAGCCGCGCATGGTGTTGCCTGCCGTTCATGTTCTTCACGCTGAAATCATTGGTGCGGGGCATGTGCGTTGCCGTTTTGGTGATGACCAAGGCGGCAAATTATCTGCGATGGCCTTCGCTTCAGTCGACGAACCAGTGAGAAATATGATTTTATCAGGTGCGCGTGTCCTCCATGTGGCGGGTACGTTAAAAGCGGACAATTGGCGCGGGAGAAATGGTGTGCAGTTCATGGTTCAAGACGTCGCATCAATTTAGAGATTCATGCCTTGAAATCATGCATTGACTGAGTTATATCCCTCTCACTCAGTGTAATGCGCCCTTCGTCTATCGGTTAGGACGCCAGGTTTTCAACCTGGAAAGAGGGGTTCGATTCCCCTAGGGCGTGCCATCACTTTTTTACATACCAAGCATTTTATTTAACTTGGTATAATTCAGCCTTTCCCTTTATCTATCTATAAACCTTATCATCACCTTTCCAGTGTTGATTTATAAAATCGTCACGTCCACATCTTGACCGATAAAATTTATAACGTATTGGATTTTTTTTAGCGTAATTTTGGTGATGTTCCTCAGCAGGATAAAAGGCTTCAGCCGCCAAAACCTTTGTGGCGACAGGTTTTAAAAATTTCCCTGACGCATCTAAAGCCTTTAGCGCTTTGGTAGACACCAACTTCTGACGATCTGAATTATAAAAAATTACACTGCTATATTGTTGACCTCTATCACAGAATGAACCGTCGCCATCAGTAGGGTCAATCATGCGCCAAAATGCCTGTACAAGGTTTTCGAAACTAACTTTTTTGTCATCATAAACAACTTTTACGATTTCATAGTGGCCAGTCGTTCCTTTACTAACATCCGTGTAGGCAGGATTAACAACATGCCCGCCCATATATCCTGAAACGACATCCTGAACGCCCGCAATTTTTGCAAAATCTGCTTCGGTGCACCAAAAACAGCCGCCACCAAAATAGGCAATTCTTTCAGAAGCTAATGTTAGTTGAGGAAGAAATACAATAAGGGCATACAATAAAGTATGAAGGAAATAATTTTTCATGTTTTTCTCTAAATTAATTATAGATAATTATTCTGAATTATTAATGCTTTACGCTTATATAATAAAACTATTATTTTATATAAACTGGAAACCAGTTTCTTGCTAATTCTTTTCCTAATAACCATTGATTTTTTGTCATGTTATTTTCCAGCTTTTTTAGCTTTTTTTCTTCAACTATCGGGGCGCCGATTTGAAGCCTTAAGGGATTGGTAAGATATAAATGTGCCCACATGGCACCATTGACATGCATGTCATGTGTTTTTTCATTCACCTTCTCTTGCGGGTTACTGGCTCCATCGCTAGGCGGTATGAGGTTGTCCGCATGTAGAGACACTAAACTTGCCTGCGCCTTAAAGTGGCCAGCATTGGCAGCTCTTAAAATCCATTCGATACCTTGTCTAAAATTGATGTCTTGTATCAAATCCTGTCGTTCTTTTTTTGTAACAGGCGAGGCCGTTAGACCCGCGAGGCGGAGCTTACAGAGACCGGTCGCATGCTGGGCATCCTCAAAGCCATAACCTTGATGGGCGAGGGGGATTAATTTTTCCAATGCTTCTTCGCATTTATCTGCATGCTTTAATTTAAAGCCCTCCCAATAAGGGCTGTTATAAATGCTGGGTTTTTTGGTTTTGATATTTGTTGATTGTTGCATTTGAGCATACGCTGAATAAACATGAATGAGGCTCACTAAGCCAAACAAGAAAGCGACTCGTAACGATAAAACCGAGAATATAATTTCTTTTAATTTTTTCATGTATTCCAGACCAAATAATATGAACTACCTTAATAATTAAATCTTTGCAGAATAATGCATCATGTCAAATATAGTATGGGCTGAGGAGTGTTAATGGAAGAGCTGAAAAATTGGATAAATGACTCTGCATATACGGTCGTTTTTACGGGTGCTGGTATCAGCACAGACTCGGGTATTCCGGATTTTCGAAGCCCAGGCGGCTTATGGAGCAGATTAGCGCCAATAGATTTTCGTGATTTCATGGCGTCCGATGAGATGCGTGTAGAAACTTGGCGACGCAAAGTTCTTCTGGATCAAGAAATTGGTAAACCCGAGCCTAACAAAGCCCATTATGCAATCTCTGAATTGATGGATGTAGGCAAGGTGAGCAAAGTCATAACTCAAAATATTGATAATCTTCACCAAAATTCTGGCCTTTCAGATGACCAAGTCATTGAACTACATGGTAATGGAACTTTTGCGAAATGCTTAAATTGCGAAAAAAAATACCAGATAAATCTCATCAAAGAGCAGTTTAAAAAGGATAATCTGGCGCCTGTTTGTGAATGCGGTGGGTATATTAAATCTGCGACAGTTTCCTTCGGTCAATCTATGCCACCCGAGGCGATGCAGGCCGCTGAAGAAGCAAGTCTCGCCTGTGACCTGTTTATTGCTGTCGGATCTTCTTTAAAAGTTTTTCCAGCCGCTGGATTCCCACTTCTTGCTAAGGAAAACGGCGCAAGATTTGTCATTATCAATCGTGAGCCAACCGATCTTGATGGTTTTGCAGATTTGGTTTTGAATATCGAAATTAATGAAATTTTCGATTCATTAATTGAAAATAATTAACATTTTTTACTCCCGATTTTGCTGTATTTGTGTGCGTGGTGTTGGTATTGTTGGTTTGCTTTTGAATTCTTCCAATTATCTGAGGGTATAATGCCAAAATTCTTCTATGGACTTCCGGCCATTCTTCTTATGGCTTTTATGTCATTTCCAGTTCACGCAGCTGATGGTGGTGTGCTTAATCTAAAAATGACTACATCTACTTTTGCGATTTCATCAATTTGTGTATTTACGGTTGCTTACGTGCTTGTAATGCTAGAGGAGGTAACCCACCTTCGTAAATCTAAGCCTGTAATGTTAGCAGCAGGTATTATTTGGCTTCTTGTAGGTTTAGCGGTTAACCAAAGTGGTTATGATACCCACGAAACCCAAGGAGCATTTAGACACGTATTTTTAGAATTTGCAGAACTTTTCATGTTCCTACTGGTTGCGATGACTTTTATAAATACTATGACAGAACGGAATGTGTTTGAGTATCTTCGAGCTTGGCTGGTGGCACGTAATTTCAGCTTCAAAAAAGTTTTCCTGATTACAGGTGTTCTTTCCTTTTTCATCTCTCCGATTGCAGACAATTTGACAACAGCATTGCTAATGTGTGCGGTTGTTATGGCTGTGGGAGTTGGGCATACAAAGTTCGTTGCACTTGCATGTATCAACATAGTTGTTGCTGCAAATGCAGGTGGTGCATTTAGTCCTTTCGGTGATATTACTACTCTCATGGTATGGCAGAAAGGAGTTATTGATTTCTTTGGTTTCTTCCAGATTTTTATTCCTTCAGTTGTAAATTACATTGTACCAGCAGCAATTATGTATTTCGCCGTTCCTGACCAACAGCCTGCTGCTGTGTCAGATAATGTTGTAATTAAAAAGGGTGGCATTCCTGTAGTATTTTTATTTCTTGGCACAATAGCTTTCACGGTTTCTGGTCATCAATTTTTCCATATCCCGCCAACTTTTGGTATGATGACTGGTCTTGGAGTTCTCGGATTTTTCAGTTTCTATTTGAAATCTTCGGGTGAAAAATTTAGTGACGGAAAAAAATTCGATTTTTTCGAGATAATAGGGAAAGCTGAATGGGATACTCTTCTATTCTTCTACGGGGTTCTACTTTGTGTTGGAGGTCTAGCAACATTTGGTTATTTAAATTTAGCCTCTGAATATATGTATGGTGATTTAGGTGCAACTACGGCTAACGTACTTGTTGGTATATTATCAGCTATTGTAGATAACATACCGGTAATGTTCGCAGTTCTTACAATGTTTCCAGCTATGGATGAGGGCCAATGGTTGCTTGCAACGCTGACAGCAGGTGTTGGGGGCTCAATGCTTTCTATTGGTTCAGCGGCGGGTGTTGCACTTATGGGCCAAGCGCGAGGCATATACACATTCTTTGGTCATTTGAAGTGGACATGGGCGATTGCACTTGGTTACGCTGCAAGTATAGTCGTACATCTTTATGTCAATAAGCACCTTTTTGATAATGTTCCATTAACATTAAATTAAGAAAAAACACTTTAACTTTTTTGCCGCTGAAGAGAAATATTCATTCCTTCAGCGGTTTTTTGTGGCCGTTAAATTAACAAATAGCCTATTAAATGAAAAATTTTTTAATGTTTTTTTTAATTTACTTGATAATTCATTGTTGAAAAGGTATTTGAACCAGAAGTTGTCGGGGCTTGGCGCAGTCTGGTAGCGCACCTGGTTTGGGACCAGGGGGTCGCAGGTTCGAATCCTGCAGCCCCGACCATTTAAATTTCACAAATTCAATGCTTAAAGTTTTTACTGCTTTGCTATGCCAAATAAGATTCGCATTAAGCTGGTTTCCAAATATCCCAGAGCCTTTAAACTTCTGGCAGAACCTGAATTTAGTCATGATGATATTGAATGGATTCTGGATTGGGATGCGAGGGATTATGACTGGTTCGTTGTTTGCGATGATTTGCCAGGACATGATGGAGAACGTTTCAGTTTACGTGTCGAGGAGTTAGCGTGTCCACAAAGCCAGACAATATTACTGACCTATGAGCCATCATCCGTGAAGTTTTACGGTTGGGATTATGTTAACCAGTTTGGTTCTGTGCTGACGAGTCATGAGCCTGAAATCCTTAAACATCCAAATAGACATTTTGTTCCGCCGGTAGGTGTCTGGTATTACGGCACCATGGAACATGTTAGGGCACATTTAACCCCGCCAGATAAAACAGCCGATCTTTCCATGTTTATGTCTTTTAAGGCGCAAAAGCATACGATGCATCACCTGCGCGCCAGTTTTATGCAGGCTCTGGCTGATAGGCTCGGTAATCAGGTGGATTTATTTGGACGCAATTTGAAATTTGTTGAACATAAGGCTGAAGGAACAGATGGCTATCGCTATCAAATAGCGATTGAAAATCATGTCGCCCCCCACCATTGGACAGAAAAACTTTCGGATGCTTATCTGGGGTATTGCCTCCCATTTTATTTTGGTTGTCCGAATGTGTCCGAGTACTTTCCTCCAGAAAGTTTTATTGAATTGGATATTAATGATGTTGAGGTTTCGGTAGATATAATCCGGCAAGCCATCGCAAATAATGAATATGAAAAAAGACTGGATGCTATTATAGAAGCCAGGCGGCGCGTTATTGAAGATCATAACATCCACTCTATTTTGGCATCTTATATTTTGGATAAGCCTAAGCCTGACCTGATACGAGGGAATGGTAAAATTTTAAGCCGTCACGCTATGATGCGCCGCGATATTCCGACTTTTATGAGATATGCGTTTGATAAAACGAGCCATCGTCGTCGAAATAAAAAACGTTTTAAAAATTTTTGATACTTCATTTCAAATAAAGCAAACTCCCAGCAAATTCTATTTTAGCTTGCTATGATATTAGTCTAGATTAAATTTACTATCAGTAATCTGGAGTGAGAGAAATAATGGGATTGATTATTGCTTTGTTTTTTGTCGTCTTGTTCATCGCCACTCAAGTCTGGATGATTATGAAGATTTCAGATTTAAGTAAACGTTTGAAGGATCTTGAGAATAGGGAGTGAAAATTATGCTCCGAATATTTACCTACGCTACCTTTATTTTTGTCATTTTTAGTTCAGGTACGTTTGCCAATGAGTCAACTCTCAGCGGTACTTTATTATCGCCCGAGGGGGAGCTAAGAGGTGGTTTTAAACTGACCCCCGCGCCGGGTGGCCTGCTTGTGTCTGCCACATTAGAGAACATGCCGGTCGGACAACATGCTTTTCATCTTCACGCGAATCCGAGTTGTGCTGACAGTTTTAATGCGGCAGGGGGGCATTACAATCCAAAGGATAAACCACATGGTTTTTTCAGTGGGACTGAATACCACCTTGGTGACATGCCGAACATACATGTCGGTAAAACAGGCAAGCTTAAAATTGAGAACTTCATTCACGGGTTGATTTTGTCGCCAAATACCCCGCCTCCAGGTACGCTTATTATTCACGCAGGCGGCGATGATTATATCAGCCAACCTTCCGGTGCAGCGGGTAAACGCATTGCGTGCGGGGTTATTGAATGATAGGTTTTGGTTATGTCTAAGCCAATTAAAACTTATTCTGAATTTTGGCCATATTATCTGCAGGAGCATGCACAACCGGCCACACGTGGTTACCATTATTTTGGTGTTATCTGCTTGGTAGGAATTATTTTCACAGCGATGATGACCGGTAATTATTTTTATCTCTGGTTCGTGCCTGTTGTTGGTTATGGTTTTGCTTGGTTCAGTCATCTCACTATTGAGAAAAATAAACCTGCTACTTTCGATTATCCTTTCTGGTCGCTCATTAGTGACTTCCGCATGTTCTATTGCTGGGTGACGAGACAAATTGATGATGAGTTAAAAAAAGCGGGCGTCCTTGAAGAAAGCGTTTCTTAATAAACCTTTTTAATATCCTTGGGTTCTAATAATTTTCATTATTCTGTCACAGGAATCGCGTCTTGTGCGCTTCGCTATATTGTGAAGGGCAATGCTATGATACGTCATGTTTTTATACTTTTAATACTGGTTCTATCCATGGTGTCATGCGGTGTGGCCTTCGTTGATGTGCCCATTGTGCCCAGCATTTAAAATTTCAGTTGATAATTCTTGTGACTTTGGCGATATATTGCCCAAGAGGTGATTATGTCTGCAAAAATTTATCAACCCGGCAAAACAGCAATGCAGTCCGGTATGGCGAAGACCAAAAGCTGGATGCTTGAATTTGATGCCGAAACCGCGCGATCTAAAGACCCGCTAATGGGTTGGAACAGTGTGTCTGAGACTAAAACTCAAGTTAAACTCCGTTTTGAAACGCTTGATGAAGCCAAAGCATATGCTGAAAATAATGGCATTGCCTACCGAGTGTTGAAACCACATTCAAGGAAGAAAGTCAGCAAATCATACGCTGAAAATTTCAGCTATGACCGGCAAATTTCCTGGACGCATTGACGATTAATATTTTGGCCCCGTAGCTCAACTGGATAGAGCGACGGACTTCTAATCCGTAGGTTGCAGGTTCAAGTCCTGCCGGGGTCACCATTATCGCGCAAAGACTGCTTCCGCAAAAGCCTCGTAAAAACACTTGGAAAACGCATTGGTCGCCGGCTCATATTCTGGGTGCCATTGGACTGCTGCGGTAAAGCCTTTAGCATTTTTAACCGTGAAGCCCTCCACAGTACCGTCTGCTGCAACCGCTTCAATGGTTAATCCGTCACCAAGCTTCTCGACACCTTGAAAGTGCAGACTGTTCACCATTATTTCATCTGTCCCGACCCAGCTTTTAAACAGCCCCCCTTCGGTGAGTTTAACACTATGACGTGGTGCATAACGTATAGCCTCATCATCGGTTTTGATGCGTCTATGATCCAGCCTGCCGTCAATTTCGTGAATAGCAGGATGAAGTGTTCCCCCATAGGCAACATTCAATTCTTGAAAACCGCGACATATCGCAATCAAAGGAATTTCATGTTCAATGATTTTTTCAAGATAGGGTATGGCGGTGCTATCGCGGTCTTCATCATAGGGTGGATGTTTTTCCGTCTCAGCCTGACCGTATTGGGAAGGGTGAACATTCGACACATTACCGGTAAGCATCACCCCATCAAGCTTATCGAGGAGGGGCATAATATTAACCCCTAATGGGGGAATGAGAATTGGTTGGAGATCCGTTAATTCTGTTAAGGCTTGCAGATATCGTTCTCCGGAAAAGAAGACCCGATTGCCGTAAAGTTTTCCCGTATCTGCAATAATTCCGACAATCTTGCTCATTTGAATCTATCCGGTTATTTAACTATGCACTGGCATTATCAAATCTTTTAAAACCTTCAGCTAAATCTTCAAGTAAATCTTCAACATCCTCAAGGCCAATATGAAGGCGGAGGAGGGGGCCTCTTTCTGGCCCTAATTGACGCAATAAGACGACAGGTATCATGAGGCTTTCATAGCCGCCCCAACTATAGCCCATACCAAATAAAGACATGTCATCCAGCATAGCGGCGATTTGTGTTTCACTACATGGGTGAAGTTCAATCGCAAAAAGTCCGCCAGAGCCTATGAAGTCGCGTTTCCATAAATCATGTTGCGGATGGCTTTCCAGTGCGGGGTGATGCACATACTTAACTTGTTCTTTTTGTTCAAGCCATCGCGCAATCGTTAGGGCGCTTTCTTGATGCCTTTTTAATCTGACATCTAATGTCCTTACACCGCGGAGCGTCATGGCGACATCATCCGGCCCGACGCATAGTCCCATAAGGCCATACGTTCTTTTAAGGCGGTTATAAATTTCTTTGCGTGCCGACACATAGCCAAGCAGGCAGTCAGCATGACCGGACACATATTTGGTAGCCGACTGGATGGAGACATCAATACCCATGTCTAGCGGCTTACAAAATAGAGGCGACGCCCAAGTGTTATCCATCGCTGTTAGAATATTTTTTTCCCGTGCAATTTTTATTATCATCTGCAGATCCATGACTTCAAAAGTCTGTGATCCGGGGCTTTCGAGAAAAATAAGCGCTGTATTGTCGCGTATTAGAGGAGATATGTCACTAACCGTCGGGTCATAAATCTCTGTATCAATACCAAAGTCAGGGAGGATTTTCTGGCTAAAAGATCGGGTAGACTCATAGGCATTATCCGGCACAAGAACATGATCGCCCTGTTTGCATAAGGCTAGAAGTGTCAACGTACATGCTGCTAATCCACTTGGAAGGAGAAGCGTGCCATCAGCATTCTCGAGGCCGGAGATAACATCTTCAAGTGCTCTTGTGGTGGGGGTACCACGCCTGCCATAGGTGTAATCCCCCCGGTTATTGATAATATCTGCATAGCTGTCGAATAAAATTGTAGAGGCATGATAGACAGGTGGGTTTACGGCGCCAAAATGTGCGGCTCCGGCGCGTCCACTATGCGTCAGAAGAGTAGAGGGTTTCTTTTCGCTTTTGTCTTTCAATTTAAAATCCCCGTAAAATTT
This sequence comes from Candidatus Micropelagos thuwalensis, assembly GCF_000469155.1. Lineage (NCBI taxonomy): Bacteria > Pseudomonadati > Pseudomonadota > Alphaproteobacteria > Candidatus Micropelagius > Candidatus Micropelagius thuwalensis. The sequence goes on along the minus strand of NZ_AWXE01000001.1, from coordinate 420,459 downwards.
TTATAAATCTCATTTGAAACCTCAAATACTGGGCTTTGTGGCTAGGTTTTGCCTGTTTATTAATGTTAGAATTTATTACTCTACAATTACCTTTGATTTTGAGAAAGAAGAAGATCATGAATTTTTTAAAGTGGCCACATATCGGATATCCGAAAGCAGGCGTGTTTTTAACGTTTTTATTATTGCCTGTATTGGCAATCTTTACACCTGCAAAAGCAGAGGGAACGCTCGATCTCGTCAAAAAACGCAATGTGCTTATATGCGGCGTTACACAAGGGTTGCCTGGGTTTTCTGCGCCTGACGATAAAGGTAGATGGCATGGTCTTGATGCAGATTTTTGTAGAGCTGTGGCTGTTGCGGTTTTAGGGGATGCCGAGGCCATTAAATTCGTTCCCCTTTCTGCAAAAGTGAGATTTACAGCACTGCAATCAGGTGAAATTGATTTGCTGGCACGTAACACGACCTGGACAATGCACCGGGATACAGCGCTGGGAATTCAGTTTATCGGCGCAAATTATTATGACGGGCAAGGTTTTATTGTCCGGAAGGATATTGGCGTTACCAGATTAAGTGAGCTTGATGGTGCATCTATCTGTGCAAATGCCGGAACGACAACAGAGCTAAATGTTGCTGATTATTTCAGAAGTAATGGGATGGAATATGATATTAGCTCGTTTGAAAAATCTGAAGAAGCCGTCGCCGCTTATGATGCTGGGCGTTGTGATGCCTATACGACGGATCAATCGGGTCTTTATGCTCAACGTCAACGTTTAATTGAACCCGATGCGCATATTGTTTTGAATGAAGTGATTTCAAAAGAGCCGTTATCTCCTGCTGTCCGACAGGGGGATGAAGTATGGGCGGATGTTGTGCGCTGGGTGCATTATGCCATGTTGAATGCAGAAGAGTTCGGCGTTAATTCGCAAAATGTTAATCAAATGAAGGAGAGTCCCAATCCGTCAATTCGGCGCTTGCTGGGTGTAGAAGGGTCATTTGGGGAAAGCCTCGGTCTTGATAACGACTGGGCGACACGCATTATCCGTAAAGTAGGTAATTATGGTGAAAGTTTTAACCGCAATCTTGGTGCTGGCTCCGAACTCAAAATTAAACGCGGTTTAAATGCTTTATGGACCGATGGCGGTCTCCAATTTGCTCCACCCATCAGATAGTATGAAAATAATCTCTTCATTATGGTCTAGCCAGAATGGTCGTAATCTTACTGTCCAGATACTCATGGTTGCCGCCTTTTTGGGGCTTGTCTGGTGGCTTGTAGACAACACGATTGCCAATCTAGCGCGTCAGAATGTGGCCACAGGTTTTGGCTTTCTTGATAACAATACTGGCTTTGATATCAATCAAAAGCTCATTGCCTATGATGAAACATCCAGCTATCAGCGTCTTTTGCTTGTCGGGCTTTTAAACACAGCGATAGTGTCAGTATTAGGGATTTTTTTCGCCACCGTAATCGGATTTATGGTGGGGCTTGCGCGCTTATCAGATAACTGGTTGGTGTCAAAGCTGGCATTTCTTTATGTTGAGATATTCAGAAACCTGCCTTTATTAATACAAATTCTTTTCTGGTATGTGTTGTTGATTGAAATTCTTCCCCATCCCAGAAAAAGCTTAGCTTTATGGGAAGTCTTTTTTCTCAATAATCGCGGGCTTTATCTCCCTTGGTTCACAACATTACCGGGCGGTGGGTTTTTGCTTTGGGCGATTGGCTTGTTTTTTGGAGGGTGGTTTTTAGTTGCTCGTGAAGCACGAAAAATGCGTGAATTGACTGGGCGGAACAGGGCCTATGTTCGGAATTATTTCATTATTGGTGGGGTGTGTCTTGGCGGGTATCTCAGCTTATGGGGTGTCCCCTTTGAGGCTAACCTCCCTGCATTGAGGGGGTTTAACTTCCGGGGAGGCTTGAGCTTCACGCCCGAATTTGTAGCCTTACTCATCGCGCTTTCCCTTTATACGGCATCTTTTATTGCCGAGATTGTTAGGGCTGGGATTTTATCAGTTTCAAAAGGGCAGTTCGAAGCTGCTAAAGCTTTAGGCCTACCAACTTCTGTGACCATGAATAAGGTCATCATTCCACAAGCCATGCGGGTTATTATTCCGCCACTGACGAGCCAGTATCTAAATCTGGCTAAAAACTCTTCTTTAGCTGCGGCAATTGCTTATCCCGATCTGGTATCAGTTTTTGCCGGAACTGCGTTGAACCAAACCGGTCAGGCAGTTGAGATTATTTTCGTCACGATGAGTATTTATCTCTTCTTAAGCTTGTTCACCTCATTTGTGATGAACATTTACAATGCGCGTGTCGCTTTGGTGGAGAAGTAGATGCAGCAATTTATAAAATGGTCGCGCGAAAATCTTTTTGCGACACGAATGAACACTTTCCTTAGCTTGATTAGTTTTTGGTTGGTTTATGTGACGATAGACGGCGTGGTGTCGTGGGCATTTATTAATGCCAGTTTCTTTGGAGCAGATAAAGCCAGTTGTATGTCGAATCCTTATGGCGCTTGTTGGCCATTTATTACTGCAAAATTCAACCAATTCATTTACGGCAATTATCCTGAAGCTGAGCAGTGGCGGGTTAATATTGTATTTGTACTTGGCGCGTTGGGCTTAGGTTTCTTGATGGTTGAACGCGTAGGTTTCAAAAAACAGCTCGCTATAGTGATGCTGACTGTTTATCCGGTTCTGACCTTTATTCTTTTATCTGGTAGGGTTTTGGGGCTGGGTTATGTCGAAACAAATCAATGGGGCGGCTTATTGGTGACATTGGTGATTGCGGTTACAGGCATTGTTGTTTCCTTACCATTAGGCATTTTGCTGGCACTTGGACGACGCTCAGAACTTCCCATTATTCGAATTATGTCCATTGCATTTATTGAGTTTTGGCGCGGTGTTCCGCTTATTACTGTTTTGTTTATGGCGAGTGTCATGTTGCCTCTATTTTTGCCAGAAGGGATGAATTTCGATGCTCTGCTAAGATGTCTGATAGGGGTATCCTTGTTTGCTTCTGCCTATATGGCAGAGGTCATAAGGGGCGGACTTCAGGCGATACCCAAAGGCCAATATGAGGCGGCTAAGTCTATCGGTCTGTCTTACTGGAAATCTATGCGGTTGATTATCTTGCCGCAGGCTTTGGTGATATCAATTCCGGGTATCGTTAATACATTTATCGGGTTGTTTAAGGATACAACATTGGTGATGATTGTAGGCATTTTTGACTTACTTGGTATTATAAGTTTTCATTTCACAGATCCAAATTGGACATCACCACAAGTACCCATTACTGGATTTGTGTTTGCGGGGCTTGTCTTTTGGGTATTTTGTTTTGCCATGTCACATTATTCTAAATCGGTTGAACGGCGTTTTTCAGTCAAAGGAGAAGATAAATGAGTGAAAAACGCATAATCGAGATTAATCATTTGGATAAGTATTTTGGAGAATTCCATGTTCTCAAAAACATTAATCTATCTGTTGTGGCTGGTGAAAAGATTGTTATTTGCGGCCCCTCTGGCTCAGGTAAATCAACATTAATTAGGTGTATAAACCACCTGGAGAGACATGACGGTGGAGAAATTATCGTTGACGGTATACCTCTTGATGACAAGATTAAAAATATTGACCACATCCGTTCTGAAGTTGGCATGGTGTTCCAGCAATTTAACTTGTTTCCACACATGACTGTTCTGGAGAATTGCATTGTTGCGCCTGTTTGGGTGAAGGGCGAACCGCGCGCCGAAGCTGAAGCGCTTGCTTTGACATATTTGGAGCGTGTCCGTATTCCCGATCAGGCCGACAAATATCCCGGGCAGCTCTCTGGTGGTCAGCAACAACGGGTAGCTATTGCGAGGTCACTTTGCATGCAGCCGCGTATCATGTTGTTTGATGAGCCGACATCAGCGCTTGATCCTGAAATGATAAAGGAGGTGCTGGAGGTTATGGTTGATTTGGCTAAGCAGGGCATGACAATGCTTTGTGTCACGCATGAAATGGGATTTGCACGACGCGTTGCTGACCGTGTGATTTTTATGGATGAGGGTGAAATTATTGAAGAAAATACCCCAACTGCATTTTTTGATAACCCACAAAATGATCGTACTAAAATGTTTCTAAGTCAGATTATCGGTGATTAAATTATCTCAAATTTATTGCGTGTTTTAATCGACACTCTTTTGCGTTTATAAGGCTTAAAACCGATTTTTTGGTATAATGGCAGGGCTGACGGGTGATCTAATGTATTTGTTTCGATAATCACACGTGTGGGGTTGCGGTTCCATATTTTTTGTAAGGTGTGAGATAGCATAGCCCGCCCGAGGCCCTTCCCCGTTTCAGACGCTACAAGCCCGACAAAAACAATTTCCATTTGAGGGAAATGCCGTGCGTGATATTCGGTAAAACCGATACATTCGTTATCTTTCCAAAGCTGGGTAACATAATTTTCCGGATGGTAAAGAAGCGCGCCCAATTGCCCATCCGTCAATCGCTTTCTGTTTACCCAAAAATGATTATCCCCGACGGCATGGTATATGGCGCGGTATTGTTTGATTTCGGGTTCTGGGGTTTCAATGAAGGCGAGCCCACTGATAGGCCATGTAAGATTAAGCTTTGGCGGTGAAAGCATCTCCAACATGGTTACATCTGCAGTAATTCTATCTTCACGCGCCATTCACAAAGTCACTTTCTTAAACTTACTCACTTACAACCATTCAGGGCAGGGGAGGTTTTTCTCTTTTAAAAACGCAGCATTGAACAATTTGCTTTGATAACGTGTGCCGTAATCGCAAAGAATGGTTACAATTGTGTGGCCTGGCCCTAAATTTTCAGCCATGCGCATAGCACCGGCGATATTAATACCGCTTGATCCGCCAAGGCATAAGCCTTCATGCTTCAATAAATCAAATACAATTGGCAAAGCTTCTTCATCTGAAATTTGGTAGGCATCATCAATTGGCGCATCCACAAGATTTGCCGTGACGCGGCCCTGTCCAATACCTTCGGTGATAGAAGTGCCTTCAGATTTTAATTCACCATGTTTGTACCAATGATACATGGCTGCACCCATCGGGTCTGCTGCTGCGATTTGAATATCGTTATTTTTTTCCTTCAGAAACATGCCGGTTCCGGCCAATGTGCCGCCGGTTCCGATGGCGCAGGTAAAGCCATCAACTTTTCCTTCGGTCTGAGACCAGACTTCCGGGCCGGTTGTCATGATATGGGCATCTCGGTTGGCTGTATTATCGAATTGGTTGGCCCATATGGCTCCATTTTCGCTTTCAGAAGCGAGTTTCTCTGCCAGACGACCAGAATATTTAACGTAATTATTATCGTCTTTATAAGGGACAGCGGGGACTTCAATCAGTTCTGCCCCACATAAACACAGCATATCTTTCTTTTCCTGACTTTGGGTTTCAGGGATAACTATGACGGAGTTATATCCCAGCGCGTTGGCGACGAGAGCTATACCAATGCCTGTATTTCCAGCAGTACCCTCTACAATTGTTCCGCCTGGCTTTAATTGACCTTTAGCTTCTGCATCGCGGATAATTTGCAGGGCAGCGCGATCTTTTACGGACTGACCAGGATTCATAAATTCGGCTTTTCCAAGGATGTTGCATCCTGTGAGTTCTGACGCTTTTTTTAGTTTTATTAACGGTGTATTGCCAATAGCATCAATCATATTGTGATGGATGGTCATTTTTGGGTCTCCTTCATCCTTTTTTACTTAATGGGACTGGAATAAACACGCAAGAGCTCATCTTTTAAGTTTGTCTGTGAACCAAAATGAAATATATATCGTATTAAAGTTATTATTTGAAACGTGTACTTAACTCGGATTTTTAAATGTCAGCAGACATAGACACATTATTACTACAATATTCGGCAGGCACTCTTGATGCGCCGATGAGTATTCTTGTCGCCAGTTATCTGACACTGGAGCCTGAAGCACGCAAAAAACTTGATTTCGCTGATAACCTCAATGCTTCATTTATTGATAGTGAAGATCCAGTGGGAATGTCTGAAGATAGTGTTCATTCACTTATGGATATGCTTGACAATGACACTATCGTTGAGTTGGTTGCCGAAGAACCAGAACCAGTTGATGAAATCGTTTCTTGTTCAGATATAGATTTGCCATTACCTCTTCGTCGCGCTTTGTCTTCAGATGTCGATGATCTAAAATGGTCTTTCTCTTATCCTGGTGTTAAATCATCAAAAATTAAAGCCGCAGAGTCTTCCAGCGATATTCGTCTCTTAAGAATACAGCCTGGTAAATCTGCACCGCGTCACGCGCATGAAGGCATTGAGGCCACGCTTGTGCTGAGAGGTGCATTTATTGATGGTGGCGAAATTTACAGCCGAGGTGATCTCGCAATCGCTGATGGTAAGGTAGAACACCGTCCAAAGGCCGTAGGTGACGAAGTATGCTTATGTTTAGCCGTCACGTCTGGCTCATTAAAATTTAAAGACAGGTTTGGGCGTGTTCTCAAGGATTTTATATCTTAGCATCCTTGCTCTAGCTTTTATTCAGCTATCATTAATACCTCCTTCTTACGCAGAGAGTAGCTCAATAGCTTTTGAGTATCCTGCACAGGATTGGCGGGCGGCTGTCCCACCAGAAGGCACTAAATCTTTTCTTATTAAATATAAAGGTAATGCCGTCGGCTTTCATCACATGGAGTTTTTTCCAGGTGGAAATAATCTCGTCGTTAAAACCCATTTTGAAATTATTGTGAAGCTAGGCTTTATTAAGGTTGCTGATTTCCGTCATGATGCAGTTGAATACTGGGAAGATGGGCGGCTGGTGGCTTTTATAACGGAGACCAAAGAACAGGATAAAAAGCGCTTTGCAAAAGGTGTTTTGCGTAAAGAGGGGCTCGTTGTTGAAGGCAGTAAATTTAGTGGTGTCATTGATAAAGCCTTAATGCCTGCAACTTTTTGGAACCCCGAGTCACTCACGAAGAAGGAACTGGTCAATCATCAGAATGGCGACCCTATTGAGGTTGAAACTACATTTTTAGGGCTTAAACAGCTTAATGTTTTAGGTGAGATGAAGGATGTCCTCACATATAGTTTTGCTAAGGGGGATGCCTATTACACTCGCCAAGGAGCATGGGTCGGTGGTGCTTTCAGAAAGAAGCGCGATGCCATATACGAAATATGCAGCAGTGAAAAAATCCCTCCAAAAAAGAAATGGCACTATGCCTCTGATATTTTGTTGAAGGAAAACCCATTTGAATAATCGAAAATTATCAGCCATGCAGCCTTCTGACGGGGTTGTTTGGATATCAGGTGCAAGTTCGGGTATTGGTGCGGCTGTGGCTATGGAAATGGCTGAACGGGGCTGGAAGGTCGCAATATCAGCGCGTAGCAGTAAAAAACTCGATAAGATTGCCGCCTTGCACCAAAACATTAATGCCTTTGAATGCGATGTGACTGACCGTGAGGGAATGTCACAAACAGCGCAGAAAATTGAAACTGAAATTGGTTCATTGGCGATGATTATTGCGAATGCGGGTATCTATTTACCGACGCATTTTCCTGAATTTGACGTGTCTGTTTTTGATGAAAGTTTTGATGTGAATTTAACTGGCACAGTCAATATGATTGCCGCAGCATATCCTTTCATGATTGCTCGTAAGAAAGGTCAAATCGTGCTGGTATCTTCTGTGGCGGGCTATAACGGTTTGCCAACCTCTGCTGCTTATGGTTCTACAAAAGCGGCTCTTCTTAATATGGGGGAGGCCATGGCTGTTGACCTTGCGAAGTATGGTTTAAGCGTGAATATGGTCGCTCCAGGCTTTATTGATACGCCAGCGACACAAAAAAACACCTTTCATATGCCTGCTTTAATGGATGTCACTAAGGCTGCTAAGGCTATGGTAGATGGGCTTGAAAAAAATCATACGCGCATCACATTCCCAAAACGATTTACGTTCTGGCTAAGGCTTCTGACCTTTTTACCACGCCAATTATTTGTGCGGTTACTCTCTCGCTAATTATACTTTATTGAATGTCTGGAATATTTTTAGTACCGGCAAGCTGAATTTGCTGATGGTTGCCACATTGCTGATTGCATTATTATGAAAATGCATCATATCCGTGAATCGCAACGTTACGGGGATATTTTTAACTGGCAATTTCAGGCGGTAAGACCAACTAAAAAGGTTTTCAGTCGGGTGGTTACGGGGCGGTGGCCCAACAAGGTCGGTTGTATAACCTTCGTATGACCCATCCGGCAAACATAAGATTTGCCATACACGCTTATCAACTTCGCCATCGTCATAAGTGAATTTTTCGTTGAGGGTTAGCGTTCCTTTTTTAAAATTTGATTGCCCCTCGACTTTAAAGCGCCTGATTAATTTCCCATTGGGCTTTACAATTATGCCGTCTGATACGAAATCTCCGACAAAAAAGTTTTCCAGACGAAAATCGTTATTTAATGTTTCTGCGGTAGACATTTAGACCTCCTGAACCGCAGATTGACTATGCCGGTTTATATGTATGACTGTTATACGCCGTTTAGAGCGTTATGGATTAGATTTGGCTTTATGCAAATAAAATTGTGATACGTCAATTGTTCCAGTTTTGAAACCTGCTTCACAATAAGCAAGATAATATTCCCACATGTGCTTAAAGCGTTCGTCAAAGCCCATAAGTTTGATTTCATGCCACTGTTCATTAAACCTGGCCCTCCATCTCGCTAAGGTCTCGGCATAATCCAAACGAAAATCGACTGTTTCTTGAAGTTTGAGATGTACCTTATTGAATTCGTCATTCAAAGCATCTTTTGAAGGGAGCATGCCACCCGGAAATATGTATTTTTGAATAAAATCAGCATTTTTTCGGTAGGTTTTGAATTTTTTGTCATCAATTGTGATGATTTGTAGGCCAGCTTTACCACCTGGTTTTAAGATACTGGAGACTTTGGTAAAAAAAGTAGGCCAATACTTTTCTCCTACGGCTTCAAACATCTCAATAGAAGCAATCCTATCAAAATCACCTTGTATATCTCTGTAATCTTGTAATTTGATATTGACCCTATCTGACAGCCCTTTTTTGCGTATGCGGTCACAAGCATAGTCATATTGCGCTTGACTGATTGTTAAGCCGGTCACGCGGCATCCAATGTGAGTTGCTGCATATTCCGCAAACCCGCCCCAACCGCAGCCAATCTCAAGGATATGATGTTCTTTTTTCAAGTCTATCGATTGCGCCAGCGACTTATATTTTTCGTGCTGGGCAGTCTCCAAGGAGTTTTTTTTATTTTTAAATATGGCAGATGAATAGGTCATGCTCGGATCAAGCCATTTTTCGTAGAAACTATTCCCTAAATCATAATGTTCGTAGATATTTTTTTTAGAACCAGATCGGGAATTTGGCCGCAAAATATGTGATAGGCGCGTCATAAATTTGATAATTTTATTTTTACCAATATGGCTTTGCATTTCATCAAGATTTAAATTTAAGACTTCTAATAAGTCTGAAATATCTGGGGTTGACCAATAATTGGCTAAATAACCCTCAGCAAAGCCTATCGCACCGGTTCTCACAATTTGTTTAAAAAGATCCCAATCATGGACAATCAGGACGCCTTTAAGGTGCATGCTTTCTTTGCCCTGATAGGTCTCGACTTTACCGTCAGGCCAATGCATTTCTATCGTCCCATGGCGAATATTTTTCAGGAGATAAACCATTAAATTTGCAATGACTTTAGTGCGTTTGGAAGGCATTAAATTAATATTATCTGATAAGGAATTCATTAGTTTAGCTATTATGAATACGTAATTCTAGATGTCTCTTTGGATGGACGTTTTATGTAGATTACACCTTTTAGGATGAGTCTCAAGGCTTCATAATGTATACCAAATACGATTTTCATCGTCATTAATGGATATCGGAAAAACGCCTTGAGGAGTTCTTTGTCGTTTAAAGCCGCGCGGTGACCGATAAAGCTTGCGAGTAAAAGAGGTGCGTTATTGCTTTTTTCTCTGATGATTACTTTAAGTTCATCACCAGGGATATCTGTCGTAAACGAATATTCCGCATCCATTGCTATAAACGGCGAAACATGAAGTTTTTTCCTGCGATTATGTTTTGCGGGACGGTCGGCATCAGTTTGAGGGACAACATAAATATGATCCTCACCGAATGTATTGTTGACCTCATAAATCATGGCAGAAATTTTATTATTTTCGAGGCAATAATAAACCGTAATCGGGTTGAACACATATCCAAAGATGCGTGGGTAGCACATCACCAATATATTATCCGGTGCTTTGATTTTTTCTTTATCTAGAATTTTTTCAATAAAGGGGCGCAATGGCGAGCCGTCTTTGGCGCCATGGTCAGATGTTCTGAAACTAAAAATGTTAAAACGGTTAAATGAGAATAGTTTTAAATTTTTCGATAAAGTTTCCAGTTGATCAATGTCAAGCAGTAATGAGAAAACCTTATAGGCAAAACGGTGCTTTTTGGGCATGTAACGGGCGTGTCTGACCGTGCCATGATAAATGGCAGAATAAGAATGGGCTGTCACGTCATTATGAGGCATTTGCTATCGTTTCAACATAGTTACGACTTTCAATATCTATGACAATTCTTTGTGCAGATTGTAAGCCATCTTCGTGAAAACCGAAACCAGCCCAAGCACCACAAAACCATGAATTTCGATTTCCTTGAATTGAGGAAAGGTTGGATTGAGCTGCAAAGGCTTTGCGGTCAAACTGGGGATGGTCATACTCAAAATATCCGAATGTCAGTTCTGAAGCAGGGGGCTCGGGGGGATTTAGGGTCACAAAAAGTGGATATTTTTTATTGATGTTTTGCAGTCGGTTCATCCAGTAACTAACTGTTACTATTATGTTATTTTTCTCATCTTTATCATGTAGATAATTCCATGCAGACCATACTTTTTCACGTTTTGGCATCAGGCGGCGGTCACGATGCAAATAAACCTGATTTGGTAAATATTTAATATCTGACAAGATTTTTTGTTCTTGGGCATCCGCATCATTCAAAAGCGAGAGGGTTTGATTAGTGTGAGCGGCAAAAATGACAGCATCAAATGTTTCAAAAACATTCTCATTATTTATGTAAACCTGCACTTTTGAGTCTTGGCGCGTTACTTTGGTTACTTCAGAATTGACTTTGAAATCAGCAGAGGTCTTAGCAACAAGTTTTTTTACATATTCTCTGCTACCGCCTTTAACAGTGCGCCATACAGGGCGGTCTTGATAAGTTAGCTTGTGGTTTATGAAAAAATTCAAAAAACTTTTTGCAGGAAAATCATTCATTGCTCTGCTAGGGGTCGACCAGATTGCAGCCCCCATAGGGATGAGGTAGTTATTTTTGAAACTCTCTGAAAATTTGTGGCGTTTTAACCAATTTCCAAGGCTTTCGGGTGCGTCTGTATTTAAATCGCCGTTGTTGGCAATTTTATTAAATCGTAAAATTTCTTTCAGCATCATCCAAAAAGATGGGCGAAATAAATTCATTCGTTGGGCGAATATGGTGTCCATAGAATCGCCTGACCACTCCAGTCCGCCACTCTTGATGTTGTATGCTGAACTGAAGGCAAAGCTCATATTGCTTTGGTTTGTTTCTACGTCTAATTCAGCAAACAGACGCGTGAGACCAGGGTAATTTAATTCATTATAGACAATAAAGCCTGTATCAACGGCAATTTGTTGTCCATCATAGTCAACATCTATCGTTGCACTATGTCCGCCAAGTCGTTCGCGTTTTTCAAAAACGGTAACTTCATGATTTTTAGAAAGTTTATAAGCGGCATAATTTCCTGATATGCCAGCACCTATGACTGCAATTTTCACTTTGCCTCCCCCTCAATCAAATTCATGGAACAGAATTGTACCAGTGGTTTTGTTTACTGATACGAGACTGAACCTAACGCCGAATTTGCTGAAAGGCTTCCAAAGCGCGATTACGAGCATATTCGTGTTCGACAATCGGGTCGGGATATTGCCCTTCCTGAAAATCCAACTCTACTCTATCCGATTTTGATTTCCATGGGGAAAATAAATGTTTCTGCTCCAAATGGGCGAGTTCTGGTATGAAACGCTTTGTATAACTCCCGTTTGGATCAAATTTTTCACCCTGAATAATTGGGTTGAAAATTCTGAAGAATGGCGCAGCATCCGCGCCACTGCCGGCAACCCATTGCCAACCAGCAATATTGTTGGCAGGGCAGGCATCCAAGAGGCGATCCCAGAAATATTTTTCCCCAGCACGCCAGTCAATCATCAAATGTTTTATCAAAAAACTGGCAGTAATCATACGAACGCGATTGTGCATATATCCCGTTCGGCGCAGTTCCCGCATCCCGGCATCAACCAGTGGATAGCCTGTATTGCCTTCTTTCCATAGTTGCAGTGCTTTTTCATTTTCCTCCCAAGGAAAATCATTGAAGGAGGGTTGCAGGTTTTGTGTCGCCATTTCAGGGACGTGAAAAATCAGATGATAAGAAAATTCACGCCATCCAATTTCCGCCAAAAATTTTGTAACTGTTTTCTCTGAAAAACTTTCATGTGATTTAACAAATTGAATTTTTGACCATATTTGGCGTGGGCTGATTTCTCCCCAGCGCAAATAAGGTGATAATCGAGACGTTGCCAGGCGGTCAGGAAAATCTCGAAACTCAGCATAAATTGCCAAACCTTCTTCTACAAATTTCTCTAATTGCTGATATGCGCCTGATTCTCCGGGTGTCCATTCCTCCGTGACTAAATCCGCATCTTCATCTAAAGGCGTCGCTGGCAAAGGAATTTGAAACGGGTCAATGTCTGGGTGCCCTCGTAGTTCGGCTGGTCTTGGGCATGGAGAGTCAGGTTGGTTTTCAGCCATACATTGTCGCCAGAAGGGTGAGAAAACCTTAAAATGTGATCCAGATTTGTTTTTAATTAACCATGGCTCAAATAACAAAGATGCGTTGAAACTTGCGCATTGAATTCCTTTATCACTGAACGTCTGTTTTATTTCTTTATCCCGCGCAACACTGTAGCCGTCATATTGACGACTCCAGACAAATTCGTCGGCATCATAAAAACTTGCCAGTTTTTGCAAAATCTCAAGCGGACGACCTTCATAAAAGTTCAAATTAGCCCCAATTTTTTTAAGCTCGGCGCCAAGATTGATGAGGCTTTGCTCGCGCCACCATGATGCTGCCATGCCTATAGGTCTGTCATTTGGATCAAAAATGTAAATGGGGATAATGCGTTTACCTGTTTGTGAGGCGTGCAAAAGAGCCGGATTATCCGCTAGGCGTAGATCTTGACGAAACCAATAAATAATTGATTTGGACATCTAAAAGTCTCCATATGTTTATGAAACATACGCTTAAGCAGGCAGATTGGATGAAAGAGAGGGTATTCAATATCTATAGAAAAATTCCGGTGGCTCCGCCTGCTGGGCTCGAACCAGCGACCCAATGATTAACAGTCATTTGCTCTACCAACTGAGCTAAGGCGGATCAGCCTACCGGATAGGTCGATATATCAAAGCATGGCACCTGCGCCAAGCTAAATTTATCTTTTTTTCTTTGGAGGCCACGCCCGGACTCGAACCGGGGTACACGGCTTTGCAGGCCGCTGCGTAACCACTCCGCCACGTGGCCATTACACAAAGATGAGGCATGCTATATCAAAGCAAGAAAAACAAAACAATCTTTTCATTCTTTTCAATGCTAATTTCTTGTTTTCCATTGCACACAATCGTATAAGCAAATAATTCCATCCAGAGGTTAAAATGGTCGAACAGATTGTAGATTTTGAAGTTGCTAGAGAAGCAATGGTGGAGTGTCAGGTTTTACCCGGTGGCGTGCGTGATACCAAACTTTGCCGCGTTCTTAAGAATATTCCTCGTGAAGCCTATGTTCCGGAGAAATATAAGAACCTTGCTTATATGGACAAAAACATTCCCCTCATAGGTGAGCGTGAAGTCTTAAATCCTCTTGTCTTGTCTATGCTGGTTGAGCTTGCGGATATACAACCAGATGATTTGGTTTTGGATATTGGGTGTGGTCTTGGATATTCAACAGCGGTATTAGCAGCGCTTGCCGGGACGGTTGTTGCGCTTGAAAATAATCCTGTTTTTGTAGAAAGCGCCAATACAGTTTTACAGAATCAAAATATTGATAATGCAGTTGTTGTAGAGGGCGATCACGCAGTTGGTCAGCCAAAACAAGGGCCATTTAATGTGATTTTCATCGGCGGTTTGGTTGATGAAGTTCCACATACACTGCTTGACCAACTTGATAAAAACGGTCGTCTTGTTTGTGTATCTACTTATGAGAATGCCAGTCGCGGCGTTATTATTTCGCGTCATGGCGACAGTTTTTCTATTAATGCTGCGTTAGATGTAACTGCACCAAAAATGCTAGGTTTTGAGAAAGAAGAGCAGTTTTCTTTTTGAATATTCGTAAAGAACTCAAAAAGATTTACATATGTCATTTATGAACCGATTTCTTACAATATTTATTCTGACTTTTATCATGGTCGGAGATGCACTTGCCCAATCTTTTGAGGAAGCTATGTCGCTTGCTCTTGGCAACAACCCCCAATTATTGGCGGCGATCTCCGAGTATAAAGCCATCCGCCAATCTCAATATATTGCTATAAGCGCAAGCCTTCCGCAAATTGAAGCCTATGCACGGAGTTCGACCAACGACACAAAAACGAATTGCTTGGTTGACTTAGATGGTGTTTGCAATGGTGTGGCTGTGGATCAGCAAGTTCCCCCATTTCTGGAAGAACATGATACTGAAGGGTGGGGACTAAATGCCAGTTTGAGTATTTTTACCAGCGGTAAGAATTTTAATGATTTTCGTAAAGCACGCGCTGATATTGTCACTCAGAAAATCAGCCTCCAGAATACAGAACAAACAGTTTTGTTGAATGCAGCGCAAGCTTTCCTTGATGTGCTGCGCGACCAGGCTCTAACAAGCTTACGCCAAAAAAATGTAGAAGTTTTGGAAAGACAATTCCAAGCTGTTAAAGACCAATTTGAGGTTGGTATTGTCACACGAACGGATGTGGCCCAATCCGAGTCCCGACTTAAGCTTGCGCAGTCAAATTTGCTTTTACAAAATGCTTCGCTTTCTGCTTCTAGGGCGACTTATCAGGAAGTTATCGGACAGCCACCGGGCAGACTTATTCCACCTGAAAAACTGCCTGAATTACCAGAATTGCTTGAGCAAGCTTTGACCATTGCACGGTCAAACAGCCCGATTTTACGGTCTGCACAAGAAATTGCGCGAGGGGCTAAATACGCCACATACAGCACGGTTGCGGCGTCTTTGCCACAAGTGCGACTATTTGGTAATTATTCCGTCATGGACGATCCAACGCGCATGAAAGTTGGGTTGCAAGATGAGGTCACGAATTTCGGTGTGGAAGTTAAGATGCCTGTTTTTACAGGCGGGAGATCTTTAGCGACAATTAATGCATCGCGGCATGTTTCTAACAATTCAAAATATAATGTTCATGCGGCGGCCAATCAGGTGCAAAAATTGGTGACAATTGCTTGGTTTGATTTTAGTGCCGCAGGCGGACGCGTTGAAGCATCAAACGGTCAAATATTAGCGTCCAAAATAGCGCTTGAGGGTGTCCAGCAGGAGCGCGAACTTGGTACGCGGACAACATTAGATGTGTTAAATGCAGAGCAAGAGCTTTTAGATGCCCGGGTCGCGCAGGTAAAGGCCGAGCGCGATCAGATTCTTTCAGCCTATAGATTACTATCGGCTATTGGCAGATTGACGGGCGATAACCTTGAGCTTATCCCCGCTTCCCTAAGTGACTGATCAATTTAGTTTGCCTGTCCGGCTAATTTGATTAAACTTTAATAAATTTATGTTGCGTTCAATGTCGTATTTCATAAAGGAACAATGGACGACGAAATGAATAATTATGAAGACGAGGCGCAAAAACTCGCAGATTTTGTTCCAGCAAATACAAAAATAGGCGTATCCTCACCCAAACCATCTATTCCGGGAGATGATCAGCAGTCCGAGGATATTGTTAGAGCTGTTGAAATACTGGTTGGGGATAGAAATAAGCGCTTTACATATGCGCGTGATAATATGGCGGCGGCGAGCGAGGTCATGCAGGCTGTTGAGGATAATATCTCATTTCAAAATGAGGCATGGGCTATTGACCAAATTCTTCAAGATGAAGAATCTGAACTGCCTAAAATGACTGTCCTTGAGGTCATGATGCGTGAAGCTTTGCCTGATTTGTTACAAGACTAGATGAATAAAAATATGGAAGCGATTGCCACAGAGATGATCAGGCGTGACGCTTTGCATGATGCGGTGGCACAAGTTTGGTCGAAGAAAATGAAAAATTCAACTTAAGCTCTATAAGCCATTGAAGACTATAAAAGATTGTAGTACCCACGGGAATACGATTATTCTTTGACCGATAACGAGTCCGGTAAATGTCTGATACCTCACCCGCTGATATAGAAAAGCGTTTATATGCAGAATGGGAAGAGCAAGGTTGCTTTGAAGCAGGCCGTGTGGATGGCGATCCTTACACGATTGTAATTCCGCCGCCTAATGTTACTGGCAATTTGCATATGGGGCATGCCCTTAATAATACGCTTCAGGATATTCTTTGCCGATTTGAACGGATGCGCGGTCGCGATGTTTTATGGCAACCCGGTACGGACCATGCTGGCATTGCCACTCAAATGGTGGTCGAGCGTCAACTAGCTGAAGCGGGTGAGCCTTCGCGCCGTGATATGGGGCGACAGGCTTTTCTTGAGCGTGTCTGGCAATGGAAAGAGGAAAGTGGCTCAACGATAACGCAGCAACTCCGTCGCTTAGGAGCCTCGTGCGACTGGAGCCGTGAACGTTTCACGATGGATGAGGGGCTGTCTAAAGCTGTTCTTAAAGTTTTTGTGACCTTACATCAGCAGGGTTTGATTTATAAAGACAAGCGCCTGGTAAATTGGGATCCAAAATTACTGACGGCAATTTCCGATCTTGAGGTGGTGCAAAAAGAGGTGAATTCACATCTCTGGCATTTCAATTACCCGCTGGAAGATGGGGCAGGTCATATTACGGTTGCAACCACACGTCCTGAAACCATGCTTGGGGATACCGGGGTTGCGGTTCATCCTGACGATGAAAGATATGCTGATTTGGTCGGTAAGAATGTAATTCTTCCAATTGTTGGGCGGAAAATTCCCATTGTTGCGGATAGCTACGCCGATCCTGAGCAAGGTTCAGGTGCAGTTAAAATTACCCCAGCGCATGATTTTAATGACTTTGAGGTTGGACGCCGATGCAATCTGAATTCGGTTAACATTCTTGATAAAACAGCATGTATTGAATTGAATGAAGATGATTTTTCCGACATGGAAAGCCTCGATAGCTGGCAAGGGCTTGAGCGGTTTGAAGCGCGTAAACGCGTTATTGATGAGATTACCGAGCTAGGCTTGCTTGATAAGATTGAAGATAACACACATATGGTGCCGTTTGGCGATCGTTCAGATGTTGTTATCGAGCCATGGTTGACAGACCAATGGTATGTAGATGCGGCAACTCTCGCAAAACCCGCCATCGAGGCGGTTAAATCGGGCCAAACAAAATTTGTCCCAGCGAATTGGGAAAAAACTTATTTTGACTGGATGGAAAATATCCAGCCTTGGTGCATTTCACGCCAGCTTTGGTGGGGACATCAAATTCCGGCATGGTACGGGCCGGATGGCGAGGTGTTTGTCGCTGAAAGTGAACAGGATGCTTACGCAGCCGCAAAGACGCATTATGGTCATGATACCGAATTGACGCGCGATGAGGATGTTCTCGATACTTGGTTTTCTTCTGCGCTTTGGCCTTTCTCAACATTAGGGTGGCCAGATGATACATCTGAGCTCCACAAACATTACAAAACTGATGTGCTGGTCACAGGTTTTGATATTATTTTCTTTTGGGTAGCCCGCATGATGATGATGGGACTTCATTTCAAACAAGAAGTTCCTTTTCACACGGTTTATATTCATGCACTCGTCAGAGATGAGAAGGGCGCAAAAATGTCCAAATCAAAGGGCAATGTAATAGACCCGCTTGAATTGGCGGATAAATATTCCGCCGATGCGTTGAGATTTACTTTGTCAGCCATGGCAGCAATGGGACGGGATATTAAACTTTCTGAAAGTCGCGTGGAAGGTTATAGAAATTTTGCGACGAAGTTGAGAAATGCAACTCGTTTTTGTGAAATCAACGAATGTTTTACTGCGGGCGCATTTAATCCTGCCGAGGCTACCTTACCTCTAACACAATGGCTTGTTGGTGAAACATATCGCGCAACAGAGGCAATTACTGCTTCTCTTGAAGCCTATAGATTTAATGATGCTTCAACATCCGTTTACCAATTTATCTGGGATGGGTTTTGTGATTGGTTTATCGAGCTTGCAAAGCCTATTTTGCAGGGTGACGATGAAGCGACTAAAATTGAAACGCAGGCTGCCGCTCAATGGGGGTTGCAAAATGCCCTTAAATTACTGCACCCATTCATGCCTTATGTGACAGAAGAATTATGGCAGGAAATAAAGCCTGCTGATACGGGCACTAAATTTCTGATGCTTGAAAATTGGCCACAAATTCCAGAAAACTTAATGAACAAAGACGCTGATGCAGAAATTAACTGGGTCATTAAGGCCATCACCGGCATCCGCTCCGTCCGTTCAGAAATGAATGTGCCGGCTGGTGCAAAAATTCCCCTTATTGTTTCTGGCAGTAATGAACTAACGCAACAGCGTATCGTCAGGCATAATGATGTTTTGAAAAGACTTGCTCGTCTTGATACAATCACGGTGCAGAATGATTTTCCTGAGGGGTCGATACAATCTATCGTTGAGGAAGCGGTGTTTGCTATTCATCTTAACGAGGTGATTGATGTTACTGCGGAAACCGATAGATTAAAAAAAGAAATCACCAAAGTGGAAAAAGAAATTTCAAAAATATCAGGTAAGTTGAACAATCAAGGCTTTCTTGAAAAAGCCCCTGACGCGGTTATTCAAGAAAATAAATCCCGTTTGCAAGATGAACAAAGCAAGCTAGAAAAACTCGAAACTGCCCTAGACCGGTTGAGTTGATACGGAGCACCAAATGACAAAATTTGATAAATCAAAACTTCCAAGTCGCCATGTATCTGTTGGCCCCGAGCGCGCGCCTCATCGATCATATTATTATGCTATGGGCATGACTGAAGAAGAAATTGCACAACCATTTGTCGGTGTTGTGTCATGTTGGAATGAAGCTGCGCCCTGTAACATCGCCCTAATGCGTCAGGCACAGGCTGCAAAAGCAGGGGTAAAAGCCGCAGATGGAACGCCGCGAGAGTTCTGCACCATTAGTGTTACTGATGGTATCGCCATGGGACATGAGGGAATGAAGTCCTCACTCATTTCACGAGAGGTTATTGCCGATAGTGTTGAACTTACCATGCGTGGGCATTGTTATGATGCAATGGTTGGCTTGGCTGGCTGTGATAAATCTCTGCCGGGTCTTATGATGGCTATGTTACGTTTGAATGTGCCAAGCGTGTTTATGTATGGTGGTTCAATCATGCCTGGTGAATTTAAAGGTAAGGATGTAACAGTCCTTGATGTGTTTGAGGCTGTTGGTCAAAATGCGGCTGGAAACATGCCGGATGATGAATTGCATGCATTGGAGTGCGTAGCTTGTCCTAGCGCCGGAGCATGCGGGGGACAATTTACAGCTAATACCATGGCTTGTGTCTCTGAAGCTATTGGGTTGGCTCTTCCAAATTCTGCCGGTGCACCCGCGCCTTATGAAAGCCGTGATGCCTATGCTGAAGCTTCAGGCAGAGCAGTGATGTCGCTGATTGAGCATAACCTCCGACCACGCGATATTGTGACACGTAAAGCATTTGAAAATGCGGCGACGGTTGTTGCCGCAACAGGTGGGTCAACTAATGCAGGGCTTCATTTACCTGCCATGGCGCATGAAGCAGGCATTGATTTTGATCTGCTTGAGGTTGCTGAGATTTTTAAGAAAACACCCTATGTTGCAGATCTGAAACCGGGCGGGCAGTATGTTGCAAAAGATATGTATGAAGCTGGCGGTGTGCCGATGCTTCTGAAAACTTTACTTGAAGGCGGATATCTTCATGGTGATTGCAAAACGGTTACCGGTAAATCTCTCGGTGATAATCTTGAAGAAATTACATTTAATCCAAATCAAAAAGTTATTTATCCGGTATCAAATCCACTTTCGCCAACTGGGGGTGTTGTTGGATTGACCGGTTCACTCGCACCAGAAGGGGCGATTGTTAAGGTTGCGGGTATGGAGTTGCTTCAATTTGAAGGCGCGGCGCGTTGCTTCGATTGCGAGGAAGACGCTTTTAAAGCCGTTGAAGCTGGTGACTATAAAGCTGGGGATGTAATTATTATTCGCTATGAAGGGCCCAAAGGTGGCCCTGGCATGCGCGAGATGCTATCGACGACTGCAGCTATTTACGGGCAGGGCAATGGCGATAAAGTTGCGCTTATCACGGATGGTAGATTTTCCGGTGCAACACGAGGTTTCTGTATCGGTCATGTCGGGCCTGAAGCGGCTGACGGTGGCCCTATTGCCTTGATTGAAGATGGCGACATCATCCGCATTGATGCTGAAAAGGGAACGCTAGATTTGCTTGTGGAAGACAGCGTAATGGCTGATAGACATAAAAAATGGCAGGGCAAAGAAACTGATTTCACTTCCGGAACAATATGGAAATATGCACAAAGTGTTGGGCCTGCCCGTAAAGGGGCTGTCACGCATCCAGGTGGTGCAAAGGAAAAACGCCAATTTGCTGATGTTTAACTGACTCACATTTTAAAAATTTTTGGTATTTAATATTGTGACTGATATGAAATCCATTTGTTTAATTATTGGTGCTGGTGCCGGGATAGGCGGTCATGTAGGTAAACGTTTTGCACGTGAAGGATATCATGTAGTTCTGTGCCGTCGTAGTGATGCGGATGGGCTGGAAACTCTTGTTAAAGAGATTGAAGGCGATGGCGGTAGTGTGGAAGGGCGGCTTTTAAATATTGTTGATGAGAATGCGATTGAAGGTCTTGTCCTGGATATTGAGAAAAATACCGGCCCCATTGAGGTTGTTGTTCATAATATTGGCGCGCAAATCGGTAATCGTCGTCTAACCGATACGCCTTTGAAAACCTTCGAACTTGGTTGGCGTTTGTCATGTTTTTCACTTTTCAGACTGGCTTACGCCGTATTGCCAATTATGGCGGAACGCGGGAAGGGAACACTCCTGGTAACCTCCTCAACAGCATCTCGGCGCGGCAATGCCGGACAGCATTCACATGCAGCCGCTATGGGCGGACGGCGAATGCTCTGCCAATCTCTCAATGCAGAATTCGCATCACAGAATGTTCATGTGGCGCATATTATTATTGACGGGGCAGTGGATGCTCCAGACACGCTTGGTAAAATGTTAGGGACTGAAGCCTTTGAGAGGCTAAGGCAAGAAATAGGCCGTGAAGATGGTCTTATGCTCCCGGAGCACATAGCAGATACTTACTTTCATATTGCGCACCAACACCGTTCCGTTTGGACGCATGAACTTGATTTGAGAAGTTTTTCTGACGAAGCTTGGTGGAACCATGCAGTAAGCGTTAAATTTTAAAATTAACCAGATGCGCTAGATAAATCACATTCTTTGAGGTTTGCGGCCTCTTCAAGAGCATTAATTCTGCCTGTTAAATCTGCAAGTTCTCGTTTTTTAAAATTATCTTCATCGCCTAGAAATAACAAAAACGGCCAAAATATTATGCTCGCGCCGATCTGCCAGATGTCATTTTGAGCCGTATTTTTCATATCGCCCGAAATTTTTTCAACCCGCGTAACGAGCCGATTGCGGTCGGTTTTTATTTGAGCGCAACTGGCTGTTTCATATTGAGCGGCTGAATGAGGATAAGGATCGATGTCACTAGGGAACGAGGCGCAACCGAATAAGAGGGGCAATATGATAAAAGCGGATAATATGTTCTGTTTCATGCCATATCCAATTCAATTAAAACAGGCACATGATCACTTGGCTTTTCCCAATCGCGTGTATGCTTGTCTATGCGAACATTGACGAGTTTGTCAGCCGCAAGAGGAGATAGTAAGTGGTGGTCGATACGGATGCCCTTATTTTTCGGCCAAGCACCGCCTTGATAATCCCAGAATGTGTATGTGTCAGGACCGGTTGTTGTGAGTGTGCCCACCGCTTCGGTGAGTCCCAGATTAACTAAACGCCGGAACGCTTCGCGTGTTTCAGGGCGGTAAAGCGCATCGCCTTCCCAGGCATCTGGCGCATGCACATCTTGCGGGGACGGAATTGCGTTATAGTCACCTGCCAAAACAAATGCCTCTTCATTTTGCATTAAAATTTCAGCATGTTTTTCGAATGCTGCCATCCATGCAAGTTTATAGGGGTATTTCGGGGAGTCGACAGGGTTGCCGTTGGGCAGATAAAGTGAGGCAACTCTTAAGGCGCCTGAGGACGTTGAGACAACAGCTTCAATATAACGGCTATGCTCATCATCGAAACCAGGAATGCCGCGTATGATATCTTCCAGTCGATAACGAGATAACAACGCAACACCATTATAAGTCTTTTGACCGAACGTTTCGATATTATAGCCAAGGGCTTCAATCTCAGACCTTGGAAATGCCTCGTCAACGCATTTAAGTTCTTGTAAGGCAACAATATCGGGTTTGGCTTCTTCAAGCCAAGTCAGCAGGTTTTGTAACCGTGCTTTAACCGAATTAACGTTCCAACTGGCAATCAGCATATTTTAAACTGAAAATGAAGTGCCGCAGCCACACGAAGACGTGGCAACGGGATTGTTGATTTTAAAGCTGGCACCAATCAAATCGTCGACCCAGTCGATTTCCGCCCCATCCATATATTGAAGGGATAATTCATCGACTAAGACAATAATATCGTTACGCGTGAACTGCTTGTCATCAACAGTAGCAGTATCATCAATTGAGAATGAATAAGAAAAGCCTGAGCAACCGCCACCTTGTACGGATATCCTGAGCATCGAGCCTGGTGCTTCTTGTTCCAAAATCTTTTTGATTTGGTTGGCAGCGTTTTCAGTGACAGAAAAATTTTCCATAAGTCTTAGATAGGCAGGTTTACATTGTTTTTCAAGACATCATCCTACAATGACACTTGTGAGTGACTCTTTCTTCGAACTAGATTAAGAAAACAGAATAATATTTAGGTACGAAAAAGATGTATCAGCTGGCTAATTTTGCCTCACAACCAGACAAAACGCGTGGGCGTCTTTATGCAGAGCCCGAAAGTTCCACACGGTCTCCGTTTCAGCGTGATCGAGATCGTGTGCTTCATTCTGGTGCCTTCCGAAGGCTGATTCATAAGACACAAGTATTTATCGCTCATGTTGGAGATTATTACCGTACCCGTCTTACTCATTCCCTTGAGGTGGCACAAATTGCAAGGTCAATTTCACGCGAATTGAAAGTTAATGAAGATTTAGCCGAAACGCTTGCTCTGTGTCACGATTTGGGGCATACGCCATTCGGCCATGCTGGTGAGGAAGCTCTTGATGCAGCGATGCAAAATCATGGCGGTTTTGATCATAACGCCCAATCTTTAAGAATTGTTACACATTTAGAGCAGCGCTATGCTGATTTTGATGGGCTGAATCTGACATGGGAAACGCTTGAAGGATTGGTCAAGCATAACGGCCCGGTAGTAGGCGCTGAAAATCCGATTGAAACAGCGCCTTACGCTATCCGAAAATATTCCGAGAAGCATGATTTAGAATTATCTGGTCACGCGGGTATCGAAGCTCAAATTGCCGCTATCTCAGATGATATTGCCTATAATAATCATGATATTGATGATGGATTACGGGCGGGTTTGTTTACAATAGATGACTTGTTGCCTCTGCCACTTGTTGGCGACATATTTACCCAAGTTATGTCGACTTATCCGTCTCTGGAACCGCGAAGGTTACGCCATGAGGCTATTCGTCGTTTAATTTCTCAAATGGTAAGCGATGTTGTTGCCGAAACAGAAAAACGCGTTAATGAAAATAATATTCAGAGAGCTGAAGACGTACGCGCATTGTCATATTCGGTAGCCGAGTTTTCATCTCAAATGCAAGAAAGCCATCTTGCTTTAAAAGAATTTCTTCGTGCCAAGATGTATCGTCATTCAGAGGTGAATAGATCTATGAGTAAGGCGCGCCGTATTGTTAAGGATCTTTTCAACCTGTTTTATGATGAGCCTCATTTGTTACCTGAGGAATGGCAAGAGCTTTGCGACAAACCCGGTAGTGAAACAACTGCGCGTATCATCTGTGATTATATTGCAGGCATGACGGACAGGTTTGCTGTTGAAGAACACAAAACACTTTTTAATCTGTCAGAACATAACTACAGGTAAGTTGATGAATATTTTTGCCGCCTTCAGAGCACGAATTGACGAAAGCATCCGCGAGCTTATCCAGCAAGGCGTTGTTAACGATAGTGCCGACCTCTCCCGCATTTCAGTTGAACCACCTCGTGAGGCGTCGCATGGCGATATGGCGACGAATGCCGCCATGGTTCTTAGCAAGTTTTCGGAACTACAACCGCTTGATCTCGCTGGTAAAATTGCTGATTTACTATCCGAAGATAAAGATATTGTCGCCATTGATATTGCAGGGCCGGGGTTTATCAACTTGTCTTTAGCGCCGTCCGTTTGGCAGGGCCAAGTTGCAAATGTTTTGAGAGCCGGTACGGCTTATGGAAACAGCGACATTGGTGCAGAGGATAAGGTCAATATTGAATATGTATCAGCCAATCCAACCGGCCCTATGCATGTTGGTCATGCGCGTGGAGCTGTAGTTGGTGATGCATTGGCGCGTTTGCTAGAACGTGCAAATTATCAAGTCACACGAGAGTATTACATCAATGATGCGGGTAGTCAGACAGATACACTGGCGCGATCAGCATTAATCAGAATGCGCGAAGCACTTGGTGAAGATATTGGAGACATTCCTGAAGGCTTATATCCTGGTGATTATCTAATAGGTGTTGGTCAGGCTCTTGCCACAGAATATGGCGCGGCCTTATTTGAGAATCCCGAGGTGGAGCAGATTGCTGCCGCCAAGTCCATGGCTTTGCCCATGATGATGGAGATGATTAAAGATGATCTGGATGTCTTGGGTGTGAATCATGATGTATTTTTGTCGGAGCAATCCTTACATGATAGTGGTGCTGTGGATAACAGTATCAGCCGCCTTGATGAGATGGGACTTATTTATGAGGGTGTGCTTGAGCCACCGAAAGGCAAAACGCCGCCTCCAGACTGGGAGCCTTCCCCGCAAACGCTTTTTAAATCTTCTGAATTTGGAGATGACAGCGATAGAGCCTTAAAAAAATCAGACGGTAGCTGGACATATTTTGCGCCAGATATTGCGTGTCACTTAGATAAATTTGAGCGTGGCTATAAGCAGATGATTGATGTCTGGGGTGCTGACCATGCGGGCTATATAAAAAGGATGAAATCTGCCGTGACAGCTGTGACGGCAGGCGCGGGAAATCTGGATGTCAAAATTTGTCAGATGGTCAAGCTCATGAGAGATGGTGAGCCGGTCAAAATGTCAAAACGGGCAGGGCAGTTTATCACCCTAAGAGAAGTTGTGGATGAAGTTGGTAAAGACGTTGTGAGATTTATGATGCTCACGCGTAAAAATGATGCACCGCTAGAATTTGATTTCGTTAAAGTTCAAGAGCAAAGTCGTGATAATCCTGTCTTTTATGTTCAGTATGCTCATGCTCGTATTTGCTCTGTCATTCGAAACGCCGAGGAGATATTTGGTGCCATAAATGATGACGACTTGGCTGATGCTGATGCACACTTAATTGGTGACCCGGCAGAGATTGCACTTTTGAAAATGATATCTGCGTTTCCGCGAGTTCTTGAAAGTGCAGCAGTAAACCATGAGCCGCACCGTATTGCTTTTTATCTTCAGGATTTAGCATCAACATTCCATAGTTTATGGAATCTAGGTAAAGAGCGTCCGGATTTGAAATTTATTATTGAGGATAAAAAAAATGTTACAATGGCTCGTGTTTCCATGATTCGTTGTTGTGCGTTTGTGATTGCTTCCGGTTTAGACATTATAGGAGTACGCCCAGAGGAGGAAATGCGATAAATGTCGCCAACTAAGCCACCATCAGGTCCGCCAAATGACCCGTTTACAGATCCGCTCTCCGGCTCTGGAACTGAAACATTGTCTGCAGGGGATAACTTCACACCTCTTTCAAGCCAAATGACAAACCAGAATGCTGATATCGGTATAGGTAAGCCCCCGCCGGATGCGTCTTATTACGATTACAATGATGGAGGAAGTAATCTTCCTATTATTCTTATGGGTATTGGCGCTGTTTTGATAACTGCCATGATCGCCGGGCTTGTGTATTTGGCTTACATGAAAGGTCTGGAAGACGGTCAGAGTAGCATGCCGCCACTTATACTGGCAGAAGAAGCTCCCGTTAAAACACCTCCACCCGATGAGATTACAGCACGGCGTCCTGAAGAGGGGGGATTAAATATTTACCGTCAGCTTGAGGTTGAGGATGTGGATGCCTCAACTCAAGAGAATATCCCGTCTGAAGCTTTGTCCGAACCTATTGATGACATCCCTGCTATAAAAGAAGATAGCATGGAAGGTAATGGCGGGATTGAAAGCTTGATGGCAGAGGTTATGGAGGTTGAAACACAAACTTTTGATAACGCGGCAGCTGAAAATCCTGAAGCATTAGAAGGTGAGACACTTGAAAAAACATCGATAGAAGAGTCGCAATCTGAAGAAAATTTGATACCTCTAGCATCACCAAAATCTAAAAATAAGACAGAAATTACACCGGAAATCGTATCAGAGGTATCAACAAATATTGCGCCTCTAGTCATTGAAAATAACTATATGGTGCAGCTTATTTCGGTGAGAACACCTGCAGAGGCATCTAAAGAGTTTACAAGAATATCTAATAAAAACAAATCAATAATTGGAAATCGTGAACCATTAGTTAAAGAGGTGGATTTAGGGGAGCGTGGCAAGTTTTACAGGGTAAATATACATGGATTTGTATCATTAGATGCTGCAAATGAATTTTGTAGCGCGTTAAAGGAGAATGGTCAGGACTGCCTTGTTGTTAAGGTTCCGCAATGACATCACGTCAGGCGGCTATTTATGGCGTTTCAGGGCCTGAACTTTCCTCGGATGAAATTGATTTTATAAGTGAAGCAAAGCCTTTAGGTTTTATTATTTTTAGTAGGAATATTAAATCTCTAGAGCAGGTTTCTAATCTGGTTTCTCATCTTAAATCTTTTGCAAAAGATGATGAAACTTTGGTTTTAATTGATCAAGAAGGTGGACGCGTTGCGCGTTTACGCCCTCCGCTTGTTCGGGAATACCCTCAGGCTGAAATTTATGGCAAAATTTACGAATTAAATCCCGTAAATGCCATGCGTGCAGCTTATCTCGGTGCTGTTTTAATGGCGAAAGACCTTCTGAGTCTGGGCATAAATGTAGATTGTACGCCTTGTTTGGATTTATCTTTGCCGCAAACTTCAGATGTTATTGGTGACAGGGCTTTTTCTAAACATCCGGAAGTGGTGGGCGCTTTGGGACAATCTGTTGCGCAAGGGTTTCTTGATGAATGCGCGTTACCGGTGATTAAACACATTCCCGGTCACGGTCATGGCACTGTGGATAGCCATGAATCGTTACCAATTGTTGAGGCTTCGTTAGACGAACTGGTGAATGATTTTGCACCTTTTCGTAAATGTAATTACTTACCATTGGCGATGACGGGCCATCTTGTGTTTAACGCGATTGATGCAGAAAATGTGTCTACACAGTCTGCAAAATTGATTAAAAAAGTCATTCGTGGGCATATTGGTTTTGATGGTCTACTGATGACGGATGATATATCCATGAAAGCGCTTTCACCGGATAAAGGCATTACATTGCATGCTGAGAATGCGCTTAGGGCTGGATGTGATGTGATTTTGCATTGTAATGGTGACGCAAGTGAAATGTTTCCTCTCATGGAGACTCTGCCGCGATTGACGGGTAGGGCGCTAGAGAGAGCTGATAAGGCTATGAAGTTATTGTCTAGCAAAACCTCAAAAATTGATGCGGCCACTGCCGAGGAGGAATGGAAGGAATTAATATCTGCCCATTTTCCCGAATCTCCGAAAAATGTATAAAGAAATATGACTGAAGACATGAATAATTCGGGTACCCCAGCGGACGGGTTTGTTGAGGGGCCTGCTTATCAGATTCCTTCCTCAATGAGAGGAGCAACGAACGCGGAAAACGTTTTGGAAGTCGATGTTGATGGCTTTGAAGGGCCGCTTGATATTCTGCTGAACCTTGCGCGCGTACAAAAAGTTGACCTCAAGCAAATATCTATTTTGCAACTTGCTGAACAATATCTGGAATTCATCGGCAAGGTGCAATCTCTCAAGATTGAAATTGCCGCAGATTATCTTGTCATGGCTTCATGGTTAGCCTATTTGAAGTCGCGGCTACTCCTACCAAAAGAAAATGATGATGAGAATGTTTCAGCGGAAGAAATGGCGGCGCGTCTGGTGTTTCAACTGCAAAGACTTGAAGCCATGCGCGATGCCTCTGCAAAACTTATGACCCGAAATCAACTTGGAAGAGATTTCTTTTCTCGCGGTATGCCGGAGGGGATTAGAGTTAAGCGAGAAAGCCATTATGATGCGTCACTTTATGAATTGCTGACATCTTATTCGACACAACGTCTTAGAAATTATTATGCCAGTTGGAAGCCAACTGAGCTTCCTATTCTCAGCATTGAGCGCGCAAGAATGCGGCTGGAGCGCATGCTTGGAAAAATGGATGATTGGGAAGAGTTTGACATGATTGTCATGAAGGAGCTGAAGGACCCGGTTAAGCGGCGAACAACTGCAGCAAGTAGTTTTTCAGCTATGCTGGAATTTGCGCGAGATGGTAAATTAGAAATTCAGCAAAATAAAAATTTCGGAAAAATTTTGATGCGCCGTGCGCGTCCAAAATCTGCACCAGATAATATGCTAACAGGAGAGAATGGTGAGTGACAGCGCTGAAAGAACTTCTGAAATGACCCCGGACATTGACGAAAAGACTCTTGAAATTTTAATTGATGATCTGTCTGAGCAAGATATTGCTAAGTCCATACGGATTGTTGAGGCTGTTTTGTTTGCCGCTGAAGAACCGCTGGATGTGAACAGTATATCGCCACATTTGCCTTCAGGCTATCCTATTAGCGACCTTCTGGCTAAGCTTGAAAGTGATTATGAGGCGCGTGGCGTTCAACTCAAAAAAATTGGGCGCAAATATGCGTTCCGTACAGCAGATGATTTATCGGATGCGCTTCAAAAACATATTGTATCTCAAAGAAAGTTGTCGCGGGCTGGGCTGGAGACATTGGCGATTATTGCCTATCATCAGCCAGTGACACGCGCAGAGATTGAAGATATACGGGGTGTGAGTGTTTCCAAAGGGACGCTTGATGTTTTGTTGGAGACGGGCTGGGTGAAATTGCGTGGTCGTCGTAAAGTGCCTGGTCGTCCGGTAACCTATGGCACTTCTGATGGGTTTTTATCGCAATTCGGCCTCGAAGCATTATCTGATTTGCCGGGTATTGATGAGCTCAAAGCGGCAGGGCTACTTGATAATAGATTACCTCCCGGATTCTCTATTCCTGAGCCGAATGCTGACCTTAACCCTGATGAAGACCCGTTGGACGCGGATGACACTGGTGCTGAATTTCTGGATGATGAACCACTAGAGATGGATTTGCCTGATGAGGGAAATGAATGAGATCAGTATCTCTCTCGGATGTCGTGTGCACAATCCAGGGTAAAAATGCGGTTAATGGCATTTCCCTAAACATCAAACCGGGTGAGATAATTTGTTTTCTTGGCCCTTCGGGTTGCGGAAAAACAACAAGCCTTCGTTTGATTGGTGGCATCGTTACGCCGAATAATGGAGAGATATCTATTGACGATGAGATAGTTTCTAGCGCTTCGTTCCAAGTTCCACCGGAAGACCGACATATCGGTTTTTTGTTCCAAGATTTTGCATTATTTCCTCATTTATCGGTGATGCAAAATGTGTTGTTCGGTTTGAACATTCAAAAACATGAAGATGCAGATGCAAGGGCAGGCCGGATGCTTGCCTTAACCGGTGTTAGTCATTTAGCTGAGCGGTATCCAGATACACTTTCCGGGGGGGAGCAACAGCGCGTTGCCTTAGCGCGCGCAATTGCGCCTGCGCCGGGATTGGTGTTGATGGATGAACCATTTTCAAATCTAGACCCCCCTCTACGCGCAGATATGAGGCGACTAACTGTTTCTCTGTTGCGCGGTGAGCATAGTGATATTTCACCTGCAACCGGGATTATCGTGACCCATGATGCTGTCGATGCGATGTATATGGCAGACAAGATTGCTGTCATGTCAGGAGGTCAGATTGTTCAATTTGATAAACCTGATCAGATTTATGAAAATCCAGCTTCTCCCCTCGTTGTTAAATTATTGGGGGCCTCAAATGAGTGGGCCGGTGCTGTCAATAATGGCGTTTTCTCGACACCTATTGGAGATTTTCAACTGGATAATTCTGTTGCTTCAGCGCGTTTGATGATACGTCCCTATCATTTAAAGCCAGGTGGGGGAGAGAATAGTTTTACAGCGCGTCTGTCATCACTTCGTAACCACGGTAACACCCAAGCCTTAGATGTTTTATTATCTGATGGTACAATTTGGGAGGTTGTGGGAAATGATTTCATTGAAAACGGACTTCAAATAGGTGATGAAGTTAAATTTCAAATAAATCCCGAAGATGTTATGCTATTTACAGATTAGATTATAACCAGACATAGAAAAGGTCGATTAATGTCTCTTGGTGCGCCGCAAATACTTCTTATTATTCTGCTCGTGATTTTGTTATTCGGGAGGGGTCGTATTTCATCACTCATGGGTGAACTGGCCCGTGGTATTAAAAGCTTCCAGTCCGGTCTTCGTGAAGACCCGAAGGATAAACTTGATGATGACAGCTCATCCGGCAAAGCAGATGTGATTGATGTGAATAAATCCGAAGATAATACAAATAGTTAACGGAAAAATTTAATTCATGTTTGATATTGGGTGGTCTGAGTTTTTATTTCTGGCCGTGTTGGTGCTGATTGTTGTCGGCCCACAGGAACTGCCCGGTCTCATGCGTCGTCTTGGTCAAATGACATCTGCATTAAGAAACGCAGCTTTGCAGTTTCAACTGAATCTCAAGGCGCTTGACCGCGAAACCGAAATATCAGAGCTGAAAAAATTTGCTGATAATGTGTCACCTAAAAACATGTTGAGTCAGATTGAGGATGATATCTCGGATGCCATGGCCCCTCCTGAAATTGTTGAGCCGATAGAGTCTGTGCAAATACTAGCAGAACCAGATGAAACCTCCTCTTCAAGTGGTGAGGATAAAAAAGATGACTGATGATCCACTCATGAAGGCGAGCGAGGCGCCGTTAATGGATCATCTGGTTGAGCTTCGAACGCGCTTATTAAAATCTCTCTTTGCGCTGGTGATTACTTTTGCTTTTTGTTTTTATTTTGCTGATTTTATATTTGCTTATTTACTAAGCCCATATGAAGCGGCGGCGTTGGCAGTATCTCCGAATGCCGACCTCCAACTCATCTACACTGCGCCCCACGAATTTTTGTTTTCTCAGATAAAATTGGGTTTGTTTGGCGGAATTTTTTTAGCATTCCCTTATATTGCTTTTCAGCTTTATAGCTTTCTTGCGCCTGGACTTTATAAAAATGAACGCGGTGCGTTTCTTCCTTATCTGGTGTCGGCGCCCTTATTATTTTCTGCTGGTGCGGCCTTGGTTTTCTTCTTGATTATGCCGCTTGCGCTTCAATTCTTCATTGGGATGGAACAAATCTCTCGCGACGGGGCAGACATCGTCATGATGAATCGCGTGAGTGAATATCTTGGATTTGTGATGACACTCATGCTGGCTTTTGGATTTTGCTTCCAATTGCCGATTATATTGTCGCTTTTAGGCCGTGTCGGACTTGTTACGGCTGATGGTCTTAGGCGTAAAAGAAAATATGCCATCGTCATTACGTTCACTGTTGCTGCTCTCCTGACACCGCCAGACCTTATCAGTCAAATTGGGCTGGGCGTGCCTACCTTGTTTTTATACGAAATCTCAATATGGTTGGTAGCCATGACGGAGGCTAAGCAAAGCGCCTCAATGGACAAAGCTTCAGATGAATAAGGTTTAGATATGCTCGACATTTCTATCATTCGTGACAATCCGGAAAAGTTTGATAAAGCGCTTTTATCCAGAGGGGCTGAAGCGATGTCACAACAGCTTCTTACTCTTGATGAGGCGCGTCGGGGGGCGGTGAGTCAAGCGCAAGAGTTACAAACTAAAAGAAACGAAACATCAAAACAAATAGGGCAGGCCAAGGCCGCCAAGGATGAAGACCTTGCAAAAAAATTAATGGATGACGTTGCCACGATGAAAGAGCAACTACAAACAGCAGAAGAGTCGGAACGTGAGGCCTCTCAAGCACTCGAAAATGCACTCGCGGCGATTCCAAATATACCCCTTGAAGATGTCCCCATCGGAACGGATGAGGATGCCAATGTTGAAATCAAAAAAGTTGGGACGCCACCGCAGATAGAAAATCCAAAACAACATTTCGATATTGGTGAAGAACTTGGGCAAATGGACTTTGAGATCGCCGCTAAAATCTCCGGTGCCAGATTTGTTGTTTTGCAAGGCCAGCTTGCCAGACTTGAGCGCGCATTAGCTAATTTTATGCTTGATACACATACAGAAGAGTTTGGTTATACCGAAGTCGTGCCGCCAGCTCTTGTTCGCGATGATGCAGTATTTGGGACGGGGCAATTACCTAAATTCAAAGAAGACTTATTCCGAACCGAAGAGGGCTTTTGGCTTATTCCTACCGCAGAAGTGCCGTTGAGCAATCTCGTGCGGGAACAGATTCTAGATGCCGAGGATTTGCCGTTACGATACACGGCCTACACCCCTTGCTTTCGTTCTGAGGCCGGATCAGCAGGTCGCGATACGCGTGGCATGATACGTCAGCACCAGTTTTCTAAGGTAGAATTGGTTTCTATTGTCATGCCCGAAGATGGTGAGGACGAATTGGAACGCATGACGAATTGTGCAGAAACAATTCTGCAAAAACTGGATTTGCCATATCGTGTGATGCTGCTGTGCACAGGAGATATGGGATTTTCTGCACGTAAAACCTATGATCTTGAGGTTTGGTTGCCCGGTCAGGATAGCTATCGAGAAATATCTTCGTGCTCGCTATGTGGAGACTTTCAATCACGGCGCATGAAAACCAGATACAGACATAAAGGCGATAAACAGACGCATTTCGCCAATACATTAAATGGCTCGGGTCTTGCGGTTGGCAGAACCATAGTTGCCTTGCTTGAAAACTATCAGGATACACAAGGGCGTGTCTTTATTCCTGAACCTTTGCAACCTTATATGGGTGGGAAAACACACATCGAGATTTACGGCTAATAGGCATAACAATCGGGGCAGGAATCACGTTAAAAATTCCTTCATGAAACCCTTTTTTGCCGTAACTGCTTTACTTTTACTGACGGTGCTTGCTTGCGCGCCAGTAAGTAGTGAGAGATGGTATGACAGCGAACGATCAGATCGCCCGGGGGATGTTTTTTTTAAATCCCGTCAAGCGGCTCAAGCCAGTTCTTCTTCAGTGGCAACATCACAAGGCTTATCACCAAATCAGATACGTGTAAGAGACGGTGACAGTTATTATACCATAGCCAAAAGAAACCGTATTTCTGTGCAGGATCTTATTGCCGTTAACAATGCGGCTCCACCTTATCGTCTTAATAAGGGGCAGGTCATTACCTTGCCTTCACAACGGGAAATTACCATTAAAAAAGGTGATACGCTCTATAGCATATCTCGTACTTACGGTGTGGATGTGAACTTACTGGCTAGACAAAATAACTTAAGTCCACCTTATCATCTTAATATTGATCAAAAGCTTGTTGTGGCTCAGGGCAGCACCAAACGACAGGTTACCAAGCGCAGTAAAGCATCCCCGCCGCCACCCATTTTATCGGGGAGTTTTTTACAACCGGTTTCAGGTCGTGTCATTTCAGGCTTTGGTGCCAAAAAGAATGGCCTTCATAATGACGGTATTAATTACTCTGTACCACTAGGGACGCCAGTGAAAGCGGCTGAAAATGGCGTTGTCGTCTATGCTGGGAATGATTTACCGGGTTTTGGCAATCTGTTGTTGGTTAAACACGCCAATGGCTATGTAACAGCTTACGCACATACCCAGTCATTTCTTGTCAAACAGGGGAGTCGCGTAAAGCGCGGGCAGGTTATTGCAAAATCTGGAAAATCGGGAAATGTTGTTGAACCTCAACTACATTTTGAAATAAGACAAGGAAGTCGGGCAATAAACCCGCAAAAACTGCTTACATAGTTTTCAAAAACAAATTATACGGATATAGTTCCTATCCGTTCAAAAAATGAGAGTTTAATGTTTATTACACAAGCCTTTGCACAATCTGCTCCTGCCTCCACCGGATCATTGTTTGATCTGTTCTTTCCGCTGGCGATGGTATTTCTGATTGTCTACTTCATGATTATCCGACCACAGAATAAGCGTCAGAAAGAACACCAAAATCTGATTGATGGTTTAAGACGCGGTGATACGGTGGTTACACAAGGAGGATTAATTGGCAAAATTGCCAAAGTTGAAGAAAATGAGCTTCAAATTGACGTCGCAAAAGATGTCCGTATTACAATTGTACGCTCAATGATTTTGACAGTGAGATCGAAAACTGAACCAGCAGAAAAAAAATAACTTTAAATGCTTTATTTCTCCAAACCGAAAATCTTTTTGATACTGGCATGCCTTTTTGCCGGTATAATCTTCTCTGTTCCTAACCTTTATAATGAAGAGTCGGTAAATGACCTGCCGGATTTCTTTCCGAAAAATCAACTTAATCTCGGTCTTGATCTGCAGGGCGGCTCTCACTTGCTGCTTGAGGTTGAGGTAGAAGCGATTGTTAAGGAGAGACTTGAAAATCTGCTATCCGACATGCGTTTGAATTTACGTGAAGCGCGGATTGGTTATAGCCAGATTGCTATAAAAGAAGATTATGCCACCGTTTTTATTCGGGATGCGGCGCAACTGGATGCGGCGCGTGATGTTCTAAATGAGCTATCCATGCCCATTACAACAAATCTTTTTTCTGGTGCATCAACTGAAGAGCTTGAGGTTGAGGATGTTGGCAATGGTCGCTTTAATATAAAGCTAACTGAGGCAGCCCTTCAAAATCGCGTGTTAAAATCCGTTGAGCAATCCATAGAGATTGTACGCCGTAGAATTGATGAACTTGGCACAACCGAACCTTCTATTCAGCGCCAAGGTACTTCGCGTATTCTTGTTCAGGTGCCGGGTCTAGATGATCCAGAGAGATTAAAAGCATTGCTTGGGCAAACTGCGAAAATGAACTTCCATCTCTTAGATCGTAATGTTTCCGGTTATGATGCAGTTGCTGGGGCGCGTATACCGTCAGGCTCTAAGTTGGTGTTTTCTGAAACATCTCCCGCAGAGCCTTATGTCATCCGCAAGCGCGTTATGGTTAGTGGTGAACGCTTGGTAGATGCCAGTGTCGGCTTTGATCCGCAAACCGGCGAGCCGGAAGTTGATTTTAGATTTGACTCGGTTGGTGGCAGAAAGTTTGGCGAGGTAACCAAGGCGAATGTTGGTAACCCGTTTGCTATCGTCCTGGATGATAAAGTGATTTCTGCACCGGTAATCCGTTCACCTATAATGGGAGGGTCGGGTCGTATTACCGGAAGTTTTACTGTAGAGACGGCAAATGATTTAGCTATTTTGCTTCGTGCGGGTGCGCTTCCTGCGCCTTTGAATATTCTTGAGGAGCGCACGGTTGGGCCTGGTCTGGGCGCTGACTCTGTTGAGGCGGGCACGCGGGCGTCCATTATCGGCTTTGTTGCGGTGATGATTTTTATTCTCATCAGCTATGCCATGTTCGGACTTTTTGCCAATATCGCTCTGATTTTAAATATGGTGCTTATTGTTGGCGTGTTGTCACTCTTACAGGCTACCCTGACATTACCCGGCATTGCGGGTATTGTTTTGACGATAGGTATGGCGGTTGATGCTAATGTTCTTATTTTTGAACGGATTCGTGAGGAAATCAGGAACGGTAAATCGGCACTGATGGCGATTGACTCCGGTTATAGCAGAGCACTCGGCACTATCTTGGATGCCAATATTACCACATTGATTTCAGCAATGATTTTGTTCTATCTGGGTTCCGGCCCAGTGCGCGGTTTTGCTGTCACACTTGGCATCGGAATTATCACGTCGGTATTTACCGCTTTTACGGTCACGCGCTTAATGGTGGCTCTTAATTACGGTTCCAAAAATCGCATCGAAAAACTGACAATATAAAATGGATTTATCATGTGGACATTAAAGCTCGTTCCAGCCGAAACAAAAATTGATTTTATCCGCCTTCATATTGCGAGTTTTATTGTCTCGGCCAGTTTAGTTATCGCTTCATTGGGGTTGTTTTTTACTCAAGGGCTGAATTTTGGCATAGATTTTAAAGGCGGTACGCTTATTGAAATCGGCACAAATGGTCCAGCTGATATTGCCGATTTGCGCGATATTATTGGCAGTCTTGACTTGGGTGAGGTGCAAATTCAAGAATTTGGTAGTCCTGAAGATGTGTTGATACGCGTTGGTGAAAAAGCTGATGCGACTGATAATGCAGAAAACCTCTCTGCAGTTGATCAAATCCGCAATGCACTCCCGCAAGATGTGACATTCCGAAGGGTTGAGGTCGTTGGCCCTCAGATAAGCGGTGAGCTTGTCCGTGCGGGTTTTTTAGCGGTAACGGTTGCGATTGGTCTTATGCTCTTTTACATCTGGTTACGTTTTGAATGGCAGTTTTCTGTTGGTGCGGTTCTGGCACTGATACATGATATTATCTTGACCATTGGTGTTTTTTGCCTCATTCAGTTGGAATTTAACTTATCAATTATCGCGGCAATTTTGACGATTGTTGGTTATTCAATGAATGATACGGTTGTTGTGTATGACCGTGTGCGTGAAAATTTACGCCGGTTCAAGAAAATGCCTTTGTCTGAATTAGCCAATCTGTCGATTAATAGCACCTTGTCGCGTACCGTTATGACTTCGGTCACAACGCTTCTGGCTCTTTTTTCGCTTTATATATTAGGCGGTGAGGTGATACGCGGCTTTACTTTAGCGATGATTTGGGGTGTTTTTGTTGGGACTTATTCATCAATCTTTATCGCTGCGCCAGTTTTAATGTATCTTGGTGTTAAGCGTGATTGGTCTGAGGCCGCAAAAGACCAGATTTAGGGCGTGAAGTAAGGTTTTTTCGCTTGTTTCAACACCAAGGCAGCTTTAGGTTTGTTTAATAAATTTATTTGATGGAGGGTTTTATGGCGTCAATTTTAACTTCACTTCGAAACACAGTTATTGCCGGTTTTGTCCTGGCAACTGTTCTACTTATTATCTACGCGCAGATACATATGGGTGTGTTCGATCATAATTTTGGGGCGTTCGTTCTTCGTTATCTCCATGTTCTGGCCGGGATTATGTGGATTGGTATTCTGTACTATTTTAACTTTGTACAAATTCCAAACATGCCGAATATTCCCGATGAGCAAAAACCAGCAATTGGCAAGGTGATTGCGCCTGCCGCCCTATGGTGGTTTCGCTGGGGCGCAATGATTACAATCATTTCCGGTCTTCTTTTGGCGGCTGCTAATGGCTATTTTGTTGAGGCGATTACCCTTGGGGCATCAGAAGGCTTTGCCGTTGAAAAGCATACAATGATTGGCATTGGCATGTGGCTTGGTACAATAATGTGGTTCAATGTTTGGTTTGTCATCTGGCCTAATCAGAAAAGAGCGTTAGGTATTGTGGAAGCCGATGCGGACACAAAGGCTGCATCTGCTAGAACCGCGATGTTGTTCTCACGCACGAACACAATGCTCTCTGTTCCTATGCTTTTCTCAATGGTTGCAGCGCAAAACCTGTACTAGGAATATCAAATGATTAAGGCTGCACGGATCTTAATGATGCGTGTAGCCTTTTTTATGGGCGAATGAAATATGCAGGATATTGCAATCTTTAGAGATGAATTACGAAGCCTTGATGGAGATTTATTCTTATGCCATCTCTTTACGCCTGATGAACGTCGCACTGATATGCTTACTCTCTATAGTATTTATGCAGATAGTGCGCGTATTCCTTTTATTGTCAGCGAACCCATGCTGGGAACGATACGTTATCAATGGTGGCGTGAGGTAATTGACGGCAAACATCTTGATACTGCGCCCATTAGCTGTTTTCTAAATGCTTCCAGCCTGCCGCGTGACTTATTGCATAAGCTCATAAATGGACGCGAAGGGTTATTTGATAAAGAAGAGCCGAATTTATCTGATATTGAACACTCAGCTCATGAAATAGGCGTACCATTCATGCAATCGGCATTGCGGGTGTTAGGGCAAGATAACGAAGATATTTTACCGGAAGGGATGTTAAAGGCTGCCGGAAGCGGATTTGAATTGTTAAGATTATCCACGGCCTATCCTGGTGACATACAGGCAGATATCGTTTCAGCAGCTAAGGCAAAACTTCAGACAGCGACAGTTTTATTTAATGGCATGCCGCGAAAGTACCGAAAACTTATTCTTCCCGCCTTTTTAATTATCGGACTCTCAAAAAAACATGCCCAAAATATTAATAAATCAAGATCATTGTTCTTCTATCAGCTTCATTTACTAAAAATGGCATTTTGGGGAAAACTATAACGAGACACAGGCTGATTCTGAGAGGCGCCATATTTCAAAATCCTGTCTGGCACGGCTAGTAAACCCTATTTGCCGTGCACGTTTTTTGGCAAATGCACGAGCTTTTCCACGTAATTTTTCACCAGTTTCAGCATGGATAAATGTCGCTTCGGTTTGTAAAATCTCTGGCATCAAGCCGAAATTAATATTCATGGGTTGGAACGTATCCTTATTGGCGTTTTTGGTAATATGTGCCAGCAAGGCTCCCAATGCAGTCGTCATGGGTGGTGGTGACAATTGCCGGTTTTGAATTTGAGCAGCTGTAAATAATCCCGCGAGAAGGCCAATTGCTGTGCTTTCTACATATCCTTCAACACCTGTTATTTGTCCGGCAAAACGGATATTTTGGACTGTTCTCAGTGTTAAATCTTCAGTGAGCAGGCTTGGGCTGTTCAGAAAT
Organism: Candidatus Micropelagos thuwalensis; assembly: GCF_000469155.1. Lineage (NCBI taxonomy): Bacteria > Pseudomonadati > Pseudomonadota > Alphaproteobacteria > Candidatus Micropelagius > Candidatus Micropelagius thuwalensis. The sequence continues at coordinate 381,025 of NZ_AWXE01000001.1, read as the reverse complement.
GTATTACGATGCAGCCCCCCTAATCTGGCGAACCTTGCGTCTTCAAGTCCGGGTATAAGGCGCAAGATATCTGCCTGAGCGCCGTATTTCATCTTAGTCTGAAATCCGACAATATTATAAAGTGTTTTCAATGCATTATCTTGACGAAGTTGGACTACTGCATAAGGTTTTACGTCTGAATTATGGGCATTTGTCAACCCGCGTGGTTTCATGGGGCCATGACGTAAAGTTTCACGCCCGCGTGCGGCCATGACCTCAATTGGCAAACACCCATTAAAATAAGGTGTATCTTCTTCCCATTGCTTGAAGTCTGCGGTTTCACCATCAATGAGGGCATCTATAAATTCATGATATTGCGCTTCATTCATGGGACAGTTAATGTAGTCTTTTCCATCCCCACCAGGCCCGGATTTGTCATAACGGGACTGTTCCCAACAAATATCCATATTAATACTGTCACGGTAGACAATCGGCGCAATCGCATCAAAAAAAGCAAGCTTATCGCTGCCTGTCATTTTTGAGATTACTTCTGATAAAGCGGGGGAGGTTAACGGGCCTGAGGCAATAATCACATGCGCCCAATCAGGGTCAATATGTGTCACCTCTTCGCGTTTAAGTGTCACGAGTGGATGATTTTCAAGCTCTTTCGTAACGGATTGCGAGAAACCTTCACGGTCAACGGCAAGCGCACCTCCTGCGGGTAATTGATGCGTGTCAGCACATCTCATAATTAGGCTATTCGCGTCCCGAAGTTCAGCATGTAAGAGACCCACAGCATTCGTTTCTGCATCATCGGATCGAAACGAGTTTGAACAAACAAGTTCTGCAAGCCCGTCTGTGACGTGTGCTTCGGTTTTACGATGAGGGCGCATTTCGTAAAGTGTCACAGCAATTCCAGATTGCGCTAATTGCCATGCGGCTTCAGATCCGGCAAGACCACCACCTACAATGTGAACTCTATCACTGCTCATAATCGACATGCTCCATGGTTACTCATAAATTAAGCAGACGCTGGATGGAAGCTTTATTCAGCAGCTTTTGCTGTAGTTCTTTGTGGTTTAGCAGAAGGCTTGGAAGTTAGTTTAGGTTTTTTTAAAAGTTTAGACAAAAACTGACCCGTATAACTTTCTTTGACAGAAGCGACTTCTTCAGGTGTACCAGCGGCAACAATTTCTCCGCCACCATGACCACCATTTGGCCCTAAATCGATTACTTTATCAGCAGTTTTAATCACTTCGAGATTGTGTTCAATAACAGCTACTGTGTTACCGGCATCAACCAGTTCATGTAAAACATCCAGAAGTTTTGCGACATCATGGAAGTGAAGGCCTGTGGTTGGTTCATCCAGAATATAGAGTGTTCGGCCTGTGGCACGTCTGGAAAGTTCTTTGGCAAGTTTGACGCGTTGAGCCTCACCACCTGAAAGCGTTGTCGCCTGTTGCCCAACTTTGATATAGCCCAATCCAACACGTTGAAGCGTTACCATCTTATCTCGGATAACAGGCACGGCCTTAAAAAAATCTGCCGCTTCATCGACTGTCATATCGAGGATATCAGCGATATTTTTATCTTTGAACTTAACTTCCAGCGTTTCTCGGTTATAGCGCTTACCGTTACAAACATCACATTCAACATAAACATCAGGGAGGAAGTGCATTTCGATTTTGATAACACCATCTCCCTGACAGGCTTCACAGCGGCCACCTTTCACATTGAATGAAAATCGGCCCGGCTTGTAGCCACGCACCTTCGCCTCCGGCAGACCTGAGAACCATTCACGAATAGGTGTGAAAGCACCTGTATAGGTCGCAGGATTAGAGCGCGGCGTTCTGCCAATGGGCGACTGGTCAATATCAATCACCTTGTCGAGATGTTCTAAGCCTTCAATAGCTTTATGCGGGGAGGGCAAATCCCGCGCATTATGAAGTTTCCGCGCAGTTGCTTTGTAAAGTGTATCAAGCAAGAGTGTTGACTTACCACCCCCCGACACACCTGTTACGCAGGTGAATGTGCCGAGAGGAATATCAGTTGTTACGTTTTTAAGGTTATTACCGCTTGCTTCGACAACTCTAAGATGCCGCCCAAGATAAGCCTCGCGCCTTTTGGGGGGTACAGGAATAGACTTAGTGCCTGAGAGATATTGTCCGGTTAGGCTTTTCTTTGCACTTTTGATTTTTGCGGGTGTACCTTCAGCGATAATCTCGCCGCCATGAACACCTGCACCAGGGCCAATATCAACCACATGGTCTGCAGCAAGAATAGCATCCTCATCATGTTCAACAATAATCACCGTGTTACCGAGATCGCGAAGTCGCGTCAGGGTTTCTAAAAGTCGTGCATTGTCGCGCTGATGTAAGCCAATAGATGGCTCATCCAGCACGTAAAGAACGCCTGTCAGACCCGATCCGATTTGGGAGGCCAAGCGAATACGTTGACTTTCCCCGCCAGATAGTGTGCCTGAATTGCGAGAAAGGGTAAGGTAATCAAGTCCGACATCATTCAGGAATTTTAGCCTCTCACGGATTTCTTTAAGAATCCGTGAAGCAATTTCAGCCTGTTTTGAATTGAGATGTTTGTCTAAATCTGCAAACCATCTATCCGCGTCAAGAATCGACATCTCAACCACTTCACCAATATGCAGGTTTGCAATTTTAACTGCCAGAGCTTCCGGTTTGAGTCGATAACCACCACATGTTTCACAGTGGGTCTTGGATTGGAATTTTTCTATTTCTTCACGCATCCATGAACTGTCTGTCTCGCGGTATCGTCTCTCCAGATTGCCAACAACCCCCTCAAATGGTTTTGTTGTTTTAAAGCTTCGTGTTCCGTCATCATAAGTGAATTTGACGGGTTCTTTATTGCTTCCATAAAGAATGACTTTCTGTGCTTTAGCGTCGAGATCATGCCACGGGTCATTTAGAGAAAAACCGTAATGTTCAGCGAGGCTTTCGAGTGTTTGCGTATAATAAGGCGAGGATGTGCCGGACTTGGCCCATGGGACGATCGCGCCCTCTCTTAAGGATAAGGTTTGGTCAGGCACAATCGCTTCAGGATCTATAAAAAATTGTGTCCCCAGGCCGTCACAGTCAGGGCAGGCGCCAAACGGATTATTAAAGGAAAATAACCGAGGTTCGATTTCGTCAATTGTAAAACCCGAGACAGGGCATGCAAAACGCGAGGAGAACACAATTTTCTCTGGTTCCTCTTCCTTGCTATCTGCCATCTCAGCAACAGCAATGCCGTCTGTGAGTTGCAGAGCAATTTCCATACTATCAGCAAGCCGATTGCCGAGGTCAGGTTTAACGACAATGCGATCTACAACCACATCAATGTCGTGTTTGAATTTCTTGTCGAGTGTCGGCACATCTGAGATTTCATAATAATTGCCGTCAACCTTCACACGCTGAAAGCCGCGTTTTTGTAATTCTGCAAAATCTTTGCGGTATTCGCCTTTGCGTCCGCGCACAATGGGTGCAAGCAGATAAAGTCTTGTACCTTCGGGAAGTGCCATAATACGGTCAACCATCTGGCTAACGGTTTGGCTTTCTATCGGCAGGCCTGTTGCAGGTGAATATGGGATACCAACACGCGCAAACAACAGGCGCAGATAATCATAAATCTCTGTGACTGTTCCAACTGTTGAGCGTGGATTTTTGGATGTGGTTTTTTGTTCAATTGAAATTGCCGGAGATAAGCCGTCAATCTGGTCTACATCCGGTTTTTGCATCATTTCCAGAAACTGTCGGGCATAGGCTGAGAGGCTTTCAACGTAACGCCGTTGACCTTCAGCATAAATAGTATCAAATGCCAGAGAACTTTTACCGGAGCCTGAAAGACCCGTAATAACAATCATTTTATCGCGGGGCAGAACGATAGAAATATCTTTGAGGTTATGTTCGCGCGCACCGACAATGCTCATATTTTTAGCTTGTAATGGAGCCGGAATATTGTCTGTTTTGCGTTTTGCGGGCATCTGCGTGTTTGACCTATCTTTATACATGTCAGGAGTTAGTTCGCATCCTAACACGAGCAATATTTATTATGCTGTCAATGACTATTGTTTAACGATTATGAATGACAATTTAAATAAGTTTTCCACAAGAATGCCGTGCTATGGTTGATACTTAGAGCCGAGTCATCACTAAATTTATAACGTAATAAAGATTGGAGAAAAAATGGCTGGTAGTATCAATAAAGTTATTCTCGTCGGGAATCTGGGGGCAGACCCAGAAATTCGTCAAACAAAAGACGGCAGACCTATTGCCAATCTAAGTGTTGCAACAGGTGAAAGCTGGAAAGACAAAAATACCGGTGAGAGAAGAGAGAAAACAGAATGGCATCGCGTGGTGATTTTCAATGAAGGCCTTGCAAAAATCGCCGAGCAATACCTTCGAAAGGGCTCCAAAGTCTATCTGGAGGGGCAACTCCAAACCCGCAAATGGCAGGATCAAAACGGTCAAGATAAATATACAACCGAAGTTGTTTTGCAGGGGTACAACGGTAATCTAACCATGCTTGATAGTCGTCAAGGTGGTGGTGATTTTGCAGGAAGTTCAACTGGAAGTATAGGCTCAGGTGGTGGTGGCGATAGTTTGCCCCCGTCATCTCCGGGTGGTGATATGGATGGTGACATTCCATTTTAACCTATTGATTTAAAGATAAATTTTCCTGTTTCTAGTGCAAGGATTTATTGCGACTCATAGCTCTAAAATGCTATAAATAAACATGGAAATTTTCCAAAAAATTTAATGCAGGAAAAGCCAAAAAATTGAACGACGATTCTAACGATGCCCCTGACGACGAGGTCGAAACCGATACCCTGCCTGAAGATGAAATAATATCTGATGATATGGGTAATGGTAATGGTGACGATCCGCCAATAGCTGCCGGTGGTGGGGATGTGCCCCCCGATTTTGATGTCAGTCCTATTAATATCGAAGATGAGATGAGAACATCTTATCTCGATTACGCTATGAGCGTGATCGTGAGTCGTGCTTTGCCGGATGTCAGGGACGGCTTAAAGCCTGTTCATCGCCGTATACTGTTTTCGATGAATGAAAATGGGTATGACTATAACAAACCTTATCGTAAGTCTGCGCGCGTTGTCGGTGATGTTATCGGTAAATATCACCCGCATGGTGATCAATCGATCTATGACGCTTTGGTTCGGATGGCGCAAGATTTCTCAATGCGTTTACCCCTTTTAGACGGGCAGGGTAATTTTGGTTCGATTGACGGTGATCCAGCAGCGGCTATGAGATATACTGAGGTGAGAATGGCCAAGTCGGCACATTCGTTGCTTGAGGATATTGACCGCAACACAGTCGATTTTCAGGATAACTATGACAACTCGGAGCGTGAGCCGGTTGTTTTACCTGCTCGTTTTCCAAATCTACTCGTTAATGGGGCAAACGGTATCGCTGTTGGTATGGCGACCAATATTCCACCGCATAACCTTGGGGAAGTGATTAATGCCACCCTGGCGTTGATAGAAAATCCTGAGTTAGAGGATAATGAATTAAATACAATTGTCCCTGGCCCTGACTTCCCGACAGGTGGGCAGATTTTAGGCCGCAGAGGCGCTCTGTCTGCCATTTTGACTGGGCGTGGCTCTATCGTTATGCGGGGTAAGGCTGAGGTCGAGGAAATTCGTAAAGGGCGACTGGCGATTGTTGTAACGGAAATTCCATATCAAGTTAATAAAACTTCCATGATTGAAAAGATCGCCGAATTGGTGCGGGAGAAAACACTGGAAGGCATTGCTGATATTCGGGATGAGTCGGATCGCGATGGGATGAGAATTGTCGTTGAATTAAAGCGGGAAGCTGTACCGGAGGTTGTGCTGAACCAGCTTTATCGTTTCTCCAGTCTCCAAACCAGCTTTGGGGCTAATATGCTGGCGCTGAATAGTGGCAAACCAGAATTACTCAATCTACGTTCCATTTTAAAAGCTTTCATTGCTTTTCGTGAAGTTGTTGTTACGCGTCGTACTAAGTTTGAACTTGATAAAGCCCGCGACAGAGCTCATGTGTTGGTCGGTTTGGCGATAGCCGTAGCGAATATTGATGAGGTGATTGCAGTTATCCGTAAAGCGGCTTCACCGCAAATCGCACGCGAAGAACTTATGACTCGCGCCTGGGATGCCGCAGATGTTGCAGACCTTATTCGCCTGATTGATGACCCACGCCACCGCATTGATGACAAGGGTAAATATGTCCTCAGTGAAGCGCAGGCCCGTGCCATTCTTGAACTGCGCCTTCAACGCCTCACAGCTATGGGCCGAGATGAAATTGGTGGTGAACTGAGCGAGTTGGGTGGGAAAATTACTGATTATCTTGATATCCTCGGCAGCCGTGAGCGTGTTCTCTCAATTATCAGCGATGAGTTGACCACTGTAAGGGATGAATTTTCAACGCCGCGACGTACTGAAATTATTGAAGATGAGTTCGAAGTTGATGATGAAGACCTTATTCCCTCAGAGGAAATGGTTGTGACGGTAAGTCATTCTGGTTACATCAAACGTGTTCCGTTATCTACTTACCGGGCGCAAAAGCGGGGTGGTAAAGGTCGCTCCGGCATGTCCACAAAGGACGAAGATTTTGTTACCCGTATTTTTGCGGCAAATACCCATCAACCTGTGTTGTTCTTCTCAACAACAGGAATGGTTTACAAAATGAAAGTTTGGCGTTTGCCAGTTGGTAATCCGCAATCGCGTGGCAAGGCGCTTGTTAATTTATTGCCCTTAAAAGAAGACGAGACCATCGCTGCAATTATGGCGCTTCCTCAGGATGAGGATAGCTGGAGTAATTATCACGTCATGTTCGCAACAGGCTTCGGTAATGTCCGGCGGAATGATTTATCAGCTTTTGTAAATATTAACAAAAGCGGCAAAATCGCAATGAAACCGGAAGAAGGGGAGGTTATTGTCGGTGTTGAATTGTGCACAGAGAATGATGATGTGCTGCTCACCAATAATGCTGGTCGCTGTATTCGCTTTCCTGTTACCGATGTTCGGGTCTTCCGAAGTCGTAACTCTACAGGTGTGAGAGGTATCAAGCTGGGTAAGGATGAAAAGGTTATTTCTCTTTCCATTTTGATGCATAGTGATGCCTCACCGGCAGAGCGCAACAGCTATCTGAAACAAGCTGCGATGCTCCGGCGTGCTACCGATGAAACTGATGAAGATGTGAACGACACTGAACTTGAGGAGACAAGTGAAGAAGCTGTGCTAAGCCCTGAGCGCTATGCCGCAATGGGGGCACAAGAACAATTCCTGTTGACTGTAAGTGAAAACGGCTATGGCAAACGATCCTCAGCATATGAATACCGCGTTTCAGGTCGTGGCGGGAAGGGTATTATTGCCATGACTGTGACCGACCGGAACGGGCCTTTGGTTGCTTCATTCCCTATCAAAGAAACCGATCAGATTATGTTGGTGACCGATAGCGGGACTTTGATAAGATGTCCCGTCAATGATGTTCGTGTTGCTGGGCGGAATACGCAGGGTGTTACCATCTTTAAGACTGATGAGGATGCTCATGTTGTTTCCGTAATTTGTCTTAACGAAACTTCTGATGAGGCCATACCTGATGATGGTTTGGGAAATGATGAAACTTCCACGACTTCAAGTGCGTCATCTGATGACACATCAGATGCAGGGGATGCATAATGCTAAAAGGTTTTTATCCGGGAAGTTTTGATCCATTAACTTTCGGTCATCTCGATATCATCACGCGCGGCTTAAGCCTTGTGAACAGTCTGGTAATTGGTGTGGGTGTAAGCGCAACCAAAAAACCGATTTTCACAATTGAAGAACGTCTTGAAATGATAAGTCTGGAAATCTCAAATTGCCTTCCTGACCAAGTAGACAAGGTTCAAGTTGTAGCTTTTGAAGGACTTATGGTTCATGCTGCAGAGCAATATGGCGCCAATGTGATCTTGCGAGGTCTTCGTAATACTGGTGATTTTAATTACGAAACTCAAATGGCAAATATTAATCGTCAGACATCATCACCAGTTGAAACAGTTTTCCTGGCGGCCTCGCCGGAAATTTCTCATATTTCGTCAACTCAAGTTCGTCAAATTGCTCAGCTAAAAGGTGATGTAAGCATGTTTTGCCCAACATCAATTTGTGAAAAACTAAAAGCTAAACTAAATTAATGTGTTAGGAGTGTTATTCAATGCGTAACATTAAATATTTATTTGCATTTTTCTGTATCATCCTACCTCTTTCCCTAACCCCTGCTTCCGCGTCAGAAAAGGAGTCTGTTATGATATTGGAGCTTAGCACAGGCGTAGTTAAAATACGCCTCAGAGATGATTTGGCGCCAAAACATGTCGAGAGAATTAAACAACTCGCTGAACAAAAATTCTACGATAACATTATCTTTCATCGCGTTATTGACGGTTTCATGGCTCAAACCGGAGATCCAACGGGAACTGGTATGGGTGGTTCTGACTATCCTGATTTACGGGCGGAATTTTCGACTGAACCATTTTTACGCGGTACGATTGGTATGGCGCGCGCCCAACATCCTGACAGTGCGAACAGTCAGTTCTTTATTTGTCTGGAAGATGCAGAATTCTTGAACCGGCAATATACAGTTTTTGCTGAAGTCATTGAGGGCATGGAGCATGTTGATGCTATAGCCAAAGGTGAGCCACCGGAAGAACCTGATTATATCGTAACCATGCGTCTTGCGGAAACTGATGACGAAAAGTAAAACGTATGCAGGTTGAAGCATTTGACTTTGACCTGCCAGACGAACTGATTGCGTTGCGTCCTGCCTCACCGCGTGACGCTGCAAAACTCCTTCATGTTGCACCTAACGGTCATCTCACTGATAGAATTATCCGAAACTTACCATCCTACTTTTCAAAGGGCGATGCACTGGTTGTCAATGATACACGGGTGATTCCGGCCAAACTTTCAGGAACCCGGCTTAGTGATGCTGCTATAGATGCAGAACAAAATCTGGGCGCTAAAATAGAGCTTAACCTTATTGAACGACAAGGTGCGAGTGCTTGGAAATGTCTGCTCAAGCCTGCAAAAAAGGTGAAGCAAGGTGATGTTATCCGTTTTGAGGATACGGCTGGCATTACATATCAAGCAACCGTTTTGGAAAAAGAACAAGGCGAGGCGTTAATTGATTTTAATTTATCATTAAACAAAATGGATGAGCTTCTTGGGCTTATCGGATCCATGCCTTTACCCCCGTATATAGCTGGTAAACGCCAACCAGATGATAAAGATAACCAAGATTATCAAACTTTATTCGCTGAACATGACGGCGCGGTAGCGGCACCGACTGCGGGGCTTCATTTTACTCCCGATTTACAGGCAAAGCTTGAAGTGATAGGGGTTGAGATATGCCGTGTGACATTACATGTAGGTGCAGGAACCTTTTTGCCTGTCAAAGTCGAAAACACTGCTAATCATAAAATGCATGCAGAGTGGGGCGAAGTTAAGCCTGAGATCGCTGAAAGGCTCAATAGATCAAAGCAAGACGGCCATAAAATTTGTTGTGTTGGGACGACGTCTTTAAGACTATTGGAGTCTGCGGCAAGAGATGACGGACGGATAATGCCGTTTGCAAAAGCGACTGATATTTTTATTAAACCCGGTTATCGTTTCAGAGCTGCCGACATGCTTTTGACCAATTTTCACTTGCCCAAATCAACATTATTTATGCTCGTTTCAGCTTTTTCAGGGCTGAACACAATGAAAAAAGCCTATAACCATGCCGTTCAAAATAATTACAGATTTTATTCCTATGGCGATGCCTGCCTGCTGGAATTAGCTGATAAAGTTAATTAAAATTACGCCATGGATTTCATACTTCATTCAAAGGATAAAAATGCACGGCGTGGCAAAGTCATTACCCCTAGAGGTGAGATAAGAACGCCTGCTTTTATGCCTGTTGGGACGGCTGGCACTGTCAAGGCGATGTATATGGAACAGGTAAAAGACCTTGGCGCGGACATTGTTCTTGGCAACACCTATCATTTGATGTTGCGACCTGGTGCTGAAGAAGTTGCCGAACTTGGCGGTTTGCATGATTTTATGAAATGGGAGGGACCCATACTTACCGATAGTGGAGGGTTTCAGGTGATGTCGCTTTCTAAGCTCCGAAAAATGAGTGAGGAAGGTGTCAATTTTCAGAGCCATATTGATGGAAAGTCCTACATGCTTACCCCCGAGCGCAGTATAGAAATACAAACACTTTTGGGTGCGAATATACGCATGATTTTGGATGAATGTACCCCATTCCCGGCAACCGAAAAACAGGCGCGTGACTCGATGGCGTTGTCTACGCGTTGGGCTGAAAGATCGAAAAAGGCTTTCCAGCTTTACGATAAAGGCGAAGGTGATGCGCTGTTTGGGATTGTCCAGGGCGGGGTTTATGAAAATCTTCGACTGGAAAGCGTGTCAAATCTCCTTGATATCGGTTTTGACGGATATGCCGTTGGTGGTCTTGCTGTTGGTGAGGGACAAGAAGAAATGTTAAAGGTGCTGGAATTCACGGTTCCCGCCTTACCTGAAGATAAACCGCGATATCTTATGGGGGTCGGTACGCCCGAAGATCTCGTCCTTTCCGTTGCCAAAGGTATTGATATGTTTGATTGTGTGATGCCGACTCGCGCCGGGCGTCATGGTTTGGCCTATACACGCAAAGGTAAAGTTAATTTAAAGAATGCCCGTCACGCTAATGACCCGAGGCCACTTGATGAAGAATGTGATTGCCCAGCGGCAAGTCAGTATAGCCGAGCCTATTTGCATCATTTGGTCAGATGTGGTGAATATCTCGCGGCAATGTTATTGACCTGGAATAATCTTCATTATTACCAATCACTCATGCAAGAAATGCGGCAAAATATTGAGGCGGGTTCATTTGAAGCTTTTGTAGCGGCTTTTTATAGAGACCAGAATGAGGGCGATATACCGCCATTTGAAAAGGCATGATTTTGTGAAGGGTGAGACGAATTGTACCTATTATAAAAATAAGGCTGGAAGTGACGTGTAAGTTGGTCTATATCCCGCTTACTGGAAGGGCCCTTAGCTCAGTTGGTAGAGCAACTGACTTTTAATCAGTGGGTCGCAGGTTCGATTCCTGCAGGGCTCACCAGTTACCCGGACATTACCTGTATAACAAGACAATTTGTTTATTATAATTTTTGTAACTTAATAATAAGTCAGGGAATTCTGGAGCATGCGCCTTACCGAAAAAAAGATTCATTTTGCGGCGTTGGTAATATTATTCATCGCATGTCTGTGTTTAGGTGTTTATTACTATTTTGGCACCCATAAACCTCAGCAGAAAGCTCAGTGTGACAATCCCCAGCACAAAATGGTTTTGATTAAAGGTGGAAATTTTATAATCGGGGACAGCACTGGTTATCCTGAGGAACGGGTACGCGAGAACATCGTTATAAATGACTTTTACATGGACAAGTATGAAGTCACGAATGCACAATTCTTAGAATTTGTCGATGCAACAGGTTACGTCACGCTTGCAGAACGTGGCCTTTCTAAAGAAGCCTATCCAGATATTGATGATGAGCTAAGGGTTCCTGGATCTGCGGTCTTCAGTCCACCTGAAAAGTTTTACAGTCTAAATTTCATGAATTGGTGGCAATTTGTAGCTGGCGCGAACTGGCGTCATCCGGAAGGGCCATCAAGTTCGATAATAGGTAAAGAGCATTATCCGGTTGTGCATATTGCCTTAGCTGATGCTAAAGCCTACGCAAAATGGAAAGGGCATGAGTTACCTAGCGAAGCAGAATGGGAATATGCTGCTAAGGCTGGGTCTGACTCCCGCTATGCATGGGGCGATGAAGCTTATCCAGACGACATTTTTATGGCAAATACATGGCAGGGGCGATTCCCTACGATGGGTACTGGGGAAGATGGATATGAATTTATTGCACCTGTGGGTTGTTTTCCGGAAAACAATAATGGACTTCTGGATATGATTGGTAACGTTTGGGAGTGGACAGATGACATTTACTCCGCTGAACGTGAAGCGATTGATCATAGCCATCCTGATGCGTTCTTGAAAGATAAGATAAAGGCAAATGACCTAGAGGAAGTATATGTTATTAAAGGGGGTTCTTATTTGTGTGCTCAGAATTATTGTCTCAGATACAGACCCGCAGCAAGACAACCTCAAGAAACAGGGTTGGGTACAAATCATCTCGGTTTTAGAACAATTAAGAAAATTTACCGCTAATTCAGATTTTTACTAACATTCTTGATAGGAAATTTATTGAGTTTCTAACATCACACGACTTGATTTTAGCGCGTTGATATGAAAGTAAATCAATGGATATTTTCAAATAACGGTTTTAAGCCGTATTCTTATTTTAGTGAGGGACTAGATATGCCGAAGGCTTATTCAAACAGCAATGCCCTCTTGCATCGTGGTTTAATAACAGCGATTGCAAGTTTTTTTGTTTTAATTGCTTTAATATTTCAGACGAATGCACAGGAAGTGCTAGCTCAAGTTCAGTCCACAGCAAACGGTACTGTGACTGACGGATCAAAATCTCAAAAGAAGATTGATAAACTGGATGATCAAACTGCTGAACTTGTTATGGAGTACAGAGCATCCGTTAGACAGCTTGAAGAGTTAAGAGAGTACAACGCTCAGTTGGAAAAACTTATCGCTGCTCAACGAGAAGAGATGGTTAAAATTCGTCAGGAAATCGAAGACGTAACAACCATCGACCGGACAATCATCCCTCACATGTTTAAAATGATTGATGGTCTGGAAGCTTTCGTAAATCTTGACACACCTTTCCTTATTGATGAGCGTAAAGCACGTGTTGCCCGTTTACGTTCTCTCATGGACCGGTCAGATGCTAACCCTGCTGAAAAATATCGTAAAATTCTCGAAGCTTTCGAAATAGAAAATGAATACGGTCGTACGATTGAGGCCTATGAAGGTG